>JAATET010000101.1 GCA_015655545.1 Chthoniobacterales bacterium | reverse complement strand
TTTCTGCGCTAAGAAAATAATGTGCGACCAGCTCTGCGAGCATCTCATCGCCCGCGCCTACGTCGCCGACAAGCTCCACGGCGACGTCACCCAAGCCATGCGCTAACGCGTGATGAAGCGCTTCCGCGACAAGAAAGTCGAATTCCTCGTCGGCACCGACGTCGCCGCTCGTGGTCTCGATGTCGATGACATCGAAGTCGTCTTCAATTACGACCTCCCGCAGGACAGCGAAGATTATTTGCACCGCATCGGCCGCACCGGCCGCGCCGGACGCAGCGGACGCGCGATCACGTTCGTCGCCGGTCGCGAGATCCGGAAGCTCGAGCAGATGAACCGCCTCACGAAAGGCCGCATCCGCCGCGAGCGCGTGCCCTCGCTCGAAGAAGTCGAGGAAAAGCGCACGAACCAGACTTTCGAAATGCTGCGCGAGACGCTCGAAGGCGGCGAATACATCAAGCGCGACGCCTTGATCGACCGCCTCCTCGACCAGGGCCACGCGCCCACCGACATCGCCAGCGCGCTGCTGCACCTGCTCGGCTCGGATTCCCCTCGCGCCGCCGAACCGGAGCCTATCCGCGAGTCGGCCCCACGGGGGAGCTACGAGAGACCGGAGCGCAGCCACGATCGTCCCGAACGGTCCGATCGCGGCGGCGACTCGCGCGGAGGCCGCAATCCGCGCAACCCCTCCGACTTCTCGGACGAGGACGGAATGACACGCCTCATTTTCACCGCCGGCCGCATGAGCAACGTCCGCCCCGGCGACATCGTCGGCGCGGTCATCGCCTTGAGCGGAGCGCCTCGGGAGGCGATCGGCGCGATCCACATCGAGGAAAAGCACACGCTGGTCGATATCGCCGACGACATGGTGCGGGTGGTGATCGAGAAAATGGCGGGGGTAAAATTCAAGGGCCGCAAGCTCGCCGTCTTCGTGCCCGACCCAAAATAACCACGAGCATTGCCAGCGGCCGCTGCGAATCGTATCTCGATGTCGATGGTTCGTTCCGCCTCGCTCCTGGCCGTCGCGCTCAGCCTTTCGCTGACCTCCTGCCACGACGCGCGCCGCGAAACCACGCGCGATTATTTGCAGTCGCATCCGCCGGATGGCTTCGAAGTGGCGCTAATTCCTGAAAAACTCGCCTTCACCAAACAAGCCGACGGCACCAGCGAGAGCGTCGTCTCGATGCGTTATCGCCTGACCCGGCCGACCGTGGAAATCCACGACGCGCTCTCCCTCCCGCGCGGCGCCGAGGTCGCGAAACGGATCGCCGCCGTGCGCGGCTGGGCGCTTTCGTCGCTCCCGGCCGGCGACGCGATGCGCACCGCGATCACTTCCGATTCAGCGGGCGCGCTGGCGCCTTTTCCCACGAAACGCATCGTCACGCAAAAGGGCACCGAGGTCGAAGCCCTCGTCGTCGTCACGCTGCAAAAGAAAAACGGCAAGTGGCAGGTCCACCGGCAGTCTCCGAACGTCAATGTGCCCGGTTCGCCGGATCGAGACGCGCGCATTCCTTTCGAGGACGCGCCGGCCGTCGCCGCGAAATTCGGCGCACTGGAAACCGCCGCCCTCCGACTGGAGGAATCCCGCCGAAAATATCTCGCGGATCGCCAGCGCGCGGCCGAGCACTCCCTCGCCGAACTTCGCGCCTTGCTCCAGACCGGTAAAACATTCGAGGGCCGCCTTCCCGATCAGACTCCGGTTCGCGTCATTATTTCTCAAGGAGCCGAGCTTGCAAATCCCATCATCGCGGTCGTTACCGTTCATCACCCGGATCTCTCATCCGCGCGTTACACCGGCGGCATCGTGCAGGAGCCGTCCGGCCGGGCGATTTGGCGCGCGGCGCAGGTGACCTCGCTTTCCGGCCCCGGCGGAGAACGCATCACCGACACTCGGTTTCATCCCATTCTTACCCTCGCGGCGGCGATGAACGGCTTGGCCGCCGAATTGAGAACGACCTCCGGGCCGTCCATTTCGTTCCGTCTGGGAGAGGCCGCGGTGATAGATTTGATTCCCGACGTCTCTTCGCAAGAATCTTCTGCTCAGTGATTTAGGAGCGCATCTGGCATTGCGCGCCCGGCGAGGGGACAATCATCTTGCATCCCCTCCGCTTGTTGGGCAGTATGCCAAACCCGCCCCGAAACTCGGGGCACAAGAAAGAAGGTGAATTGACCCATGCCCGAAGTAATCGTTCGAAAAGGAGAGCCCATCGACCGCGCCCTGAAGCGCCTCAAAGGTAAGATGGATTCCGAAGGCATCATGGACGAAGTGCGCCGCCTGCGCGCCTTCGAAACGCCGACGCAAAAGTATCGCCGCAAAGCCAAGGCGAATGCCAAGCGCGCAAAAATGAAGTTGCGCTTCAACTTCAACGCATAAGGCGGCAATCCCTTGCCAAGTCTTTTAATTGCCGGCTGCGGTTTCCTTGGCGAAGCCGCAGCCGGCTTTTTTTGCGCCCGCGGTTGGAGAGTCGTCGGCCTCACCGCGTCCGCGGAATCCGCCGCACGGCTTTCCGCCGAATCCTACCCGGTGGCCGCCGCCGATATTTCCTCCGCGAAAAATCTCGCCGCAGTGCGCGAGCAACATGGCGCTTTCGACTTCGTGCTGCATTGCGCGAGCTCCGGCCGCGGCGGCGGCGACGCTTATCGGAAAGTCTACGTGGAGGGCACGACGCGGCTGGCCGCCGCCTTCCCTGAAGCGCGCCTGCTTTTCACCGGCAGCACCTCCGTCTACGCACAAATTTCCGGCGAATGGGTCGACGAGTCCAGCGCGGCCGAACCCTCCCGCGAGACCGGCCGGCTTTTGCTCGAGGCGGAAACCATTGTCCGCTCCACCGGCGGCTGTGCGCTGCGATTAGCGGGGATTTACGGCCCGGGGCGCTCCGTCCTGTTGCGCAAATTCACGGAAAATACCGCGACTCTCGAGAAGGGAGGCGGGCGCTGGATCAACCAGATTCACCGCGACGACGCCGTGCGCGCGGTGCTGGCCATTGCGCAATCCGGCGACGCCGGCGCGGTTTACAACGTGGCGGACGACCAGCCGGCGACCCAGCGCGAAGTCTACGGGTGGATCGCCGGTTTTCTCCACCGTTCGCTGCCTCCGGACGGCCCGGACGATCCGACTCGCAAGCGTGGCTGGACGAGTAAACGCGTGAGCAATCGCCGGCTCCGCGCCCTCGGCTGGGTGCCAGATTTCCCCAGCTACTGCGTTGCGCTTCCGTCCATCGCCGCATCGCTCGGTGTCGCGGCGCCGACCGGCTCAGGCGAAGGCTGAGGCGTCTCGGTCGCAGGGATGGTGACCGTCGCGGGCCTGGGCTTTTTCGCCCCTTTTTTCAGCGTCTCGGGTTTGGGCGTCGGCGTGGGCGTCGGCACACTGCCCTGCATCGCGATGAGCTCGGAGACGGTCGCAAACTTGTAGCCCTTCGCGATCAGCGCATCCAGCGTCTCGGGCATCGCCGCAACCGTCGTGGCATGGATGTCGTGCGAGAGAACGATTCCGCCGGGACCGACCTGGCCGAGAATCTCGCGCTCGACGCGCGCCGAGTTTCGATATTTCCAGTCGAGCGGATCGACGGACCAGAGAATCACCTTCATTCCATAGGTCTGCGCATAATGCCGGTTCAAAGCCGCCGTGGTGGCGCCATAGGGCGGCCGCATCAAAACGGGATCGTGCCCGATGGCCGCGCGAATCGCGTCGTTCGTTTTTTGAATCTGGCTGTCCACGCCGCCCGGGCTGAGGTGGGTCAGCTGCGGATGGCTCCAGCTGTGGTTGCCGATCTCGTGGCCCTCCGCGACCGCGCGCTTGAGGATGTCGGGAAATTCGGCGGCGTTCTGCCCGACAACGAAAAAGGTCGCGTGGATGCCGCGCTGCTTGAGCATATCGAGCAGCATCGGGGTGAGCTTCGGGCTCGGCCCGTCGTCGAACGTCATCGCGATCGTGCGCCCCGCGCCATGCACCATGGTGTAGGCAATCTGCGCCGGCGCGGGAGTCGGAGTCGCCGTCGGCAAGGGAGTCGCCCCGGGACTGAGCGAAAGCGAGACCGGCTCGGTGATCGGCACCGGCGACGAGGCCGGCGGTTGATTCAGCGGCGGGGGAGTGGACGGAATCGCCGCAACCGTCGCCGTCGGAGTGGCGTTCTGTGTATGGACGGACTGACAGGCAGCCAGCGACAGGATCGCCACCGCGCCCAAATGAAACCGTAAACTCATGCTACTGGAATCGATCCAGCAGCAGGCGCAACTTGTCGAGCGTTTCTTGCGGCCAAAGGCTCCGCGCCGTGACGATGGCGTCGCTCAATGCCGCGTGCTCCGGCCAGCTCGGCACGGCTGGAATGCGCGGAATCACCTTCGCGAGCACCTCTTTCGCACTCACGGCGTTGGCGTGCAAATGAGAGACGATCGATTCCGCCGTCACCGGATCCTCGCTCGTTTTCCAGCAATCATAGTCGGTGACCATCGCCATGGTCGCGAGCGCCATCTCGGCTTCGCGCGCGAGTTTCGCCTCCGGCCCGTTCGTCATGCCGATCACGTCGTAGCCCGCGCTGCGGTATGTTTCCGACTCCGCGCGCGTGGAAAACGCCGGGCCGTCGATGCACACATACGTGCCGCCGGAGTGATAAGTCTTTCGCAAGGCCGAGCACGTCTGCGCGAGCAAGATGCGCAAGGGATTGCTGATCGGATCGGCAAAGCTCACGTGCGCGACAATGCCATTTCCGAAAAAAGTATGCCGCTCGCGCCCGCTCGTGCGGTCGTAGAGTTGCGCCGGCAGCACGATGTCCCGCGGCGCATAGCGTTCCTGCAGGCTGCCGACCGCGGTCACGCAAATCACCCAGCGCACCCCGAGCGAGCGCAGCGCGTAGATATTCGCGCGGTGGTTGATTTCATGGGGCGCCAGGCGATGGCCGCGTCCATGCCGCGGCAGAAAATAAACGGTTCGCCCATGCAGCGTGCCTCCGACGATCACATCCGAGGGCGAACCGAATGGCGTTTCGATCACATGTTCCTGCGTGCCTTCAAAGCCGTCGATTTCGTAAAGGCCGCTGCCGCCGATGACGCCGACCGCCGCGGCGAGTGGATCCGAAACTGGGTATTCCATGAGGGGGATGCGTGTGCCGCTATTAAAGGCGGCATGGCCAGGCTTTTTCAAGCATCGCGCGAAATTCTTTCACCGCCGCGAACCTTCGCCGATTCCCGCCCCTGCCGGCCGGCGGCGCTCCGGAATGGGAAACGGCCGCAAGATCCCGAAACACCTTGAACGTTTCGATCCGCGCGCTGACGATTTCCAAATCCGCGACCGAAATTTTCCCATGAGCGACGTCGAACAAAACCTGGCCCGGATCCACGAACGCATCGCCGCGGCCGCCGCGCGCGGCGGTCGCGATTCCACCGGCGTGCGGCTGGTCGCGGTGTCGAAAACCTTCCCTTCCCTCTCCGTGCGCGAAGCCTGGGAAGCCGGCCAGACGGTCTTCGGCGAAAGCCGCGTGCAGGAAGCCGCGGCCAAAATGCCCGACTTGCCGGGCGCGCTTCACTGGCACTTCATCGGCCATTTGCAAAAAAATAAAGTCCGCCGCGCGCTGCCGCTCTTCGAATTTTTCCACAGCGTGGATTCGGCCGATCTCGCGCGGGCGATCGAGCGCGTCGCCGCGGAGGATGGCTTCTTCCCCCGCGTGCTGCTCGAGGTCAATGTCGCCGGCGAAGCGACGAAATTCGGGTTTCGTCCCGAGGCGCTCGCGCGTGAGATCGATTCCCTGCTGGCCCTGCCCCGGCTTCAGATCGAAGGCCTCATGACCATCGCGCCCTACGACGACGATCCTGAAGCATCGCGCCCGCATTTCCGCGCGCTGCGCGAGCTCCGCGACCGTCTCGCCCGGCAAACCGGCCTGCCTTTCGAGACCTTATCGATGGGCATGAGCGGGGATTTCGAGATCGCCATCGAGGAAGGGGCGACCCTGGTGCGCGTGGGCAGCTCCATCTTCGGCTCGCGCCCGAGGCCCGCGACGGAATAGCGCGCAAGCTCCGCGCATTTATTCATGCGGGTTTGCGACCGGTTCGGACTGGAGAACCGTTCCGATTCTGCTACACGCAAAGCCATGCAACTCCGAATCGTTCCCGCCAGCGGCCTGCTTGCGACTCTTTTCACGCTCGCGGGCTGCGCCGGCGGGCAATTCGCCAACACGCCGTATTTGGGGACGCCCTATCAGCATCACTACGACGCCTCGCACCCCTCGGAAGTCGTCGATAACGTGAGCTATTGGGAGGGTGGCGGAGAGGGCAGCCCCTCGATCACCATCAATCTTTCCGAGCAGAAAGCCTATTTCTACAAGGGCGATCAAATCATCGGCGTCGCGCTCGTCGCGACCGGCAAGGAAGGCTACGACACGCCGCCCGGCAAGTTCCGCATCATCGAGAAAGTCCAGGACAAGCATTCCGACACCTACGGCTACATGTATGACGCCGAGGGCAATGTCGTGAACTACGACGCCGACATCCGCGTCGATCCCGTGCCGCCCGGAGGCCGCTTCGAAGGCGCGCCGATGCCGTATTGGATGCGCATCACCGGCGCCATCGGCATGCACCAGGGGCCGATTCCGGTGCCCGGATCGCCCGCTTCGCACGGATGCATTCGCACGAGCAAGGCGGTCATCGCCCAGTTCTTCGAAAACGCCCGGGTCGGCATGCCCGTGCGGATCGTTTACTGATCGTCGCTCGCAAAACGAATCTTCCTTTTTTAAGGGAAAACCACCGGAACCGTCCCCTCGGCGAGTTCAGTCCCGGAGCAGGCGATCGAATCGCTTCGCGGCATTTGCGTAGGAAGGATAGCGGCTCAATTCCTCCGCGGGGCCTTTCGACGGCTTGAAGCGCCATTGCTTGTAGGCCCAGAGCCAGAGCTCCGGCCGCGCGCGAATCGAGCGCTCGATTTCGTTCCAGCAAAGCTGCGTGATCTCGGCGGCAGTCGCATTTGGTGGCACTTCGACCGCGGGAAGATACCGCGCGAGGTAGGTGCCATCGGGCCGCGGCACGCATTCGCAGGGAATCAATTTCGCACCGGTGCGATCGCGCAGCGCGTGCAGGATCGGACTCGATGACGTCCACAAGCCGAAGCATCGAATGGCGACCGTGCTGTGCTTCGGATCGAGGCTCAAATCGGTGAGCGCGCCGAATTTTCCACCAGCTTTCAGCACCTTGAGCATGCGAATGAGCACGCGCTCCTGCGGAATGATTTCGTGACCGCTGGTCGCGCGCAGCCGGCTGAAAACCGGGCCAAGCAACGGATTTTTAAACTTCTGAAAAATGATCGGCCCTTTCGTGATCGCGTAGGCCGAGGCGTGGCTCAGCCATTCGAAGTTGCCGAAATGCGCGCAGAAATAAATGCCCGGCTCCGCCGGATCGTGGTGGCAGGTGTCGTGCTCCAGCCCCTCGACGCGCAGCACTTTTTTCCAACGTCCGTCGGTGAGATTCGACGACCAGAAAAGGCTGAGCATCGTGCGGGAGAAATTCCGGTAGGAATCCCGCGCGATCCGCTCGCGCTCGTCCGGCGTGTATTGATCCCCGAAAGCGGCGCGCAAATTTTCCAGCGCATTCGTGCGCCCGCGCGCATCGACCGCGAATGCCAGCGCGCCCAGTTCGTGCGCGAGTTGCTCGAGCGCCGGATAAGGCAGCTTTGGAATAAACCATGCGACCGCCTCGAGCGCCCAATACTCGACGCGATAACGCAGGCGCTTGAAGCCGGTGACGCCGGCGAGGGGATCAAGCGAGTCTGAAGCCATTTAGTGCGAACTAAACAGGATTTACAGGATTTTGGGGATTAACCGGAATCTCGATGCGCGGGAAAAGCGGAACGGGCTGGCCGAGCTGGTGGCCGTCTTTCAAGCCACCCCACTCCCCATCCACGAGGCGAAATTCGCCGGCCACTCCAAGCTGATCCCAAATGCCGCGCGCGGCCTTCGGCAGCACGGGCGAGAGCAGAATCGCAATGATGCGCAGGCATTCAGCGAGGGTGTAAAGAATGCCATCAAGGCTTCTTTGAGAAACTGGATCATCCTCTTTCGCCAGCTTCCAAGGAGCTCCTTTTTCAATCGCGGCGTTACAGTTTGTGGCGAAGCCTATGATTGCTTCCAGTGCGGCATTTGGTTGTCGAATCTCAAAACTTTGGGCGTAGTCGTTCACCAAGGTGTTCGTTCGTATTCGCCAATACTCCGTCGCTTCTTGAAGTGGTCCACCAGGAACGACTTTTCCCGCGCGATATTTCCACGCCATGTTCAACGTGCGATTCAGCAGATTCCCGATGCTGTTGGCCAAGTCCACGTTGTATCGCTGCACGAGCCGCTCCTCGCTGAAGTCCGAGTCTTTGCCGGTCGCGATATCGGCGACGAGGTAATAGCGCACGGCCTCCGCGCCGTATTTGTCGGCGAGGGCGTCGGGGTCGACGACATTGCCGAGGCTCTTGCTCATTTTTTCACCGCTGCTGTTCCACCAGCCGTGGACGAGCAGCGTTGGAATATCGGCGTCGGAAAATCCGATCGCCTTGAGCATGATCGGCCAATAGACGCCGTGCGCGGGGATCATGATGTCCTTGCCGATCACGTGAAGCGCCGGCCACCATTTGTGAAACTCCGCGAGATCGGCGCCGGCAGCCGCATCGTAACCGGGCGCGAAGCTGATGTAGTTCACCAACGCATCGAACCAGACGTAGGTGACGTAGTGGGGGTCGAACGGCAGCTCGATGCCCCAGGTCAGCCGCGATTTCGGGCGCGAGATGCAGAGATCGCCTTCGAGCTTGTTGACGGCGTTGGTCAACTCGGCCAGGCGGAAATTGGGCATCACCAGCTCCGGTCGCTGGCTCAAAAGCCCGAGCAGCCAGTCTTTATGCTCGGCGAGTTTGAAATAATAATTTTCCTCTTCGACGAGGACGACCTCGCCCCATTCCGGGCCGAATTCCCCATCCGCACCGCGCTCCTTCTCGGTGAGAAATTGCTCCTGCCGCACGCTGTAGTAGCCGGACTGCTTCGCCTTGTAGAGCTGGCCTTCGTCAAAAAGGCGCTGCAGCAAAGTCTGCACGCAGGCTTTGTGGGAAGGCTCGGTGGTCGCGGCCCAGCCGTCGTATTGCACGTCGAGCTTCGTCCAAAGAGCGCGGAATTTTGCCGTGACTTGATCGACGAATTCCTGCGGCGCGACGCCTTCCTTTTCCGCGGACTGCTGCACCTTTTGCCCGTGCTGGTCGACGCCGGTGAGATAGAAAACCTCGCCGCCTTTGAGACGCTGATAGCGGGCGATCACGTCGGCCAGGACTTTCTCGTAGGCGTGTCCGATATGCGGGGCGCCATTCGTATAGTCGATGGCAGTGGTGATGAAAAATGGCTTCACAGGAGGAACAAGAAAACCACAGAGGGCACAGAGGGCACAGAGGATTTTATTTCTTCTCCGTGTCCTTTGTGTTCTCCGTGGTTAATCTTCCTTCGCGATCTTGCCGCCCCAGCCGAGGATGCGCGCCTTCACGCCGGCGGCTTCGGCTTCCTTGATCTGCTCGTTGCGGACGTAGAAGAGCGAGAGGCTCGACCAGGCGAGCTGGTCGTTCGGACGTAATTCCGTGGCCTTCAATCCCGCCTCGATCGCTTCGGGATAATGGCCGGTCTTCATGAGCGCCATGCCGAGCGCGTGCCAGGCGTCGAAATAATCCGGCGCGGCTTCGATGCAGCGGCGGTATTTTTCCACGGCCGCGTCGAGATCGCCGACCGCGATGTCGCCGCTGGCGTCGTCGAACAACGCCTCGGTCTCCGGCGGCAACTCGTTCATCGCGCCAGCCTAGCCGCGATCGCCATCGCCGAAACGCAAACCGGAATCCTTCTGCGCGGCATTGATCCATTCGTGCCAGAGCGCATTTCGCCGCTGCTCGAGCATGCCGGTCAGATAGTCCTGCCCGCGCTCTTCGAATTTTTTCCGATCGATGGGCAAACGCTTTTCGAGCCAGACGGCAAAGCCGCCGTCGGCTTCCCGGCGGAGACCGCTGATTTCATTTTCGCCCAGCATCATCGCGGAGTCGGCGTATTTGCGCTGATCGGCGGGGGCGGCTTCGTCGATGAGGGAGAGGTTCGTGAACGGCTGCGTCTTGAGGCCCGCGGCGGCGGCGGCTTGCGCGAAGGGCGTGCCGCTCTTCACGGCGGCGCGAAGGCTGGCGAGTGTTTGCGCGGCCGCCTTGTCGAGGGCGGCCTGCGCGGCGGTATCCGTCAACTGCCGCACGATTTCCGGCCGGGTCTCCTCGAGGGTCATGGGACGCGCGGGCGTGACCGCGACGAGGTCGGCGACGAGGAACTCATTGCCGCTCTGGATCACGCCGCTCACGGGCGATTTTTCCGAAAGCGTGAAGATCGCCGGAGCCAGCGCCTGGGCGGGGCCGCCGGCCGCGGCCGCGTTGAGGCCGGCGATCGGTTTGATGTTTCCGCTGCGGTCAAAGGGGAGCGTCGTCTCGATTTTCAAGCCAGCTTCCCGGGCGGCTTTTTCGAAGCCCGCGGCGGCGGCGTGCGTCGCGAAGGCATCCGACGCATCGGCGACCTTTTGCTGCGCGTCGATCTTCGCCTTGCCCTCGAGCTTGGAGGCATCGGCGGGCAGCGGGAAGCTCACGTAGCGCGCGGCGCGCCACTCGGGCGTGACGAAACGCGCGGCGCTGGCCTTGAAATAATCCGCGATTTGCGCGTCGGTCACTTTCACATTTTTTGCAAACTCGGCGCGGTCGAAAATCACGGCGGCTCCGTTCACCGACTGGAAGATTCTGCTGATGTAATCGGTCTCGGTCTTCGTGACGGCGGGGGCGGAATCGAGGATTTTTTTGATGCGATCGAACGTGAGCGAATTCCGGACGACATCGTCGAGATCGACCTGGCTAAGCCCCTGCGGACTCAGCGCGATCTGGGAGATCAGTTGATATTTTTGCGGATCGAACTGGCAGCCCGTCTGGAATGCCGGGAGCGCGACGATCGCGTCCTTGATCTCGTCGTCGCCGGGCTTGATGCCGAGCTTGCGGCCTTCCTGTTCGATAATGATCGCGTTGATGGCGAAATCCGCCGCGCCCTGCTCGCTATCGCTCCCGAGCTGGCTGGCGTAGTCGGTGAGGCCGATCGCCAGGGCGAGGTTGAACTTCCGCATGTTGTGCTCGAAATCTCCACGCGAGATGTTGCGGTCATAAATCCGCACGACGACATCCGGACCGAGGTGGGCGTGATCGCGCGGATCGTAAAAGGAGATGAATGAAATGATCACAAGGATCGTGATCGCCAGCATGAGCTTGCGCTGGTGGGTGCGCATCCAGGTAAACATAGGGTCAGGGTCTCAAAGGGTAAAAATCGGAGGTGAACCCTCCTGCTTAGGCGGTCCGCCGACAAAATCAAGCCGCGAAGCTTTCACCGGTCCCGCCGGCCCGCGGGCATGAGCGCGCATCTTTCAAAGAAATGCTCGACCTGCGCGCGGCAATGCGACGGAATCCGAAGCATGCTCCCGCCCCGACGCGTGCCGGTCACGCTCTCGATCTGGCTCACCGGCATGGCCGTCTGTTCCGCACAGGAGGCTCCTTCGCTGATGGCCCGCTCCGCGTGGCCCACGCTCTTCGATGGCACGCCGATTTTGTGGGGATGCATTTTTTGCGCGTTCATCATCACGATCACCCTGCTGATTCAACTCCTCTTCGGATTGGGAAAAAGCCGCATCAATCCGCCGGCGTTCATCGACGCTCTCAACCATGCTCTTCAGGCGGGCAACTACCAGGAGGCGTGGGAAATCTGCACCCGATGGCGCCAGACCGCTCTGGCAAGAATGCTGCTGCCGGCGCTGGAGCGCATTGGCCAGGGCCATGAGCCGGCCGAGGCGCGTCTTACCGGCGAGAGCCGCGGCGAGCTTGGGCATATTCATGCCCTGTCGTGGGGGATGCTGGGAGGAGCGGTGGCGGTCGCCGTATTCTGCATGACCGCGATCGTCGTTGAAATCCGCGCCGTCTCGTCTGCGGCGATGTCGCCGAATGCACCACGAGCGCTGGCTCTCGCCGCAGGTGATGGCGCCATGCTGGCAGCCGTGGCCGTGGCCGTGCTCCTTCCCGCGACGGTGTTGTGGTTCTCCTTGCGAACAAGAGCGGGGCAGCTTTTGCAAATGGCCGAGGAGGAAGGACTGCGGTTGATCGCCGCGCTGCCCTACGAAGAAATCGAAGGTGTGCGCATCGGACGGGATTTCGACGCCGGCACGATGCTGGGCGACGCGGAAGGCGGCACGGCCAAGCGGCTGCAGGTCTCGACGGAGCTCACCACGCTCTGCCCTTCCTGCAACGGCCCGATCAACGCCAGCCGCGATTTCTGCCCGCATTGCGGACAGTTGTTCACGTGGTCCTAGGCTGAATCGCCGGGGCTCCTACCAAAATCCCCACTGCTTCGTGGCCATGATGTAGCCGCCGAGCGCAAGATTCGTGACCGCGTGCGCGACGACGGGAGCGAGCAGACTTTTCGTGCGGACGGCCAGCCAGCCGTAAATCGCGCCGGTCAGCAACGCCGCAGGCCAGTCCGGCATCGAGTGGATCAAGGTGAAGCCAACCGCGACGCCCCAGAAACTCAGAGGCGTGTATTTACCGAACGGCACGGTTTGGAAGCGCTCGTCGATCAGGTAGCGCTGAAGGAAACCGCGCCAGAAGATTTCCTCGACCAGAGGCACGACAACGACGAGCCGCAAAAATCGCGACAGCACCGTGCACCAGTAAAGCCCCGGCGCGCCTGCAAAAATCTCGGGATTAAAGCCATCCAGCCTTTTCGGCTGCCCGAAGAAAAGCTGCGGGCTGATCCACAAGGCGAACACCGCCAGCCCGGCGGCGATCGCCAGCGGAATCGGGCGTTGCGAGCCGAAATCGTAACTTTTCCAAAAAACGATCAGCGCGACCGCGCACACGAGCGCCTGCAGCGGGAAAACCCAATACATCGGCTCGGCGAGCAGAAGATGCCCGGATTTGCCGGCGAACTTTTGGATGCCCTCCACGAGCGCGAGACCGAGCATGAAGAGCGCAAAAGGCGTGACATAAGCAACCAGGGCTTTGCGATCGTCCATGGGAGAGTTCATGGGGCGAAATTAATGCCCGCGTCGGGTGCCTTGCCAAGTCGGAAGCAGCGTCAGGAAGTTTCCAAAAGCATCGCGGTGACCATCGCGGGGCCATTTTCGTCGTCCAAGGAATATTAAATAGAGCCATAATTACGCTTTATGGAATAATTTCCGTCTCACATGAGACATTTTAGCGCGTTATTTCGCGGCCTTCCATGCTCGAAATTCTATTTAAGTATCTATGGATGAGAATCTTAAATTGAAAATGTGGTTTGATGGCCCATCGATTGCTTCAAGTAGGCCGGAGGTTTTTCCAAACTTATGTCAAAAATTTTAGGTATCGACCTCGGCACGACCAATTCCTGCATGTCCGTCATGGAGGGTGGTGAGCCGGTGGTCCTCGAAAACTCGGAAGGCGCACGCACGACGCCGTCCGTCGTCGCATTCTCGAAATCGGGCGAACGGCTCGTTGGCCAGGCGGCCAAGCGGCAGGCGGTGACCAATCCCGCAAACACCATTTTCTCGGTCAAGCGGTTCATGGGCCGCAAATTCTCGGAGCTCAAGGACGAGCAGGGACGCGTTCCCTACAAGCTCGTCGAGGCATCCAACGGCGACGCGCATATCGAAGTCGAAGTCGGCGGCGAGAAGAAGCGCTTCAGCCCGCCGGAGGTTTCCGCGATGATCCTCGCGAAGCTCAAGGCCGACGCGGAAGCCAAGCTCGGCGAAAAGATCACGCAGGCCGTCATCACGGTTCCCGCGTATTTCAACGACTCGCAGCGCAACGCGACGAAGGACGCCGGCAAGATCGCCGGTCTCGAAGTCCTGCGCATCATCAACGAGCCCACGGCAGCCTCGCTCGCCTACGGCCTCGACAAAAAGAAGGACGAGAAAATCGCGGTCTATGACCTCGGCGGCGGCACGTTCGACATCTCGGCGCTGGAAATCGGCGACGGCGTGTTCGAAGTCCGCGCGACCAACGGCGACACCCACCTCGGCGGCGACGATTGGGATAATCGCCTGATGGATTGGATCATCGACGAATTCAAGAAAGAGTCCGGCATCGATCTCAGCAAGCAGCCCGACGCGGTGCAGCGCATCAAGGAAGAGGCCGAGAAGGCCAAGATCGCGCTCTCCTCGACGCAGGA
>JAATET010000072.1 GCA_015655545.1 Chthoniobacterales bacterium | reverse complement strand
TACTTGACTTTGAATCCAAAGACACAGTTTTACCTGTTTCACATAATAACCATCAGTATTCAAAACCAGAAATCGTAAATGAAATATCATCAGAAAATAAATCTCAAAAAGCATAAAGTATAAACATCTATAATAAGTTACACACGCAGCGTCTCATCGAGGCGGTCACGGGCCGCTCGACCACGCTCTTCCGGCCGCCTTACGACGCGGATACCGAGCCGACCGAGATCGCGCAGATCGCCCCGCTCGAGATCGCGGACCGGATGGGCTACGTCACCGTGCTCGAGTCCATCGACCCCGAGGATTGGGACCGGCCGGGTGACAAGGAGATCGTCCGCCGCGTGAAGGACCAGCTCGACAACGGCACGAACATCCTGCTCCACGACGGCGGCGGCGATCGCGAGCAAACGGTGAAGGCGTTGCCCAAGATCATCGACTACATCCAGAGCCGCGGCGACCGGATCGTTCCGCTGAATGAGCTGCTCGGCGAAACCATGGATCAAATCATGCCGCCGATCCCCGGATCGCGGTTCGGATTTCAGCGGCTCGCGAGTTCGCTCGGCTTCCAGACGCTCTACATTCTCCAGCAGTTGTTCTGGGCCTTCATCATGCTGGCAATGGCGCTCGTGGCCTTGCGCACGGCCATCGTGATCGTTCTTTCGTTCGGCCATCGCCGTCGTGCGAGGCATGCGCCGGCCGCCGGCGGTTTCGCGCCTTCGATCAGCGTGCTCGTGCCGGCCTACAACGAAGGCAAGGTGATCGCCGCCACGCTGCGATCCGTTCTTTCGACGACCTATCCGAGCACGGTCGAGGTGATCCTCGTGGATGACGGCTCCAGCGACGACACCTACGAAGCCGCGAAGAAGGTGGCGCTGGAGGATGCGCGCGTGCGCGTCTTCAGCCAGGTGAATCACGGCAAGGCCGCGGCTCTCCAGCGCGCCCTCCACGAGGCTTCGAACGAGATCGTCGTCTTCATCGACGCCGACACGAGAATCGCGCACGACGCATTTGGACGGCTCGTGCAGCCGCTCGCCGATGCGAAGATCGGGGCGGTGTCCGGCCATGCGCGTGTCGGCAACCGCCGCAGCTTCCTCGCGCGCTGCCAGGACCTCGAATACATCTGCGGCTTCAATCTCGATCGCCGCGCCTACTCCGTGTGGAACTGCATCACGGTCGCGCCGGGGGCGATCAGCGCCTTTCGCAAGGAAGCCATCAAGGCCGCCGGAGGCTTCAGCCGCGATACGCTGGCCGAGGATACCGACCTCACGCTCTCGGTCCATCGCGCGGGTTTCCGCGTCGATTATGTCCCGGGCGCCGTCGCGTGGACGGAAGCGCCGGAAACGGTGCGCACGCTGGCCAGCCAGCGCTTTCGCTGGGCGTTCGGCACGCTGCAAAGCGTATGGAAGCATCGCTCGCTGACCTTCTCGCGCCGCGCCCCAGGGCTCGGCTGGTTCAGCCTGCCGAGCGTGTGGTTTTTCCAGCTCGGCCTCGTCGCCGTGGCGCCGATGGTCGACGCGCTCTTTCTTTATGCGGTGCTCGTGGACCGGCAGCTCGCGGTGCTGCCCTATTTTCTCGCGTTCATCGGCTCCGATCTTGCGCTCGCGCTGGCCGCCTGCTGGATGGAGCACGAGCCGCTGCGCACCGCGTGGCGGATCATTCCCATGAGATTCATTTACCGCCCGATGCTCAGCTACGTCGTGTGGAAGGCGATCCTGCGCGCGCTGCGAGGCGCGGTGGTCGAGTGGGGCAAGCTCGACCGCACGGCCAGCGTCGTGGAGGTGCCGCGATGAGAATTGCCGCTCTTGTTTTCACGCTGTTGCCGCTCTGCGCATTCGCGGGCGAGCAGCTCGCGGTGCCGAAGGATGGCGCGTATTTCGGGGCGTTCGTCGATTTCGGCGACACCGAGGACAACGTCACGCTCCGCGGCATCGAGCGTTTCGAGAAGCTGCTGGACAAGCATCTGGCGATCGTGGCGTCGTCGAGCTATTGGGCCGCGCAGACGTTTCCCATCGCGAATCTCGAGCTCATCGCGCGCCACGGATCGGTTCCGCTCGTTTTCTGGTCGCCGTGGGACGAGCCGTTCGAACAGCTCAAGGGGCCCGATAAATTCAGCCTCGACGCGATTCTCGCGGGCAAGTGGGACGCCTATATCGACAAATGGGCGGCGGGTGCGAAGGCGTTCGGGCATCCGTTTCTGGTCTCGTTCTGCAACGAGATGAATGGCGACTGGTTCCCGTGGTCCGGAACTTATTATGGCGGCATCACGCCGCCGCCGACGCCCGGAGTGTCCGTCGCGGTGCCGGGCTCCAGGGCGCTGCCCGGCGGCGGATTTGCGGGGCCGGAGACTTTCAAGCGCGCGTGGCGCTATGTCGTGGATCGCGTGCGCGCGCGCGGCGGCACGAACGTGCTGTGGGTTTTCCACATCAACAATTACTCCGACCCGCAGGAGAAGTGGAACCGGGTGGAGAATTACTATCCCGGCCCGCAATACGTGGACTGGCTCGGGCTCAGCATCTACGGCAAGCAGGAGCGGTTTCAGGACCACTGGGTGGACTTCGACGAGGATTTGCTCGAGGAGCCGTATGAATTTCTCGGCGCGGTCGATCCGACGAAACCGATCATGGTCGCGGAGTTTGGCGTGGGCGAATTTCCCGACCTCGGCGACAAGGCGAAATGGATCGAGCACGCTTTCAAATCGATGTCTTCGCCGCAGTATTCGCGAATCAAGGCCGCGGTCTATTGGAACGAGCGCTGGCAGAATCTCGACGGCACATACAGCAATCTGCGCGCGAACTCCTCGCTCGAGTCGCTCCGGGCCTTTCGCGACGCGCTGCGCAGTCCGCACTGGCTGGACCGGCCGGAATGGCTGCCCGATCCGCAGGAAGCTGCGGCGAAGCTGCCCTAGAGACGCGCGGTGAGGATGGTGGTCGAGCGGCCGGAAAAGGAGGAACCTTCAAGGAAGGTCGGCTCCCAGTCGCCGGCCGGCAACGGAATCGCCTGCGCCGCTTCCGAAAAATTGAACGCCACGAGCAAGGTGCCGCGACGCAGCGTCAGCCAGCGCGCGGATTCGTCGAAGGCGACCTCGGCGGGCGTGTGGGCGGGGATGCTGCGGCGCAGGGCGATGAGCGAGCGGTGCCATTCCAGGATTTCCCGGTGCGCGGGATCGTCGAGCTCCGTCCAGCGAAGTTTCGAGCGGTGGAAGGTTTCGGGCGATTGCGGATCGGGGATATCCTCGCTCGACCAGTCCCACGCGGCAAACTCCCGGCGGCGGCCCTCGGTCACGAGTTTGCCGAGTTCCTCGTGGTGATCGGTGAAATAAAGAAACGGCGTATCCGCGTCCCATTCTTCGCCTTGGAAAAGCATCGGCACGAACGGGCTCAACAAGACGAGAGCGGCGGTGGCTTTCAACACCGACGGCTCGAGCAGATGGCTCATGCGTTCGCCGAGCGCGCGGTTGCCGGTCTGGTCGTGATTTTGGGCGAAGACGATGAGTTGCGAGGGATCGACGTGGAGTGGGGGGCGCCCGTGGCTGCGCTTGCGGAACGTCGAGTATTGGCCATCGAAAACGTAGGCCTGCTCGAGCGATTTCGCGAGCTGGGCGAGCGTGCCGAAGTCCGCGTGGTAGCCGGTCGTTTCACCGGTGAAATAGGCGTGGAGCGCGTGGTGGAAGTCGTCCTCCCAATGGGCGTGGAGCGCGAAGCCGCCGTGCAGATGAGACTGGACGAGGCGCGGGGTGTTGAAGTCGCTTTCCGCGATGAGCACCAGGTCGCGGCCGGTGAGGGCGGAGAGATCGGCGACGCGTTCGGCCATTTGCTCGAGGATGTGCAGCGCGCCCTGGTCGAAGATGGCATGCACGGCGTCGAGGCGCAGGCCGTCGAAATGATAATCGCGCAGCCACATGAGCGCGTTCCCGATGAAGAACTCGCGCACGGGATCGCTGTATTCGCCGTCGAAATTGATGGCGTCGCCCCAGGGAGTTTTTACGCGATCGGTGAAATAGGGGCCGAACGCGCCGAGGTAATTTCCATCCGGGCCGAGGTGGTTGTAAACGACATCGAGCAGCACGGCGAGGCCGAGGCCGTGGGCATGCTGGATGAGGGCCTTGAGTTCGTCCGGCGTGCCATAAACCGGATGGGGTGCGTAAATGGCCGCGCCGTCGTAGCCCCAGCCGCGGTCGCCGGGGAAGGTGGCGAGCGGCATGAGCTCGACGTGCGTGATGCCAAGGTCGCGCAGGAATGCGAGACGATTCGCGGCGGCGGCATAGGTGCCTTCCGGGGTGAAGGTGCCGACATGGAGCTCGTAGATCACGGCCTCGGAAAGCGGCCGGGCCACGAACGCGTCGTCCTCCCACGCAAAGGCGGAATGGTCGATGACGACGGATGGCGCGTGCAATCCCTCGGGCTGCCAGGGCGAACGCGGATCGGGAAACGGGCCGCTGCCGTTGACGCGGAATTGATATCTCGCACCCGTGCCTGCGTCCGCTTGCACGCTCCACCAGCCGGAGTCGTCACGCGCCATCGGCAGCGTGGCGGAGTCGAGGACGAGTTCGAGTTTTTCGGAAAGAGGAGACCAGACTTCGAATTTAATGATTCGCGAACGAGCAGCGCCATGGGGAATTCGCCGAACAGGACGGCGGGGCTGATTTCACCGGTGTGCGGGGTTTCGGTGAAGATATTTTTCCAGGAGCCGGGAGGGAGGGCGATCACGGTGTCGCCCCAGTCGCCGCCCAGCGTCAGGGTGAACCGCGGAAGCGCGACCAGCACATCGTCGCCGCGCTGATAGGCCATAAGGTGGCTGAGGCGCGCGCCCTTGGCGCTGAGCGGCTGGTGCGCGCCTTCGAAGCTGGCGGCGTGGGAGCGGCGGATTTGCAGGACGCGGTTGATGAGCCAGAGTTTGGGCCGGCCGCTTTCCCAATCCGCGGGGATGCCGTCGCATTCGGCGAGCAGTTGTCGGCGGAGATCGAAATCGACCGGACGGCGGTTGTCGGGATCGACGAGGCTGAGATCCCACAGCTCGGAGCCCTGGTAGAAGTCCGGCGTGCCCGGCGCGGTGAGCTTGATGAGCGTCTGGGCGAGGCTGTTGATGCGGCCGGGCAGGATGAGCGGCTCGACGAAGGCTTCGAGGTCGGAGACGAATTTTTCATTCGCGAGGATGGCTTCGGTAAATTCCCGCAGGCCGTCCTCGTAGCCGGTATTTGGCTCGTGCCAGCTGGTGCGGATCTTGGCTTCGCGACAGGCTTTGAGCAGGTAGGCCCACGCGCGCCCGGTCGATATCGGCCAGGCGCCGATGAGCGTCTGGTAGAGCAGGTATTCGGCATGGCGGTCGGGCTCGCGGCCTTTCCAGGCGGGCTGGTTGAGCGCGGACCAGCGCTGGAGCGCGGCGTTCCATTTTTCCGGAATCTCGGTGAGAACGTCGATGCGGGTGCGGACGTCCTCGCTGCGCTTGTTGTCGTGCGTCGAGGTCGGGAGAAGGTTGTTTGGCCAGCGGCTCTGGAGGTGCGCGCAGAATTGATGGAACTTCGACGGCGCGATGCCGAGGAGTGCGGGATTCGAGCCGACTTCGTTGCAGGAGACGAGGCGGTCGTAGCAATAAAAGGTCGTGTCTTCCGCGCCCTTGGCCATCACGGCCGGAGCGAGCTGCTGCCAGCGGGCGATGAAGTCTTCTTCCATGGGGCCGGCGAGTTCGTTCGTGAGCAGCGCGTCGAGAAAGTCGAAAACGGGCTGCTCGATGCTTATTGGGGAACTGCCGGCGGAGTTGGATTGCGCGCGGGCGGCGGCGATGGCATCGGTGATGATTTTATCGTCGGCGGCGGAGACCGGACGATTGTCCGGCGTGAGGTAGGTGCGATAAACCGGCAGCGAGACGATGAGGAGCGCGATGGCGCGCTGGAGCTGCGCGCGGGAGAGGTCGTGGGTGGTCCAGCGGCGCTGGGCGATGTTCACGGCGACGGCGCTGAGACGTTCGAGGTCGGCGACGAAGTGCGCGTCGATGATCGCCAGCTTTTTCTCGCGGACGAGCGCGGAATAGTTGATGGGATGGCCGGTGAAATCGGCGTAGACGGAGGTGAGCGCGTCGGCTTTTTCCTCGTCCATCCAGAGGCGGTTCACATTGCTGAGAAATTCGTAACCGACGGTGCCGTCGACCGGCCAGTCGTCGGGAAGCGTCTCCTCGGAATCGAGGATTTTTTCGGCGTAGATGCGGCCGTCGGGCAGGAGCTTGCGAAGGTGCTCGAAATATTCGCGCGGGTTGCGAAGGCCGTCCGGATGGTCCACGCGGAGCCCGTCGAGTTCGCCGGCGGCGATCATTTTTACGATGCGGGCGTGGATGGCTTCGAAGACGCGGGCGGATTCCGCGCGGACGCCGAGAAGCGTGCCGATGTTGAAGAAGCGGCGGTAGTTCACGATCTCGCCTTCGAGTTTCCACCAGGCGAGGCGGTAGAATTGCTGGTCGAGAATGAGGTGAAGCTCGCCGGGTTGTGCGACGAGATCGCGGGCGGCTCGCTCGATTTTCTCACGGGCGGCGGGGTCGCCGAGAAGCGCGCGGGTGGATTCGGCCACCTGGGCCGTGAGCTCGCGGTAGCGGTGGATTTGCTCCGGCTCGGGATGGGAGAGGGCGCGGAGCTTGTCGAGGTCGGAGAGTGCGAAAGCAAGGTCCGGAGCGGCGGAGCCAAGGAGCGGGCGCCAGGAGACGGGCGAGAGTGGCCAGGTCTGGTCGAAGTAGCGGAGGCGGGGCAGGCCGGAGGTCAGGTCGATCGTGAGATGGCCTTGTTCGAGCGCGCGGCCGTAGGGCTCGCCGAGCGTGCAGATGGCGATTTCCCAGCGGTCGGCGATCGCGAAGGGGAAAAGATCGAACGTGCGCGCGTGCTCGCTGAAGGGGCCGTGCGCAAGGACGTCGCTCCACCAGGGATTCGCGGTGTGCGTCGTCATGTGGTTTGGCACGATGTCGAGGAGCACGCCGAGGCCGGCTTCCTTCACGGATCGCTGGAATTTTGCCCACGCTTCCTCGCCGCCGAGCTCTTCATTGATCTGCGTGGGATCGGCGACGTCGTAGCCGTGCATGCTGCCCGGAGCCGCTTGCAGACAGGGGGAGAGGTAGATGTGGCTGATGCCGAGGTCGCGGAGATACGGCAGGATTTTTTCCGCGTCCGAAAGCGGGAAACCCTTATGGAGCTGGATGCGGTAGGTGGCTAGCCACATAGGAAAATTCGAAATTGGGAATGCGAAATGGGGAATTAATTGTTCATTTCCCATTTCGAATTTCGCGTTCTCATCGGGCGTGGCCGAGCACGACGAGGGAGCGGCCTTCGAGCTTCACGCCGGCGCCGGCGGCGCGTTCCTTGCCGGGTTCGAGATCGGGGCGGGCGGTGTCGAAGGCGACGAACCATTTTTTGCGGCGCACGCCTTTTGGAAGTTTGAAGTCCACGACTTCGTGGTGGGCGTTGAGGAGGATGAGATAGTCGTTGTCTTTTACGCGCCGGCCGATGGAGTTGCGAATTTCCGGTGCGTCTCCCGGCAAAACCATGCCGAGCGTGCGCATCCAGCCTCCTTCGTCCCAGTCGCCGTCGCCCATGGGTTCTCCGTCGGCGCGGATCCAGCGAATGTTTTCTCCCTGCGGGGCGACCGAAGGATCCCGCTCGACGAAGCTGCGGCGGTGGAAGTTCGGATGGCCGCGGCGATAGTGAATAAGGCGCGCGGTGAATTCGAGGAGCTGCTTGCGCGGTTCGTCGAGGTTCCAGTCGAGCCAGGAAATTTCGGTGTCCTGGCAATAGCCGTTGTTGTTGCCGCCTTGCGTGCGGGCGATCTCGTCTCCGGCGCAAAGCATGGGCACGCCTTGGGAAAGCATGAGGGTGCAGAGAAAATTGCGCATCTGGCGACCGCGGAGCTTGTTGATTTCGTCGTCGTCGGTGGGGCCTTCGGCGCCGCAGTTCCAGCTCTCGTTGTCGTTCGCGCCGTCGTTGTTGTTCTCGCCGTTGGCGTCGTTGTGCTTCTCGTTGTAGGCGACGAGATCGTGGAGCGTGAAGCCGTCGTGAGCGGTGATGAAGTTGATGCTGGCCGAGGGATGGCGGCCGCTGTGTTCGTAGAGATCGGAGCTGCCTCCGAGGCGGGTGGCGATCTCGCCGTGCATGCCCATGTCTCCCTTCCAATACTTGCGGACGCTGTCGCGGTATTTGCCATTCCATTCGGTCCAGTTGATGGGAAATTGCCCGACTTGATATCCGCCCATGCCGAGATCCCACGGCTCGGCGATGAGCTTCGTGGTGGCGAGGGTCGGATCCTGGTAAATCGAGGTGAAGAAGGCGCCCAGCTGGTCGACGTCGTAGAGGGAGCGGGCGAGGGCGCTCGCGAGGTCGAAACGGAAACCGTCGACGTGCATTTCGGCCACCCAATAGCGCAGGCTGTCCATGAGCAGATGGAGGCTGTGCGGGTGGACCATGTTGAGCGTGTTGCCGCAGCCTGTGAAGTCCATGTAGTGGCGCTCGTTGCCCTCGACGGTGCGATAGTAGGCCTTGTTGTCGATGCCGCGGAAGGAGAGCGTCGGGCCGCGCTCGCTGCCCTCGGCGGTGTGATTGTAGACGACGTCGAGGATGACTTCGATGCCGGCCTTGTGCAGGGCTTTGACCATTTCGCGGAATTCCTTCACGACATCGGCGGGATGGCCTTTGCTGGCGGCGTAGGCACGCTGGGGGGAGAAGAAGCCGAGCGTGTTGTAGCCCCAGTAGTTGTGCAGTCCTTTTTCCTGAAGGTGACGATCGTCCGCGAAATACTGGATCGGCAGGAGCTCGATCGCGGTGATGCCGAGTTTGGTGAGATAGTCGATGATCGGGGGTGAGCCCACGGCGGCGTAAGTGCCGCGGATTTCCTCCGGCACGTCGGGATGGCGCATGGTGAGGCCTTTCACGTGTGCCTCGTAGATGATGGTGTTGTGCCAGGCGGTGCCGAGCGGCTTGTCGCCTTCCCAATCGAATTCGTCGTCGATGATGATGCCAAGCGGCGCAAACGGGGCGCTGTCGCGCTCGTCGAACGTGAGGTCGTCGCCATCCGCGCCGATCGTGTAGCCGAAGAGGGCGTCGTCCCATTTGATCTCGCGGCCAATGGCCTTCGCATAGGGATCGAGGAGGAGCTTGTTGACGTTGTAGCGCAGGCCGTTCTCGGGATCGTAGGGGCCGTGAACGCGGTAGCCGTAAAGCTGACCGGGACCGATGTCGGGCAGGTAAATATGCCAGATGCCGTTCGTGCGCTCGCGGAGGCGTTGGCGTTTGGTTTCCTTCGTATCCTCGCTCTTCTCGAAAAGGCAGAGGTCGACGTATTCCGCGCCCTCGGAAAAGAGAGCGAAATTCGTGCCTTTTCCGTCGAAGGTGGCGCCTTGAGGGAAAGGCGAGCCGGCCTGGTAGTCTTCTTCGATGGCGGGCGCTGGCGCGCCGCCCTGTGTCTCCAACTCTGGCGCTTCAGTCATATGAGCGACGATATTACACACGCGTCTCCGATGGCGGACATCGGGATTTTACCGGAGCCCGGTCGGCGCGATCCCTGATGCGCGCGATGTGTCGCGGCAAACCGTGAACGCCATCGAGAACGGCCGCTCCGATCCGAGTCTTCCGCTGGCTTTCCTGTTTGCCCGCACTTTCGCGCTGCCGATCGAGGAGATATTCGTCGGATAGAGGAAACGACACCGGTGGATTCTGACCGGGACGGAGAGAATCTTAGTGGACGATGCCGCGCTTGCTCGTCTCGATGAAGGCGATGAGCGCGTCGATCTGGGGATTCGGGGGGATTTGCTCGCGGATCGTGGCCAGGGCCTGCTTCGTATTGAGATTTGCGCGGTAAATGATGCGGTAGGCTTCGCGCAGGCTGCGGATGATCTCCGCGTCGAAGCCGCGGCGTTCCATGCCGACTTGGTTGATGCCGCGGATCTCGGCGGGGTTGCCGTCGGCGATCATGAAGGGCGGGACGTCCTGCACGATCTTCGTGCATCCGCCGGTGATGGCGTGCTGGCCGATGCGGCAGAATTGGTGCACGCCGGCGAGGCCGCCGATCACGGCGTGGTCCTCGACGATCACGTGGCCGGCGAGGGTGCCGTTGTTCGAGAAAATGACGTGGTCGCCGACGGTGCAATCGTGCGCGATGTGCGAGTAGGCGAGGAAGTTGCCGTGCGAGCCGATGATCGTTTTCGAGCCGGGCGCGGTGCCGCGGTTCAGCGTGCAGAATTCGCGGAAGCTGTTGTGGTCGCCGATCTCGAGGCAGGTGGGCTCGCCCTCGTATTTGAGGTCCTGCGTGCGCTGGCCGACGGAGCAATACGGGAAGAAGGTGTTGCCGTCGCCGATCTTCGTGGGGCCGGCGATGTAGACATGGTTGTGGATCACGCAGTTCGCGCCGATCACGACACCGGGGCCGACGACGGTGTAGGCGCCGACCTCGGTGCCGGTGCCGATTTCCGCGGACGAATCGATGAGGGCTGTGGGATGGATCATGAGAATGCGGAATGCGAAATGGGAAATGCGAAATGGAGAGCCGGCGCGTGGCGCCGGGGACCACGGAAAAATTCCGTGTCAGCGCACTTCATTTCGCATTTCGCATTTCGCATTCCGAATTTTTGCCGGAGGCTATTTATCCACGATGCCGAAGAGCAGGATGCCCTCGCTTACCACCTCGCCGTTGACGAGGCATTTGCAGGCGGCTTTGCCGAGGCGCTTCTTCACGCTGAGCATGTTCACATGGATGAAGATCGTGTCGCCCGGGACGACCGGCTTGCGGAATTTCACTTCATCCACGCTCATGAAGTAGCCGATCTTGCCGTGATTCTCGGGAATCCGCATCACGACGATGCTCGCGGCCTGGGCCATGGCCTCGATCTGCAGCACGCCTGGCATCACGGGATGGCCCGGAAAGTGGCCCTGGAAAAAAGGCTCGTTGATGGAGACGGATTTCGTGCCGATGCAGCTTCTTTCGTCCACCTCGATGATCCGGTCGATGAGGAGAAACGGATACCGATGCGGGAGGATCGCCATGATCTGGTTGATATCCATGACGCCCGCGCTGGCCGGGACGGGCGGAAGGGGAATGGTGGCCGAGGTTTCCGTGAAGCGCTTGACCATCGCGCGGGTGAGCTCGGCGTTCGGGCCGTGACCGGGCTTCACGGCGATGACATGGCCGCGGAGGCGGCGGCCGGCGAGGGCGATGTCGCCGACGATATCGAGGATTTTGTGGCGGACAAATTCGTCGGGAAAGCGGAGCGGCTCCTTGCTGAGCACGGAATCGCCGCGGGCGATGATGGCGTTTTCCAGGCTGCCGCCGCGGATGAGGCCCTTGTCCATGAGCGGCTTCACTTCCTCGTAGAAGACGAAGGTGCGCGCGGGGGCGATTTCCTTTTCGTAAAATTCCGGCGTGATTTCGGCGCTGAGGAATTGCGTGAAGCGGCCCTCGGGACCGACTTGCGTGCAGGAGACGCGGAATTTTTCGTCGGGGATGATGGTGAGCAGCGAGCCGCCTTTCGTCTCGATGTGGATCGTCTCCGCCGGCTCGAAAACGCTGCGGGCGGCGTCCTGCTCGACGAGGCCGGCTTGCTTGATGACCTCGATGTAAGGCGCCGCGCTGCCGTCGCCGATGGGCGGCTCGTTGGCGTCCATCTCGATGAGCGCGTTGTCCACGCCCATGCCGGTGAGGGCGGAGAGGACGTGCTCGACGGTGTGAATTTTCGCGTTGCCCTCGACGAGCGTGGTCGCGCGTTCGACGGTGCGGACGTGCGAGATGTGCGCGTCGATGAGCGGCTCGTCGGGAAGATCCTTGCGGCGAAATTTAAAACCGTGGCCGGCGGCGGCGGGATGGATCGTGAGTGTGACCTGCTCGCCGGTATGGAGCGAGGTGCCGGTGAGGCTGGACGAAGTGGCGAGAGTGCGTTGTTTTTCCACGAAGAGCTTGCTGGGACGAAATTCGGCGAATCAGGACGCCGAGGGAGCGGATTCTTTGTGGCCGAGGAGGATGAGGTCGAGATATTTCTGGTTGCCCGCGCGGAGGCGGTTCACGAGCGAGCGCCCGATCGCGGCCAGCAAATGGATGGCCGCGGCGGGCTGCACGCCGGCCAATACGCCGACGACCATGCGGGTGATGCGCAGGACATTTGTTTCCTCGACCGCGTCCACATTGGCGGAGCGCGGTCCGTCGTCGACCAGGGAAAGCTCTCCGAAAAAGTCGCCCGCCTGCAGGACGGCGAGATCGACCTTCCGGTCGCCGGCCTTGGTGTGCACGCTCACCGAGCCGCTGAGGATCACATACATGCAGAGGCCGGTTTCGTCCTGGGTGACGATGCGCTCGCCGGGGGCGAATTTTTGACAATCCGAGAGGCTGAGCAAGGTGGCGAGCTCCTCTTCCTTGAAGCCGGCGAAGAGTTTGAATTTCGAGAGGATCTCGCTTTTGCAGTCGGGCTTGGTCGTTTCAGCCATGGGAAATCTTGCCGTCGAGCAGTCGAATGCGCCGGGGAGCCATTTCCGCGACTGCTTCGCTGTGGGTGACGACTACCAGCGTCGTGAGTTTTTGGGAAGCGATCTTTAGCAGCGCGGTCATTACGAGATCGGCGTTCGCGGTGTCCAGATTGCCGGTCGGTTCGTCGGCGAGAAGCAGGGCGGGCTCGTGCACGAGCGCGCGCGCGATGGCGGCGCGCTGCATCTCGCCGCCGCTGAGCTGGTGGGGGCGATGGCCGGCCCGCGCCTCGAGGCCGACGATGTGGAGCAGGGCGAGGGCGCGTTCGCGCATGACGCGCCGCGGAGCGCCCGCGAAGAGCAGGGGCAGCTCGACGTTCTCGGCGACGGACAGGGCGGGCAGGAGATTGAAGAATTGGAACACGATGCCGAGCCGGTGGCGGCGGTAGGCGGTGAGGGCGGCTTCGCCGGCGCCGTGCAGCGCGAGACCGTCCACGAAAAGCTCGCCGGAGTCGGGGCTGTCGAGGCCGCCGAGGAGATTGAGGAGCGTGCTTTTGCCGCAGCCGCTCGGGCCGGTGACGGTGACGAATTCGCCGCGCGCGATTTCCAGCGACACGCCGTCCAGCGCGAGCACGTCGGAATAGCGTCGCGTGACGCGGTCGAGTTTCACCATCGTCCCGAGAGTCTTGCGGGATTGCCGGCGGCGTCAACCCGGCATTGTTTGTCGGGAAATTGAGTCGTAGAAGATGCGCATGTTTGTGAGCCGGATCTGGATCTATCCGATCAAGTCGCTGGATGGCGTGGCCGTCGCGTCGGCGCGAATGGCGGCCACCGGCGGACTCGAGCACGACCGGACCTGCGCGATCGTGGATGGCAACGGGAAGCTGGTGAATGGCAAGCGCACGCCGCGCGTGCATGCGCTGCGCTACGGCTTCAGCGGCGATTTTTCCGATGTCGGATTTTGGACCGCGGAGGAGCCGCGCCGGCAGGTTTTCGCGCTGGCCGAATCCGAGCTGTGCGAAAGGTGGCTGGCGAAATTTTTCGGCTTTTCGGTCCGGCTGCTCGTCGACCGCGTCCATGGTTTTCCGGATGATGGCGCCGCCCCGGGGCCGACGATCGTGAGCGAAGCGAGCCTGGCGGAGGTTTCTCGATGGTTTCCGGAGCTCCCGCCCGGCGGCATGAGTGCGCGCTTTCGTTCGAACATCGAGCTCGGCGGCGGCGCGGCCTTCGAGGAGGATCGGCTTTTTGGCGCGGCGGGTGAGTCGCGGCCATTTCGCGTGGGCGAGGTGCAGTTCCTCGGCCGCAATCCCTGTCAACGCTGCGCGGTGCCGACCCGCGATCCGGACTCGGGCGAGACCTCGGCCGGATTTCAAAAACGATTTTCCGGGGAACGGGAGCGCACTCTTCCCCCGTGGGCGAATGCGGGGAGGTTCGATCATTTCTATCGGCTTGCGGTGAATACCTTGGTCCCGCCGTCGGAAGCCGGAAAACCAATCCGCGTGGGAGATGCCGTGGAACTGATGTGAGAATTCGCGAGGTGCATTTCACCGTGCTGGACGAGACGCCGGAGCTGCTCGTGATCGACAAGCCGCCGGGGTTGCTCGTGCATCCGACGAAGCCGGGCGGGCCGCCGACGCTCTGGGACGGCCTGCGCGAATTGCTGGCCTACGAAATGGTGAACGGCGGGCAGGTGTCGCTGATCAATCGCCTTGATCGTGAAACGAGCGGCGTCGTGCTGGTTTGCAAGACATCCGCCGCGGCGCGGAAATGTGCGATGGCGATGCAGGAGGGCCGGATTCGCAAGCAATATCTCGCCGTGGTGTGGGGATGGCCGGTGAACGACGAATTCGAAATCGACGCGCCGCTTTTGCGCCTGGGCGAGGTCGCGGAATCGCGCGTGTGGTTGAAACGCGGCGTCCATGCGGGCGGCGCTGCGGCATTGACCCGCTTCCGGGTCGAGCGGCGGGTCGGGCGGACGGATGGCATGCGGCTCGCGCTCGTGCGCGCATATCCGATGACGGGCCGGACGCACCAGATCCGCGTGCATCTCGCGCACGCCGGGTTTCCGGTGGTCGGCGACAAGCTCTACGGCCCCGATGAGCGGCATTATCTCGATTTTATCGATCGCGGCTGGACGGAGGAAATGGCGGCCGCGTTGTTGCTGCCGCGGCAGGCGCTGCACTCGACCGTGCTCGAGGTCTCGTTCGACGGGATCGCCCGTCGCTGGGAGGCGCCGCTGCCGGCCGACCTGCGCGAGTTGATCGGCGCGTGAAATTCTACGGCCGCTGGCCGCGCCGCTCGGCCACGAGGCCGCGGGCGACGGCGTCGGCGACGCGTTGGCGTCCCGATGCGCTTTGCAGCACCGCATTTTCCGCGGGGTTCGAATCGAAGCCGCCTTCGACGAGGATGGCGGGGCGGGTATTTTTGCGCAGCACGCGAATCCAGCAGCCGCGCTTCACGCCGCGGTTGATCGTCGGATACGCGCGGCTCAAGGCGCTTTGGACATTGGCCGCGAGGTGCTGGGAGCGTGGCGAACAAAAATAGGTCTCGACCCCGTGACCGGAGCGGCCGCGGTCCCAGTTGTAATGGATGCTCACGAAGATGGAATCGGAGGTGCGGTTCGAGATCGCCACGCGGGTGTCGAGCGGGATGAAGACGTCGGTCGAGCGGGTGATGATCACGCGGAAGCCGCGTTGCAGGAGGTTTTGCTTCAGACGCAGGGCGGTGTCGAGGGCGAGATCTTTCTCGTTCCATCCGCGCACCGAGCGGCCTCCGAAATCGTGTCCGCCGTGTCCGGGATCGATGACGACCGTTCCGAAGCCGCCCGCGCCGAGGGGGGCGAAATTTTCGCAGCTCACCAGGCCAAGCGCCGCCACCGCGAAGAGACTGGCGATGAAAAGGTAACAGCGTGACATCGAGCTGGGATACAGAGGCTGGAAAGTAAGGAAGAAGCGTGCCAAAGCAACCTTTTAGGCTCGATTTTCGTTCACCCGCGCGCATGTTTCTCCACCACCATGCTCGCGAAACGCATCATTCCCTGCCTCGACGTTACGAACGGGCGGGTCGTGAAGGGAACAAAATTTCTAAATCTCCGCGATGCCGGCGATCCCGTGGAATGCGCCAAGGTCTATGATGCCCAGGGCGCCGACGAGCTCGTCTTCCTCGACATCACGGCTTCCAGCGACGGGCGCGCGACGATGATCGACGTGGTCGCGCGGACCGCGGAGCAATGTTTCATGCCGCTGACGGTCGGCGGCGGCATCCGCGAAGCGGCCGACATGCGCGCCATGCTACTGGCGGGAGCGGATAAGGTGAGCGTGAATACGGCGGCCATTCATCACCCCGATCTCGTGCGCGCCGGGGCGGAGGCTTTCGGCTCGCAGTGCATCGTCGTGGCGATCGACGCCAAGCGCAACGAAACCGGAGGCGGGTGGACGGTTTACACGCATGGAGGCCGGAATGCGACATCCCTGGACGCGGTGGCGTGGGCGCGGAGAGTCGCGGAACTTGGCGCCGGCGAGATTCTTCTGACCAGCATGGATGCCGACGGCACCTGCGCCGGTTACGACATCGGATTGACCTCCGCGGTGAGCGAGGCGGTATCGATTCCGGTGATCGCCAGCGGGGGAGCGGGATCTCTTGCCCACCTCGCCGAGGTGTTGGACGCGGGTAAAGCGGATGCGGTGCTGGCGGCCAGCATTTTCCACTTTGGCGAATATACTATAAGTGAAGCTAAGGCTTATTTGGCGGATCGCCAGATCCTGGTGCGCGCAAGTTAGTTTTATTTTATCAGGGAAACCCCTGATTCTTCTTGCCGAGAGGCGGCAACTGTCTTAGGCATGGATGAAAATCTACTCCCATGACAATTCCATCCATGAGTTTCAATGCAGAAGGCATTCTGGCGGCGCTCCGCAGCCGGGGTCTGCGAATCACTCGGAGCCGGCGCGGCATCATGCAGGCGCTTTTCCAGGCGTCACGCCCCTTGTCGCTGACGGAAATTCAAGGGCAGGCCTTGATCGAAGGCGGTATCCTGCCAGATTATGCGACGGTTTTTCGCATGATGATTCTGCTCGAGAGCATGAACATCATCCATAAGGTGAATTTGAAACGCTCGTGCAGCTATTACGAACTCACGGATCCGTCGCGGCACCACGATCATCTGGTCTGCACGGATTGCGGAGAGGTTCTTCTGCTGAGCATTCCGTGCCCGGTGGGATCGGCCGAGCGGCTGATCGAGCAGCAATACGGCTTTACCGGATTGCATCACTCGCTCGAGTTTTTTGGCCGCTGTGCAGCTTGCTCTGCGCGAGTCAACCCGGCGGGCGGGCAGCAGCCGTTCGTCGCGCAGCCAATAGCAGCGTAAGCGCCAGCAGCGCGACATCCCGCGCGATGGCGTGGGGAATCTGGTTTCCCGACACCGGCTCGTCCTCCGTGGTCCCGAGACAGCCGCAGCCGAAGGTGAAGCCCTGGCTCCACGCCCATGTCAGGGCCGCGATGAAGACGGCCAGCAGGACCGCGATCACGAGCGCTCCGACTCGTGCCGTGCGAGGAATGAGCAGCAGGATGGCCGCGAAAATTTCGAGCCACGGCAGCAGGGCGGCGAGGAGATGAACTCCCGCCGTGGGCAGGAGGTAAAACTGCGCGATCGTGACCGCGAATTGCTCGCTCATGCCGAGTTTCACCACGCCGGCATAGAGAAAGAGCGCCGCCAGCAGCCCTCGGGCGGTCCAGACGGCGAGCTTCATGCGGTGAGCACGCTTTCCACCGCGAGCACCGACTGACGGGCGGCGCGGACGTTGTGGACCCGGAAAATCGTCGCGCCGCGGCGCTGGCCCGCGACAAGGCAGGCTTGGGTGCCGGCATCGCGGTCGCACGGATCGGGCAGCGCCAGCACTTCGCCGATGACGGACTTTCGCGAAATCGGCAGCAGAATAGGCCGCTCGAAATCGACCAGGCTTTCGAGCTCGCGAAAAACGCGAAGATTGTCGTCCCGCTGCTTGGCGAAATCGACGCCCGGGTCGAGCACGATGGACTCGCGGGAAAGGCCGCTGGCTTCGGCGAGGGCGATTTTTTCCGCGAAGAAATTCCTCATCGCGCCCATGATGTCGGCCCAGGCCACGTGCGTGTGCGGCACCTTCGGCTCGCCGACGGTGTGCATGATGAGCAGCGCGGCGCCGGTCTCCGCGCAGATCGCGGCATTTTCGCCCGAGGGCAGTCCGCTCATGTCGTTGAGCAGGTCGCCGCCGATCGCCAGGGCGGCGCGGGCGACAGACAGACGCCAGGTATTGATCGAGAGCAGGGGCGGAAAGATTTGGTCCGCGTCCGCGGTCCGCGCCTCGGATGCGGTCCGCGTGAATCGCTCCAGGTAGGGTGCAAGACGGCGGATTTCCACCTCCTCGGAAATCGCGGAGCGATTCGTGCGCGCGCTCTCGGCGCCGACGTCGATGATGTCCGCTCCATCGGCAACCAGCTCGCGGGTCCGCGCGAGGGCCCAATCGAGATCCAGCGAGCCGTCGCCGGAGAACGAGTCGTCGTTCAAATTCAAAATTCCCATCACGAGCGGGCGGCGGGGGAAGGTGATCGTGCGATCGCGGGCGCGGAGGTGCATGCGGCTTACTGCTTGTTCTGGCGGGGATTCTCTTTCACGCTCGGATGAAGTTCAATCGTCATGAAGTTCATCGAGTCCGTTTACGCGAAACTCAAGCGCCACCCCAAGCGTATCGTTTTCCCCGAAGGGGACGATCCGCGCGTGCTGCGCGCCGCCCAGGTCTTTTACGAGCAGGAGCTCGGCGTGCCCGTGCTGCTCGGCCAGCGCGAGGTCATCGAGCGCGTCGCCCTCGCCGAGAAAGTCAGCCTCGACCACGTCGCGATCATCAATCCCGAGACGTCCTCGGACCTGCCGATTTTTTGCGAGCGTCTCGAAAAACTCGACCGTTACAAAAACTTCGGCGTGCGCGACTCCCGCACGATCATGGTGAACCGGAATTACTTCGCCGCCATGATGCTGCAATACGGGCTCGTGGACGGGCTCGTCGGCGGCGTGAGTTCCTTCAGCGGTTCGCTCCTGCGCCCGCTGCTGCAGCTCGTGAAGCGATTTCCGCATGCGGACGTGATCACCAGCTCGATGATCGTGGCGCTTCCCGACTCGGCGTATGGCGACGAGGGCGTGCTGTTTTTTAGCGATTGCGGCGTGGTGCCGGATCCGACGATGCAGCAGCTCGGCTCGATCGCCGTGCAGACGGGAATGTTTGCCCGCCAGGTCTTCGGACAAAAGCCGCGGGTCGCGTTGTTGAGCTTTTCGACGAAGGGCAGCGCGAAGACTCCCGCCACCGAAAAAGTCGCCGGAGCCACCGTCGTCGCGCGTGAACTCGCCACGAAGCTGAATTTCGAAATGGCGGTCGATGGCGAACTCCAGGCCGACACCGCGCTGGTGCCCGCGCTGGCCGAGATCAAGCAGGTCGGCGGTCTCGTGGCCGGCAAGGCAAACGTGCTGATCTTCCCCGATTTGAACTCCGGGAACATCGCCGTGAAGCTTGTTCAGCATCTCGGAGGCGCGCGGGTTTACGGCCAGATTCTTCTCGGGCTCACGCGTCCGGCGGCCGAGCTTTCCCGCGGCACGCGCTCCGAAGACATCGCCGCCGTCGCCGCGCTCGTGGGACTGCAGGCCATCGAATATCGCAAGCTTTATCCGACCGAGGAGACGGCCGTCTGACGGCCCTGCGCGACAGTTGAATACCACCACGCCGCGAATCTTTGTCGCCGCCACCGAGCAGAACGTCGGCAAGACGACGACGTCGCTCGGGCTCTATGGCGTGCTCCGAAATCGATTCAAGTCCATCGGCTTCATCAAGCCCGTCGGGCAACGCTTCATCGAGGTCGAGGGCAAGCGCATCGACGAGGATAGCGTGCTCATTCGCGATACCTTCGACACCCAGATTCCGATCGAGGACATGAGCCCGATCGCGGTCGAGCCGGACTTCACGCGGCGCTACATCGAGGCGTCGACCGGCGATCAGCTCGTGCGCCGCATCCGGCATTCGTTCGACCGCGCGAGCTGGGAGAAGAACTTCGCGATCATCGAGGGCACGGGCCACGCCGGCGTCGGTTCGGTCTTCGATTTGTCGAATGCCCGCGTCGCCAGCCTGCTGAAAAGCAAAGTCCTGCTCGTGACGCCCGGCGGCATCGGCAGGCCCATAGACGAAGCCGCCTTGAACAAGGCGCTTTTCGACGCCGCGGGCGTCGAGGTCATCGGCGTGGTGATGAACAAAGTCATCCAGAGCAAATACGATTACATCTCCGATTTCGCGCGTCGCGGTTTTGAGCGGCTTGGTCTCGAGCTGCTCGGCGTCCTGCCGCAGGAACGCATGCTTTCCGAGCCGACGCTGCGGGATGTCTGCGGAGTCATTCGCGGAGAAGTCCTCGCGGGCGGCGACCAGCTCCGACGCCGGGCGGGAAACGTGATGATCGGCGCGATGCAGCCCGCCAACGTCCTCGACCGCCTCGAGGAGCGCACGCTGCTCGTCGTGCCGGGCGATCGCGAGGACATCATTCTCGCGGCGATTTCCTTCGCGCACGATCCCGAGGCGATCGCGGACCACGGCCTCGTCGGCATGGTGCTCTCCGAGTCCCTGCGCCCCAGCGCGGTCGTCGAGGAGCTTATGGCCGCGTCGCCGCTGCCGATCATCGCCTCGCCGATGGACAGCTACACGATTGCCAGCCGCATCCATTCGATGACGGTGAAAACGCTGCCCGAAGACTCCGAAAAAATCGAGCGCATCCAGGCGCTGGTTTCGGAACACGTGAACGTGGACCGCATCCTGGAAAAAATCGGGGTCGCCCCCGCTTAGAATCGAAAGCTGCGGCTTGCGCACTGGCGGGCGCGGCTTACACTACGCGGGTTTAACATGTTCAGGAAAATTCTTCCATGGGTGGTGGCGCTCGCCGCGATGACGAGTGCATTCGGACAGGCTGTCGTCACGCCGGATGCCGCGCCGTCCGCGGGAGACACGGCCGACCTGTGGCAGTTTGCCAAGGCAGGGGGCGTGGTGATGATCCCGCTCGGCGTGCTCTCGGTGATCACGCTCATGCTGATCATCATCTATTTCTTCACGCTGCGGCGCGGGGCGATCGCCACCGGTCGCTACATGACGACTGCCGACGCGCTGCTGCGCAAAGGCGATTATTACGGGCTGCTCGCGGTTTCGAACCGCCACGGAGAGGCCGTCGCGCGCATCATGCGCCGCACGCTCGACTTCCTGGCCAAGAATCCCAAGGCCACGCTTTCCGAGGCCCGCGAGATCGCGGAGACCGAAGGCACGCGCCAGACCGCGGCCATCAATCAGCAGATCGTTTATCTCGCCGACATCGGCACCATCTCCCCCATGATCGGCCTTTTCGGCACCGTGCTCGGCATGATCAAATCCTTCCACGCCGTGGCCCTGGATGTCTCGGCGACGAAGCCCGCCATGCTGGCCTCGGGTGTTTCCGAGGCGCTCGTCGCCACGGCCGGCGGCCTGCTGGTCGGCATTCCCGCCATGGCCGCCTACGCCTTTTACCGCGGTCGTGTGCAGCGCCTCATCGCGGAACTCGAAGCCGCAACCACGCAACTCCTCTCGCTGCTGGCGGCGAATTTCAAGCCGGGCGGCTTTCGGGAATCGGAGTAGCGCGCGCGGTGGTCACCGGAATGAGGATGCAGGTTGTTTTGCTGGCTCTCGGCGCTGTCTCAGTGCTGGCACAGGAGCCCGAACCCGAAGTTCGCAGAGCCGTGCCGGTCCAGCGCGCACAGCCGGCCGCCCCGACCGAGGTGCGCCGTGCGGAGCCGGTAAATCCCGCGACTTACCAAAATCCGGATTGGATGAATCACGTGCCGCGCGCCACCGCGGTGCATCCCGCCGGCACGCCGACCCCGACGCCGCTCCCTCTCGAACCGGCGGAGCCGGCCGAAACTCCGGCGCCGGAAGCGGCGTCCACGCCTTCGGATTCTTCCGCCGGGCCGGCGCCGCCGGTCGCGGAAACCGTCCCGGAGGGAAGCCGCTCGCTCATGGCGGCAAACGGATTTTACCGCCGCAAAATGTATGACATGGCGGTTTACGAATACGAAAAATTCCTGGTCGCGGAGCCGGGCGCGCAAGGCCGCGATGGCGCGCTCTTCCGGCTCGGAGAAAGCCACCGCTTTTTAGGGCACGAGGCCGCGGCGCGCGATGCCTACCAGCGGTTGCTCGACGAATCTCGCGACGGGGAATTCGTCGGCTCCGGTGCGTATCGGTTGGGAGAGATTTTTTATACGGAGGGAAATTTCGGCGGCGCGCTCGTGATGTTCCAAAAAGCCGAGGCCAACGCGAAGGAGCCCGCCGTCAAGCTCACGGCCATGTATTATCAGGCGAACGCGCTCGATAAGCTCGGCCGGCATGCACAAGCCGCGCGGATTTTCGGAAAAGTCGCGCAAGTCGAAGGGGATAATCCCTATCGCGACACGGCGGAATTCTACCTCGCCGAAGCCGCCGCACAGGACGGCCACAAGCAGGACGCTTTCTCCGCCTACGAAAAACTTTCCCGCGACGCCGACAAGGCCGAGCTGAAGGCGGAGGCCACGGTGAAGGCCGCCGCGCTCGCCGCCGAATTGCAGCGCAACGAACGCGCGAAAGAGCTCTTCGAGCGCGCGCTCAAGATGCCGGCCATCGGCGATTGGCGCGGCGTCGCCCGGCTCGGCCTCATGCGGCTGGCCTACGACATCGGCGACTACAAGGATGCCGCGGAAATTTCCGATCAGGATCTTCGGGATTTGCCGTCCGACAGCGTCCCCGAGGCCTTGCTCATTTCCGCCAATGCCAGCCGTCAGCTCGGCGAAGTGAAAAAGGCGCTGGCGCTCTACGACCGCATCATGCGCGACTACGCGGCCTCCGATGTCGCGAGCCAGGCCCGCTTCCAGCGGCTGGTCTGCCTGGAAGCGACCGGAGCGGGCGATCTCTCCAGGCAGGTGGACGATTTTCTCGCGGTCAGCACCGACCCTCGCGAGCGCACCCAGGCGACATTGTTGAAAGCAGAGCTGCTTTTCAAAGCGGGCGACTACGCCGGAGCCGCGCCGCTCTACGCGATCGTGGTCAAAAGCGATCTGCTGCCGCGGCTGCGCAGCCAGGCCCGCTACAAACTCGGCTGGTGCCAGCTTCAGCTCCGGCAATACCCAGAAGCCGCGCAGACGTTTACGCTTTTCATCGACCAGAATCCCAAGAGCGATCTGCTGCCCGCGGCGCTAGCGCAGCACGCAATGGCCCTGCAGCAGGGCAAGGGCTACGAGGGTGCGTTGCGAGATTTCGATCGCATCATCACCGATTTTCCGAAAGCGAAGGAACGCGAAATCGCCCTCCAGCAGAAGGCGCTCATCCTCGGCCAGCAGGACAAGCCCGCCGCGATGGCGCGGACGTTCGAGCAGCTGCTCAAGGAATATCCCAAAACGAAAGCCGCCGCGCAGGCCGAGTATTGGATCGGGCTCACGGCGTTCGACAACAAAGACTACCCGACCGCGCTCGAGCATCTCAAAAAGGCGCGCGAGCTCGATGCCAAGGCCTTCGGCGACCGGGCGACCCTGCGCATCGCGCTCGCCTATTATTACCAGGAAAACCGCGAGGCCGTGGCCGAAGAGGTTTCGAAAACGAAGGTGGAGTTGATGCCCGCGGATTTGCTGATCTGGCTCGGATCGAAATATTACGAGGACGGGGACTACAAAAAAACCGAGGAATTCCTCGCTCCCATAGCCGCGCGCGGCGCCGCGAATCCCGACCTGCTTTTCAACCTGGCGAAGGCGCGGCTCGCGCAAAAAAAATACGCCGCCGCTCGTGATCCGATTCAGCAATATCTCACGCAGGCCCGCGACCCGGTGAGCCGCGCGAAGGGCCTGCTCGCCTCCGCCGAGGTTTCGCTCGGCACCGGCAATTACGAGGACGCCAACAAGCTCGTCGAGGAAGCGCAGCTCCTGCAGCCCGAAGGCCATTACAACGCCGAGGCGCGGCTTCTTTCCGGCGAGGTGCTCATGCAGCGGGGAGACTATGATGGCGCGGCGCGCGCGTTCATGACGATCAGCGTGCTTTACGACGATCCGGAGATCACGCCGAAGGCTCTCGACCAGGCCGCCGCTGCCTACGAAAAGTCGGGCAACGACGCGGAGGCAAAGAAGGCGCTGGCCGAGCGGGAGCAGCGGTATCCGAAGGGTGCCCCGAAAAGTGGCGGCGCAAAGACGAAGGCGGAGGAATGAACGACGAGCCGTCCGCTCCCAGCCCAGGCATGCGCGGTC
>JAATET010000089.1 GCA_015655545.1 Chthoniobacterales bacterium | reverse complement strand
TTTTTCACGATCACGAGCATGCGCTCCTGGGATTCGCTGAGCAGGATTTCGTAGGGCGTCATGCCCGTCTCGCGCTTGGGCACGAGGTCGAGCTCGATCTCGACGCCGGTGCCGCCGCGGCTGGCGGTCTCGCAGGTCGAGCAGGTGAGGCCGGCGGCGCCCATGTCCTGGATGCCGGCGACGCAGCCGCTGGCGAGGAGCTCGAGGCAGGCTTCGAGGAGGAGTTTTTCGCGGAAGGGATCTCCGACCTGGACGGCGGGGCGATCCTCCTTGCTCTCCTCGGTGAGTTCGCGCGAGGCGAAGGCCGCGCCCGCGAGGCCGTCGCGACCGGTCTCGGCGCCGACGTAAAAAACGGGATTCCCGATGCCGACGGCGCCACCGCGGGCGATCTGCTCGTGGCGGAGGATGCCGAGATTCAGGACGTTCACGAGCGGGTTGCCCGAATAGGATTCGTCGAAATAGACCTCGCCGCCGATCGTCGGGATGCCGATGCAATTCCCGTAATGCGAGATGCCGCTGACCACGCCGGCGAAGAGGCGGCGGTTCGTTTTCGATTCCGCGTCGTCGCCCTCGATCGGACCGAAGCGCAGGGAATTCATCGAGAAGACGGGCCGCGCGCCCATGGTGAAGATGTCGCGAATGATGCCGCCGACTCCGGTGGCCGCGCCCTGGAAAGGCTCGACCGCGCTCGGGTGGTTGTGGCTCTCCATCTTGAACGCGATGGCCCAGCCGTCGCCGATGTCGATGACGCCTGCGTTTTCCTCGCCGGCCTTAACGAGGACTTTTTCGCCCGTCGTCGGAAATTTTTTCAGCTCGAGCTTGGAGTTTTTATACGAGCAGTGCTCGCTCCACATCACGGAGAAGACACCGAGCTCGGTGAAGTTCGGATCGCGGCCGAGGATCTTTTGAATGCGTTCGTATTCGTCGGGCGTGATGCCGTGCTTGGCGATGACTTCGGGCGTGATGACGGAATCGGCCATGGATCAAGAAAGAAGGGATTCGAAGATGACGCGGCCGTCCGCGCTGCCCAGGAGCGGGTCGCAGGCGCGTTCGGGGTGGGGCATCAGGCCGAAGACATTGCCTGCGCGGTTGCGGATCCCGGCGACGGCGTCGAGCGAGCCGTTGGGATTTTCGCCGGCGTAGCGGACGAGGATTTGATGGTTCGCCTGGAGTTCGGCGAGCGTGGATTCGTCGGCGACGTAGCAGCCTTCGCCGTGGGCGATGGGGATGTTCAACACGGCGCCGGCGGTGGCGGATTTCGTGAAGCGGGAGTCCGCGGATTCCACGCGCAGCTTGACGTGTTCGCAGATGAAATGGAGGTCGCGGTTGCGAACGAGCGCGCCGGGCAGCAGGCCGCTTTCGCAGAGAATTTGGAAGCCGTTGCAGATGCCGAGCACGGTGCCGCCCTGGGCGGCGAATTCCTTGACCGCGCCCATGATCGGTGAGAACCGCGCGATCGCGCCGCAGCGAAGATAGTCGCCGTAGGAAAAACCGCCCGGCACGACGACGGCGTCGAACCCGGCGAGCGAGGTGGTTTTGTGCCAGACGTAGCCGGAGCTGGCGCCTTCGAAGGTGCGCAGCGCCTGGAGGACGTCCTGGTCGCAATTCGAGCCGGGAAACTGGATGACCGCGAATCGCATCACTTCACGATTTCCAGCGTGTAGTCTTCGATGACCGGATTCGAGAGCAGGTCGCGGCAGAGCGCGTGGAGGCTGGATTCATCGGCTCCGGCGGGCAACTCGATCTCGATGGATTTGCCGACGCGGACTTTGCCGACGCCTTCGAATCCGTGGTGCCGCATCGCCTGCGCGACGGCCGCGCCCTGCGGATCGAGCACGGTTTTCTTGGGCATGATGGTGACGACTGCTTTCATACCCGGTCGAAATTGAAGGGTTCCGCGGCGCGGTGCAAGAGCGGGATCAACTTTCGCTCAATCCCGGTCGTCGCGCGGTGAGAAAATGGACGCGAATGGACAACAGCGCGCCGAAAAAGCACGCCATCGCGAACAAGTCGCCGTAGCTCGTGTAAAAAGTCTTCGGCGGCTGGAGACGGATGGCCACGGTGC
>JAATET010000096.1 GCA_015655545.1 Chthoniobacterales bacterium | reverse complement strand
TAGGCTATCACATCGTGGAAACTTCGCCCGTGCTGCGCGCCGAGCAGCAACGGGCGCTGCCGCAGTTTCGCGTGCATTGGCACGACTCGATGGCCGCCGCCCTCGCCGACTGCGACGGACGCGCGCTCATTTTTTCGAACGAACTCATCGACGCGTTTCCCTGCCGCCTTTTCGAACGTCGGGATGAAACCTGGCTCGAAGTCGGCGTGCGTATCGACGGCGGAAATATCGCGGAATGTGCGTATCCACGCACGCCGCCGAAAAGCTCCGCGTTCACAGAAAGTGCCGGCGATGGGCATCGCGTGGAGGTGCATACCGCCGTCGCGGAGTGGATCGCCTCGTGGGCTGAATCCGTTCGCGAGGCAAAGATGCTCACGATCGACTACGGAAACACGATGCCGGGGATTTATCACCGCCGGCCGCGCGGCACGCTGCGCGCCTATTTTCATCACCAGCGATACGAGGGCGTCGAAATCTACCACCGCTTCGGCAAACAGGATCTCACCGCCGACGTGAACTTCACCGACCTGCGCGACTGGACCGAGCGCTGCGGCTGGCGAACGGCCGCCTTGACCTCACAGGCGGAATTTTTCGCCGCTTACGGCGCCACGCACGCCGGCTTGCACGATGCCCAACTCGCCGACCACACGGGTGCGGGCGCGGCCTTCAAGGTGCTCGTTCAGGAAAAGTCAGCGCCGCCAGCAATCGATCGATCTGCTCCGCCGAGTGCGCTGCACTGAGGCTTACGCGGAGCCGCGCCCGACCGCGTGCCACGGTCGGGTAACGAATCGCCGGCACGAGCAATCCGTTTTCCATCAACTTTTCCGAAAGCCCGAGCGCGGCGGATTCGTCACCGACCATCCGGGGCACGATGGCGCTCCGCGCGTCGACATTCAGCCGCTCCAAATTCATCCACAGCTTCGCCCGCAACGGCTCCGCCTCGCCGGAATCCAACAAGCGAATCGCCTCCAAAGCCGCAGCGGCGGCAGACGGAACGGGCGCCGTGGAAAAAATAAAACTGCGCGCGCGATTGATCAGAAACTCGATGAGCGCGCGGCTGCCGCAGATCGATCCGCCGGAAGCACCGAGTGCTTTGCCCAGCGTGCCCATTTGGATTTCCACGCGATCGCCCACGCCGAGCTCGGCGGCCAGGCCGCGGCCATGCTCTCCGATTACGCCGATTCCGTGCGCCTCGTCCACCATCAGCCACGCGCCAAAGCGATCCTTCAACTCCACGATCTCGCGCAACGGCGCGCGGTCGCCATCCATGCTGAAGACACTTTCGGTGACGACGATCACGTTTGCTTTCGCGTAATTTTCCCGCGCCCAGGCAAGCAGCCGCCCGAGTTTTTCGAGGTGGTTGTGTGGAAAAATCCGGATCGTCGCGCCGCTCAATCGCGCGGCATCCACCAGGCAGGCATGCGATAATTTATCGAGAATTATCACGTCTTCCGGCCCGGCCAGCGCGGGAATCGTGCCCAGCGCGGCGGCGTAGCCGGTTGCGAAAGTCAGCGCCGCCTCGGTGCGCTTGAATCGCGCCAGCGCCTCCTCGAGTTCCTCATGCGGTGTTTGCGTGCCGCAGAGCAGCCGTGCGGACCCCGCGCCCGCGCCATAGCGCTCGATGGCCGCCGCCGCCGCCGCGCGCAAACGAGGATCACTCGCAAGGCCGAGATAGTCGTTCGAGGAAAAGTTGATCATCGTCCGGCCGTCGCGCTCGATGACGGGTCCCTGCGCGGTCTCGATCGTCCGCAAGCGACGGCGCAGATGCGCGGAGTCTATCTCCGCGAGCCGCCCGTCGAGCCAGCGGTCGAGATCGCTCATGCCGCACCCAATAAATCCACCATCTCGCACGTCGCCTGTTCGAGGCCGACGAATACCGCACGGGAGACGATCGAATGACCGATGTTCAACTCGACGAGATGCGGGATGCGCAGAACTTTCGCGACGTTCGCGTAATTGATTCCGTGACCGGCGTTCACGCGAAGGCCCAGCGAATCCGCCAGTTCCGCCGCGGCGGCCAAGCGCAACAGCTCTTCGTCCTGCGCGACTCCTAGGGCATTGGCAAAAGCCCCGGTGTGAAGTTCCACGAACTCCGCGCCAAGCCGGGCCGCGGCCTCGATCTGCTCCAGCTCCGGGTCGATGAACAGGCTCACGCGGATTCCGGAATCCTGCAATGCGGCGATCGTCTCACGCAATGCCGGCTGCGAGCCCACGCAGTCCAGGCCGCCTTCGGTCGTGACTTCCTGGCGATTTTCGGGAACGAGGCAGGCGTCTTCGGGCCGCACTTTCAGCGCCACGGCCAGGATCTCCGCGGTGTTGCCCATTTCGAAATTGAGCTTGGTCGAAATCGTCTCGCGCAGCCGAAAAATATCCGCGTCCTGCATATGGCGGCGATCGCCGCGAAGGTGCGCGGTGATGCCCGCCGCTCCCCCTCGCTCGGCCGCCAATGCCGCAGCCACCGGATCGGGCTCGGCGTTCGGCGAAGCCGCCGCGCCGCGATACCGCGCCTGACGAATCGTGGCGATGTGGTCGATGTTGACGCCAAGATGGATCATTGTCCTCTTCCTCTTAATCTTCCTCTTAATCTTCCTCCAGCCTCCAGAGGAAGACGAAGAGGAAGTGGATGAGGAAGAGATTTTAATGCCGAAAGTGGCGGATGCCCGTGAAGACCATCGACACCTCGCGTTCGTTCGCGGCCTTGGTGACTTCCTCGTCGCGGACGCTCCCTCCTGGCTGGATGGCGCAGGTTGCCCCCGCTTCCGCCGCCGCGATGAGCCCATCGGGAAACGGAAAAAATGCGTCGCTGCAAACCGCGCTGCCCTTGAGCGAGAGCCCGGCCTCCTTCGCTTTCCAGACGGCGATGCGCGAGGAATCGACGCGTGACATCTGCCCGGCGCCGATGCCGAGCGTCCGGTCGGCGCCGACGTAAACGATGGCGTTCGATTTCACGTGCTTCACGACCTTCCAGCCGAACTCCATCGCTTCGAGCTCGGACTTCGTGGGCGGGCGCGCGGAGACGACCTTATGCTCGAGCTCCTCGATGTCCGCGTTGTCACTGTCCTGCACGAGCAGGCCGCCGAGCACGGAGCGCACGTCCCGCGTTTCGGTGCCGGGCTGCGCGAGCAGTTTCATGAGGCGAAGGTTCTTCTTCTTTTGCAGCACGGCGCGCGCCTCGGCGTCGAAGTCCGGCGCAATGATCACCTCGCTGAAAATTTCGCTGATCGCTTTGGCCAGCGCGGCGTCGACCGGGCGGTTTACGATGATGATGCCGCCGAAAGGCGCCTGCCGATCCGTCGCGAAGGCCTTGTCCCACGCGGCCTTGAGGTTCGGATCGGTCGCGACGCCGCAGGGATTCGTGTGCTTGAGGATGGCGATGGTCGGCTTCGCGAATTCCGCGATGAGATTCGTCGCGGCCGTGATATCGAGGATGTTGTTGTAGGAAAGTTCCTTGCCCTGGAGTTTCTCGAAATAATCGCTGAAGGCGCCGTAAAGCTCGGCCTTCTGGTGCGGATTTTCGCCGTAGCGCAACCGCTGCTCGAGCGGAAGCGTGAGCGAGAACTGCCCGCTCGATTGCTGTTCGCTGCCGAGGAAATTCGCGATCGCGCGATCGTAGGCCGACGTGGTGGAAAAGGCCTTGATCGCCAGGCGCTCGCGGAGCTTCGCGGTCGTCGCGCCGCCCTCCTCCTTCATCTCGGCGAGCACGTGGCCGTAGTCCGCGGGATCGGTGACGACGGTGACGGATTGGTAATTTTTCGAGGCGCTGCGGATCATCGACGGGCCGCCGATGTCGATTTGCTCGATGGCTTCGGCGAGGGTCACGCCTTCCTTCGCCACGGTGGCCTCGAAGGGGTAGAGATTCACCACCACGATGTCGATGGGCTGGATGCCGTGCGTCTTTGCCTGCTGCTC
>JAATET010000004.1 GCA_015655545.1 Chthoniobacterales bacterium | reverse complement strand
TTTCGCTCAATCCCGGTCGTCGCGCGGTGAGAAAATGGACGCGAATGGACAACAGCGCGCCGAAAAAGCACGCCATCGCGAACAAGTCGCCGTAGCTCGTGTAAAAAGTCTTCGGCGGCTGGAGACGGATGGCCACGGTGCCGTAGAGCATGCCCTCGATGAAGGTGTCGCCGGCTTCCTCCAGCGTGCGGGCGACGTGGCCGAAGCGATCGACGAAGCAGGTGACGCCGGTATTGGCGCAGCGAACGAGCGGGAGCTTCGTCTCGGCGCAGCGGAACACGGCGTTCGCGAGATGCTGGCGCGATTCGGCGCTGTGGCGGAACCAGCCGTCGTTCGTGAGCGTGACGAGCAGCTCGGCTCCGCGTTTCGCGAAGCGCCGGGTGAGGTCGCCGAGGGTGTCCTCGAAACAAATGAGGGGCGCGATGCGGAAGGGCTTGCCGGAAAGGGTCATCACGGTGGGCTCCAGACCGAAGTCGAAGTCGCTGGCCACTTCGTCCCCGACGATCCAGGCGAAGACGGGAAAGGCGTTTCGCAGCGGCACGTATTCGCCGAAGGGCACGAGATGGATCTTGTCGTAGATTTGGAGCCGGCCTTTGCCGTCGAGCAGGAGGGCGGAGTTGTAAGCGGCGGAGGGCGGGGCGTAGCGGATGGAGCCGAGGAGGAAATTCGTGTGCAGCCTGGCGAGGATTTTGAGGACTTCGTTTTTGAGATCCTCGTTGTCGAGCATGGGGCGGGGCGTGGAGGCCTCGGGCCAGATGAGCAGGTCGGGCTTGCAGGCGATGGCGGTGTCGGTGAGGCGGAGGTAGGTCTCGAGGATGCGCTGCTCGAAGGCGGGATCCCATTTGTGATCCTGCGGGATGTTGGCCTGCACGGCCGCGATGCTGAGCAGCCAGGATTTCTCGCGCTCGCCCTTCGGCCCGACCATGGGCAGCGGCTGGTTGATGCGCGTGATTCCGTAGATGAAGGCCGCGGCGATGAAGGCGACGGTGATCGTGAAATCGAAATGCGGCCGCAGCTTCACGCGCCCGGCTTCGAACATGATGCGCCGGACGCTCATCACGAGGATGAGATTCACGAGGACGATCAAAAAGGAAACGCCGGCCACGCCGGAAAAATCGGCGATCTGGATGAGGGCGGTATTTTTCCACAGCGCGACGCCGAAGGAGTTCCAGCCGAAGCCGGTGAAGAGCGTGCCGCGCAGCCACTCGAGGCCGGCCCAGGCGGCGGCGCCGCGGATGGCGAGGCGGAGATTGTGGAACGAGCGGAGCCATTCGCATTGGCTGAGGGGCTGGCCGGGAGCGGGATCGCGCGGACGGCAGACGATGCCGGCAAAGAGCGCCCAGAGCGCCGGAAAGAGCGCGAGGTAGAAGGCGAAGATGAACCAGCCGAGGCGCGTGACTTCCGTGACCCAGAAAAGGCTGATCCAGAAGAACGCGAGCCCCGCCACGTAGCCGAGGCCGAAGAGCCGGAGCGGGCGCAGGCGGCCGGCGCGCGGGCTGAACCACAGGGCGGCGATGAGCGGCGTGAGCGCGATCCACGCGAGGCTGTCCTGCTCGAAGGGGGGGAAGCAGAGCGCGACCAGGGCGCCGCCAAGCGCCGCGAGCAGCCACGGCCAGAGGTGTTTCATCGGGCGTAGAGGCGAGCAGTGCCGCGGCGGTTTGGCAAGCAGGTGTTTTGGCTACTGGCCCACGGGATCCAGCGGCGCGGGGACTTCGGATTCCGCGGGCCGGGAGCGGGATTGCGCGGGCGCGAGCGTGCCGTCCGGCTGGCGCATCATGGCCGGCGCCATTCTGGGCATCTCGGCGGGCTTCGGAGTCGGCGAGGGTTTTTGCTTCGCGATCCTGGGCGGCGTTTTTTTCTTCGACGGTTTGACGTTTTCCTGCCCGATTCTCGAGAAGGTCATGTCGAGCAAGGCGATGTCGGTCTCGGTGAGTCCGCTCGGGATGACGGCGATGCCGTCCTGCACCGGCCGGTCCACGGAGAGATCGACGACGTGGCGGCCGTTGAAGAAGACGAGCACGTAGCTGCCGCGGCGCGACATGGTGTGCTGGGCGAGGAGGTTCGTGCCGTGGTCGTCGAGCTTGAAGTAGGTGCCGAAGGAGCCGTCGCCGGCTTGAAAGGGATAGTAGGCGGTGATGTCGCGCTCGCTGATGAGCGGGATCTCGCCCATGTAGGTCGTGCGGGCGGGATTGTTCAGCAGCTGGACTTTTTGCGAAAATTCTCCGCCCTCGGCGCCGGCCTCGGGATAGAAACGCACGTTGACGGCGGATTGTTTTTTGGCGCCCGCGTGGGCGAAGCCGGCGACGGCGAACACGAGTGCCAACGCCAGGGAAACACGAACAGGCTTCATGCCGCGGGATCGTAGCGGAGCGGATAGGATTTGCAACCGCGCCCCGCGTGCGATAACCCAACTGCGTATGCCGGCATCGCGCTTTGCAGCGTTTTTCATTTTGATTTTGGTCCTGGGCGGCGGGGGGCGCGCCTCTGCGCAGGCCACGGGACCGATCGTCCCGGTCATTCCCGAAAAGGAAAGTCCATTTTTCGTGCTGAATGATTCTGATTCGCAGATGAATCCCGGGGGGCGCGCGCGCAAGGCGATGGCCGGGCCGGCGAGCGACTATCCGCGCAACAAGGGATCCGAGCAGAGCGCCGGGCAGATGTTCTCGACCTTCTTCACGAGCATGTTTTCCTCGGTGCGGATCGGCACGAAGCCTTCTTCGGGCAGCAAGCTCATCGTCGAGCCGAAGACGTTTGCCCTCGACGATCGTCGCGAGATCACGGCGACCTTCACGGTCGAAAACAAGACGGCGAAACTCATCAAGCTGGACTTCCCGACTTCGCAGCGCATCGAGATCCTGGTGCGCGATCCCAATGGCAAGGTGATCGAAAAATGGTCCGACGACCGCGCCTTTCGCGACGAGTCGGGCGTGGTGATGATCAACCCGGCCGAGCATATCCAATACGAGGAAAAGCTCGCCACGCGCGACATGCAGCCGGGCAAGGCCTACACCATCGAGGCCTCGCTCGCGAACAACCCGGAGTTCACGAAGACAGCCATCGTGACGCCGTCGGGCAAGCCGCGCGGCGCGCGGCCGAATCCCGCGTTGCAATCGACGCCGCCGACGGGCGAAAAGCCGCAGGCGAAGCCGGGTCCGACCCAGAGTTAAAGCGCGTCGGCGAAAGCGGTTTGCGGGCTCCCGCGAAAATTCGCCGAGGGATTTCTGCTTGACCGCGCGCGCGGAAATCGCGTTTCTCCCAACTCAATAAATAAATTGTTGCCAAGGTCGGGCCGCGCGCCTAACTGCTAGCCCCACTCCATCAAAAAACCCATTCTTATGTCCGAAAAATCCATCGAAGAGAAAGTCAAAGACATCATTGTTGAGCAGCTCGGCGTCACGCCGGAGCAGGTCACGCCCGCCGCATCGTTCATCGAGGATCTCGGCGCCGATTCCCTCGACACCGTCGAGCTCGTGATGGCTTTCGAGGAAGAGTTCAACGTCGAAGTGCCGGACGAAGACGCGGAAAAGCTCCAGTCCGTCGGCGACGTCATCAAATACATCGAGGACAAGAGCTCGAAGTAATTCGATCTCTCGAGAAACTGATTTCAGCAGGCCGCACGCAAGTGCGGCCTGTTTCGTTTCCGGGATGATTTGAATCTGGAAAAGGGGAAAGGGAGAAAAATCGCCTCCGATTCCCCCTTTCCCCTTTTCCAGATTGGAAATCAGTCGTCGCTCTTGCTCAGCTTGGCGAGGATGCTGAGGTCTTCGAGCGTCGTGGTGTCGCCGGTGACACCGCCGCCGCCGGCGATTTCCTTGAGCAGGCGGCGCATGATTTTTCCGCTGCGGGTTTTGGGCAGCGCGTCGGCGAAGCGGATGTCGTCCGGCTTCGCGATGGGGCCGATCATTTCGCCGACGTGTTTGCGGAGGATTTCCTTGAGATCGGCATGCACGACGGCGTGCGTCTTGAGCGTGACGAACGCGACGACGCCCTGGCCTTTGATCTCGTCGGGACGCCCGACCACGGCGGCCTCGGCGACCGCTTCGTGTGACACGAGCGCGCTCTCGACCTCGGCGGTGCCGAGGCGGTGGCCGGCCACATTGAGCACGTCGTCCATGCGGCCGGTGATCCAGAAATAGCCGTGCTCGTCGCGGCGCGCGCCGTCGCCGGTGAAGTAGCAATCTTTCACCTCGGTCCAGTATTGATCCTTGTAGCGCTGCTTGTCGCCGTAGATCGAGCGGAGCATCGACGGCCATGGCTTGCGGATCACCAGCTTGCCGCCTTCGTTCGCGGGCAGCTCCTTGCCGGCGTCGTCCACGATGGCAGCGTCGATGCCGAAGAACGGCAGCGTGGCCGTGCCGGGCGTGGTGGGCGTCGCGCCGGGGAGCGGAGTGATCATGATCGCGCCGGTCTCGGTCTGCCACCAGGTATCCACGATCGGGCAGCGGCTGCCGCCGATTTTTTCGCGGAACCACATCCAGGCCTCGGGATTGATCGGCTCGCCGACGGTGCCGAGCAGGCGCAGCGAGGAGAGGTCGTGCTTCGCGGGCCATTCGTCGCCCCATTTGATGAAGGCGCGGATCGCGGTCGGCGCGGTGTAGAGAATCGTCACGCCGTAGTCGGCGATGAGTTTCCAGAAGCGGTCGGGCTCGGGCCAGTTCGGCGCGCCTTCATACATCAGGCAGGTGGCGCCGTTCGCGAGGGGGCCGTAGACGAGGTAGGTGTGGCCGGTGATCCAGCCGACGTCGGCGGTGCACCAGTAGACGTCGTCCTCGCGCAGGTCGAAAATCGTCTTCGTCGTGAATTGCGCGCCGAGCAGATAGCCGCCCGTGGTGTGAAGGATGCCTTTCGGTTTGCCCGTGGAGCCGCTTGTATAAAGGATGAAGAGGGGATGCTCGCTGTCGAAGCCGAGGGCGGGACAATCGGCGGTGACGTAGTCCATCTCGCGGTGCCACCAGACGTCGCGGCCTTCCGCGATGTGGATGTCGAGATTCGCGCGCTTGAAAACGATCACGCGGCGGATGGCTGCGTTGCCCTCGATCGCGCGATCGACGTTCTGCTTGAGCGTGACCATCTGGCCGCGGCGGTAGCCGCCGTCGGCGGTGATGACGACCTGCGCGCCACAGTCGGCGAGGCGGTCCTTGATGCTCTCGGCGCTGAATCCGCCGAAGACGACGGAATGCACGGCGCCGATCCGCGCGCAGGCGAGCATGGCGATCGAGGCCTCGGGCACGAGCGGCATGTAGATGAGGACGCGGTCGCCTTTTTTGATGTTGTTCCGCTTGAGGACGTTCGCGAATTTGCAGACCTCGCGATGCAGCTGGTGGTAGGTGAGCGTGCGCTTCTCGCCGGGCTCGCCTTCCCAAATGATCGCGGCCTTGTTCCGCCGCGCGCCTTCGAGATGCCGGTCGAGGCAGTTCTCGGTCACGTTCAGCTTGCCGCCGACGAACCACTTCGCGAAGGGGCATTTCCACTGCAGCACCTTGGTCCAATCCTTCTGCCAGCGCAGCTTCGCCGCCTGCTTGGCCCAGAATTTTTCCGGATCGGCGATGGAGGCTTTGTAGAGCTTGCGGTATTCCGCGAGGTCGCCGATGCGGGCGGCCTTGGAAAATTCACGCGAAGGCTGGAAGATACGGTTTTCGACGAGGTGGGACTCGATGCTCATGGGAGTGAAAGGGCGGCAAGAATGGCCGATTGCGCCTGCGGGATAAAGGCGGAAGTGCGTGTAAACAGGAGGAAACGGAGAGAACGGAGATGACTGAAATTCCCTGTTTCTTCCGTTACCTCCTGTTCAATTTCTCCTGTCTTCTTCGTTAAGGCATTTTTGTTCGCATCCCGGCACGGAGGCAGCTAGCCAAGAAGACCGCCATGTCCAAGACGCCGACCATCATCTACACGAAGACCGACGAAGCCCCGCTCCTTGCCACCTATTCGTTCCTGCCGATCATCCAGGCGTTCACGAAACACTCGGGCATCGCCGTCGAAACCCGCGACATCTCCCTCTCCGGCCGCATCATCGCGCAATTCCCCGAGTTCCTGAAGGAAGACCAGCGCATCGGCGACCACCTCGCCGAACTCGGCGCGCTCACGCTCACGCCCGAGGCGAACATCATCAAGCTCCCGAACATCAGCGCGTCCGTCCCGCAGTTGAAGGCCGCCATTGCCGAGCTCCAGGCCAAGGGCTACGCGCTTCCCGACTTCCCCGCCGATCCGCAAACCGACGAGCAAAAGGACATCCGCGCCCGCTACGACCGGGTGAAGGGCTCGGCCGTGAACCCCGTCCTCCGCGAGGGCAACAGCGACCGCCGCGCGCCGAAGGCCGTGAAGGACTACGCCCGCAAGCACCCGCACTCGATGGGCGCGTGGAGCGCGGACTCGAAGACACGCGTCGCCACCATGGGCGCGGACGATTTTTACGCGAACGAAAAATCAGTCACCGTCGCCGAGGCGACCGACGTGAAGATCGAGTTCGTCGCGAAGGGCGGCACCGTCACCGTGCTCAAGGACTCCACCCTGCTCAAGGCCGGCGAGGTGATCGACGGCACGTTCCTAAGCAAGAAGGCGCTCGTGAGTTTCCTGCGCGCCCAGATCGGCGAGGCGCACAAGCTCGATGTCCTCTTCTCCCTGCACCTCAAGGCCACGATGATGAAGGTCTCCGATCCGATCCTCTTCGGCCACGCGGTCGAGGTGTATTTCGCCGACCTCCTCACGAAGCACGCCGCCACGCTCGCGCCGCTCCATGTCGATTTCAAAAACGGCTTCGGCGACCTCGTCGCGAAGATTGCCACCCTCCCCGCCGGGCAAAAAGCCGAGATCGAGGCCGACATCCAGGCCGCTTACGCCACCGGCCCGGCGTTGGCGATGGTGAACTCCGACAAGGGCATCACGAATCTCCACGTCCCCAGCGACGTCATCGTAGACGCCTCCATGCCCGCGATGATCCGCGACTCCGGCAAGATGTGGAACGCCGCCGGCAAGCGCCAGGACACATTGGCTCTCATCCCCGACAGCAGCTACGCCGGCGTCTACCAGACCGTCATCGACTTCTGCAAACAGCACGGCGCCTTCGATCCGAAGACGATGGGCAGCGTGCCGAATGTCGGCCTCATGGCCCAGGCCGCCGAGGAATACGGCTCGCACAACAAGACCTTCGAAATCCCCGCCGACGGCACCGTGAAGGTCACCGATTCCGCCGGGAACGTTCTCATCTCGCACGAAGTCGAGGCCGGCGACGTCTGGCGCGCCTGCCAGTCGAAAGACGCGCCGATCCGTGATTGGGTGAAGCTCGCCGTGAACCGCGCCCGCGCCTCCGCCACACCCGCCGTCTTCTGGCTCGACGCCAGCCGCGCCCACGACGCCCAGCTGATCGCCAAGGTGAACACCTACCTCAAGGACCACGACACCACCGGCCTCGAGATCTACATTCTCGCGCCCGCCGACGCCTGCCTCTTCACCTGCGAGCGCCTGAAGCACGGCCAGGACACCATCTCCGTCACCGGCAACGTCCTCCGCGATTACCTCACCGATCTCTTCCCGATCCTCGAGGTCGGCACCAGCGCCAAGATGCTCTCCATCGTCCCGCTCATGAACGGCGGCGGCCTGTTCGAGACCGGTGCCGGCGGTTCCGCGCCGAAGCACGTGCAGCAATTCCTCCAGGACAACTACCTCCGCTGGGACAGCCTCGGCGAATTCTTCGCCCTCGCCCCCAGCTTCGAGCACATCGCCGCGACCTTCAGCCTGCCGAAGGCCAAAGTGCTCGCCGACACCCTTGACGCCGCGACCGGAAAATTCCTGGAAAACGACCGCAGTCCCGGCCGCAAGCTGGGAACCATCGACAACCGCGGCAGCCACTTCTACCTCGCGCTCTACTGGGCCCAGGCTCTCGCCGCGCAGAACGACGACGCCGAATTGAAGTCGCTTTTCACCCCGATAGCCGAAAAACTCACCGCGAACGAAGACAAGATCGTCGCCGAACTCTTGGCCGTCCAAGGCCACCCCGTGGATATCGGCGGCTACTACCAGCCCGACGACGCCAAAGCCAACGCCGCCCTCCGCCCGAGCGAGACGCTGAACGAGATTTTGGCGGAGCTCTGAAAGTTTGTTATGCCGGCGCCATCGGTTCCGTCACTCGCTGAGAGCGCGCTCTTTATCGTGCGCAAGCAGCCGGTGATTCTGGATTCCGATCTGGCCGAGCTTTATGGGGTGGAAATCCGTGCGCTCAATCAGGCTCTGAAGCGCAATGCCGACCGGTTCCCCGAGGACTTTGCGTTCCTTTTTGCCGCAGAGGAATGGGAGTCTTTAAGATCACAATCTGTGACCTTAAAGACCGGACGTGGACACCATCGCAAATATGCACCCTGGGTGTTCACGGAGCACGGCGCCCTTCAAGCGGCGAATATTTTGAACAGTCCGCGCGCCACCGCGATGAGCGTCTATCTGATTCACGCTTTCGTGAAGATGCGGGAGGAACGGGTCGCCAATGAAACCGTCCTTAAACGTCTGGCCGAGATTGATAAAACACTCCTGTTGCACGACAAGGCGTTGAGGGATGTTTATCAAAAGCTCCTGCCACTTCTCCAGCCGTCGCCTGCGCCACCTCGCAAAGAAATCGGATTTCATGTGCGAGAGGGAAGCGCCACCTACAAGGTGAAAAGCAAGAAGGCGAAATCCTGAACCTGTCGCCGAAAAATTCACCGCGAACGAAGACAAGATTGTCTCCGAACTCCTCGCCGTCCAAGGCCACCCCGTGGACATAGGCGGCTACTACCAGCCCGACGACGCGAAAGCCAACGCCGCCCGAGCGCGACGCTGAACGGCATTCTGGCAGCGCTGTAATCTACCGTCATCCCGCAGGGATCGAAGTCTTGGCGCGGGATCTTCATCGCCTTCGACCATTCGCAAATTGACCGAGGCCGTCCCGCACTGTTACGGAGCCTTCGATGCGCACGCCCGGAAAGCTGATTTTGTGGGTGGCGCTCGCGGCGCTTTTTTCAGCCGGATTCGTTCTGCGAGCCTCGGAGGTGGTGAACGACGTCACCCTGCTTCATCCGGTCGTTGTTGACCGCGTCATCCGCCCGCGGACGATTGGCGACATCGTCAGAGCCGTCAAACACTCCACCGGACCCATCTCCATCGGCGGCGCCAGGCACAGTCAGGGCGGGCAGATCGCGCAGGAAAACAGCCTGCACTTCGACATGACCTCGTTCAATAAGGTCGTTGCGTTCGATCCAGTGGAAAAGACCATCACCGTGCAGTCGGGGATCACCTGGAGAGACATTCAGGATATGATCGACCCGGCCGATCTCTCGGTGAGCATCATGCAGAGCTACGCGAGTTTCACGGTAGGCGGCTCGCTCAGCGTGAACTGCCACGGCCGGTATGTCGGCGCCGGGCCGATCATCTCATCGGTCCAAAGCATCAAGATCGTGCTGGCGGACGGACGGCTGATCCAGACATCGCCTTGCTCGCATCCGGACATCTTCTATTCCGCGATCGGGGGCTATGGCGGGATCGGCGTGATCGTGGAGGCCACGCTTCAGCTCACCGATAATGCACGCGTGGCGCGCACCACCGAGCTCATGCCCCTCCGCCAATACCGGAGCTTCTTTCTCTCCAAAATTCGCGATTCTCCGACTGCCGTTTTTCACAACGCAGACATTTATCCCCCAGCCTACGACTCCGTCCGCGTCGTCACCTGGAGCGCCACCGACAAGCCGGTCACCATAAAGAGCCGCCTGAGGCCGCGCACCGCGAGCAGCTGGGGAGATCGCGCAAAGATCAGCTTTCTTGCCGCCGCGCCCTTGGGACTCGGAAAGTGGGCCCGGCAATACCTGGTCGATCCGCTCAACGGTCTGGCCCATCCCGTGGAGTGGCGAAACTACGAGGCCAGCTTCGATGTGGCCGAGCTCGAGCCGGGCTCCCGGGAAAAATCCACCGACGTCCTGCAGGAGTATTTCGTTCCGGTCGAGCGCTTCGACGACTTCTATCCCAAATTACGAACGATCCTGCGAGAGCAACATGTCAACGTACTGAACATCTCCGTCCGGCACGCCCGCAAGGACCCCGGCTCGCTGCTTGCATGGGCAAAGACCGAGGTGTTTGCCTTCGTCATCTACTACCGGCAGGGAACCACGGAGCCGGCGAAACGCGCGGTCGGAATCTGGACCCGAAAGCTCATCGGCGCGGCTCTTTCGGTGAACGGCTCCTATTATCTCCCGTATCAAATCTGGGCGGACCGGGCGCAATTTCGAAGAGCCTATCCCGCCGCCGCGCGATTCCTTGCCATCAAGCATCGCGTCGATCCCCAAAACCGATTCCGCAACAAACTCTGGGACGCCTACGATCCCGCCTTGGTGAAGTAAGCGGTTAGTGGTGACGACGAGTTGGCCCACGGCAGCAGGCCCGATGCCTACCGCCGTGGCGATCCTCGTTGTGATCGGAGAGGCGGGCGGCTATACCTGCGCTTGGCCATGCAAATCGCACGATGGCTTCCCCCCAGATTTTCCGGCGCGACTTGCCTGAGGTGGCTGGGCGTGATGGCGGCCGTTCTCGCCCCGGCGATGGCGGAGGACAAAATCGCGCTCACGCCGGCCGAGGAGGCCTGGCTCGCCGGCCATCGTGAGTGGCGCGTGGTGGGATCGAATTCGCCGCCATTCCAATGGATCGACGAGCAGGGAATCTATCGTGGCCTGGGCGCGGACTACGACGCGCTCATTTCGAAGAAGCTGGGGACAAGCGTCCGCGCGGTTCCGGCGCCGACCTGGGAGGAGAGCCTCCGGTAGCTCCAGAACGGCGGGTGCGACGCGTGCACGATGATCATCCACACGCCGGAGCGGGAAAGGATTCTCAACTTCACGAAGGAAATCCTGAAGCTGCCGACGGTCGCGCTGGTGCGGACGGACTCCACCAAAAAAATCCGCCAGCCCTCGGACCTCGGCGGCAAATTGGTCGCCGTGCCGAGGTCGTGGGCCATCCACGAGCAGCTGCGCGGGGACGGGCCGGAGATCCGCCTGGAGCCGCGCGACAGCGTGGAGGAGGCGTTGATGGCGGTTTCCACCGGGCACGTCGACGCGTATGTCGGCGACCTGGCCTCGGCGACCCACGCGATGGAAAAGCTCGGGCTGACGAACCTGAAGGTGGCCTGCATGATGCCCTACACCTATTCGTTGCGCATCGGCGTGCGAAAGGACTGGCCGGAGCTGGTGCCGATCCTCAACCGCGCCATCGACGCGATGAGCCAGGAGGAGCGCGAGGGCATCGTGGACCGCTGGATGCCCGTGCGGGTCGAGGGCTGGGCGCTGCGCGATATTCTCGCGATCGGAGGGCCCGTGGTCGTCGTGTTCGGCGTCGTTTCCCTGCTGCTCTACGTGCGCCAGTTGCGCCGGGAAATCCGGCTGCGCCGCGCGGCCGAGAGCGAAGTCATCGAGACCCAGAATGCCACCATCGTCGCGCTGGCGGCGCTCGCCGAGATCCGCGACCAGGACACCGGCGCGCACCTCCACCGCACGCAGCTTTACGTGAAGATGCTGGCCGAGGAGCTGCGCCGCCACGGCCACGCGGAGCTCGACGATTTGCGGATCGAGATGCTCTACAAGACCGCCCCGCTGCACGACATCGGCAAGGTCGGCATTCCCGATCACATCCTCAACAAGCCGGGGCGGCTCGAGCCGGAGGAGTTCGAGATCATGAAGACGCACACCACCCTCGGCGCGATGGCGCTCGAGAAGGCCGGCCAGACGTGCCACCGCGGCGGGCTGTTCCTGCAGCTGGCCCGCGAAATCGCGATCTCCCATCACGAGAAATGGGATGGCTCCGGCTATCCGCACGGTCTCGCGGGGAAGGCCATCCCGATGAGCGGGCGGCTGATGTCCGTCGCGGATGTTTACGATGCGCTGCGCTCGGAGCGCGTTTACAAATCCGCGATGAGCCATGCGGAGGCGGTCGATATCATTCGCAAGGGGCGCGGCAATGCGTTCGATCCCGGGGTCGTGGACGGATTCCTGGCGTTGGAAAAGGAATTCGAGAAAATCTCCGAGGGAGCCGCCGATGAGAGTTGTGTCTGACAGGCCTTGGCGATTTGTTCGATGCTCGATGCGAAGTTTCCGACTTTGCGTGGGGCGCTCCTGAAATCCTGCCGAAATGGTTTTGTCCGTTGCCTGGAAAGTTTCCAGGGCGGCTTGTCATGTTCGAGGGCGAAGACGGCCGGCGGATGCGATCAGCGGCGGCCTCGCAGGTTGCTTTTCAGCGAGCCCATGAGGCCGCGCACGATGGCGGAGCCCAGGGCCGTGCCCGCGCTGCGCAGGAAACTTTTCATCATCGCGGAGCCTGCGGAATCGGCGCGCGCCGCGACGCGTGTCGCGGCGGGCAATTTGGTTTCCGGCAGCGGAGGCGGAGCAGCGGCCGGCGGCTGGCCGGAGCGCACGCCCAGCTGCAGGCGCTCGTAGGCGGATTCGCGGTCGATTTCCTGTTCGTAAGTGCCGAAAAGCGGCGATTGCTTCACGAGGCGTTCGCGCTCGGCATCAAGCAGCGGCGCGAGCGAACTGCGGGGTGGGAAAATTTTGGCGCGTTCCGCCGGCACGGGCGATCCGGTGGAGTCGAGGAACGAAACCACCGCTTCGCCGACCTGCAATTCGAGGAGAGTTTCGTAGAGATTGATGCCGGGTTTTTGCCGAAAAGTTTCCGCGGCGGCGCGGACGGCTTTTTGATCGCGCGGCGTGAAGGCCCGGAGCGCGTGCTGCACGCGATTGCCGAGCTGGCCGAGGATTTCCTCCGGAATGTCGAGCGGGCTTTGCGTGCAGAAATACACGCCGACGCCCTTGGAACGAATGAGGCGCACGACCTGCTCCACCTTGCCGCGGATGACCTTCGGCAATTCGTCGAAGAGCAAATGCGCTTCGTCGAAAAAGAAAACGAGTTTTGGTTTCTCGGGGTCGCCGATTTCCGGCAGTTGCTCGAACAACTCGGAGAGCAGCCACAGCAGCAGCGTCGCGTAGGTCTGCGGCGACTGCATGAGGCGGTCGGAGCTGAGAATGTTGATCACGCCCCTGCCGTCCGGCGTCGTGCGGAGCAGGTCGGCGAGTTTCAACGCGGGTTCGCCGAAAAGTTTTCCGCCGCCGCCATTTTCAAGGCCGAGCAGTTCGCGCTGGATCGCGCCGATGCTGGCGCTGGAGACCTGGCCGTATTCCGCACGGAGTTGCGCGGCGTTGTCCGAGGCAAATTGAGCCAGCGCGCGCAGGTCTTTCAAATCGAGGAGCAGCAAACCGTGGTCGTCGGCGTATTTGAACAGCACGTTGAGCACGCCTTCCTGCACGTCGCTGAGGCCGAGGAGCCGCGAGAGCAGGAGCGGGCCCATTTCGCTGAGGGTGGTGCGGACCGGATGGCCTTTCACGCCGAAGACATCCCAAAAACAAACCGGGGAGCCCGCGAACGCAAAGTCGGCGAGTCCGAAAGCCTTCACGCGCTCGTCGATTTTGGGATTCGAAATGCCGGGCTGGCTGAGGCCGCCGAGGTCGCCCTTGATATCGGCGAGAAAGACCGGCACGCCGAGCGCGCTGAAATGTTCGGCCATCACGCGAAGGGTCACGGTCTTGCCGGTGCCGGTCGCGCCGGCGATGAGGCCGTGGCGGTTGGCCATTTTGGGATCCAGGCCGAGGGGGGCGCCGGCGAACGCCACATCGAGCGGATTTTGCATGACGCGATCTTGTCGTGGAAGACGGGAGGGCGCGAGATTCAAATGGACGAAAACACCATCATCAATCGGCCCATGAGCTCTCGCCCGAGGGCTCGCGTCAGACGGGGGTGGAGGAATTTGCCGGACGAGAATCGACGGCCTCGAGAACGCGTCGCAGGCTGGCGAGCTTGAGGGGCTTGGCGAGAAAATCGGTCATGCCGACGGCGAAGCAGCGGGCCCGATCCTCCGGCAACGTGGCGGCGGTAAGGGCGATCACGGGGAGCGTGGACGCGCGCCGCTGAATGGCGTCGGCGTCGGGGGCATCCGCCCAACGGCGAAGGCGCCGCGTCGCTTCCCAACCATCGAGCTTTGGCATGTCGCAATCCATCAGAATCACGTCGGGAAGCGGCTCTCGCTGGAGCGCGGCGAGCGCCTCCTCGCCATCGTGGGCCGTCGTGCAGCGGCAGCCGAGTTTCGCGAGCTGGGCGTGAAAAATCCTCCGGTTGATGGCGTTGTCCTCCGCCACGAGCACGTGCAGATCGAGGCGCAAGATTCCGTGCTCCGGCGCCGGCGCGGGGACGGCCGCGCCTTCGATCGCGCGAAGCGGCAGGGAAAAATGGAAAGCCGATCCCCGGTCGCGAACGCTTTCCGCCCCGAGGCGGCCGCCCATCATCTCGACGATGCGAAAGCTGATCGCCAGGCCGAGACCGGTGCCGCCGTAGCGCCGCGACGTGGAGGAGTCCGCCTGACTGAAACGCGTGAAGAGCCGCTTCGTCGCAGCCTCGTCCATGCCGATGCCCGTGTCGCGCACTTCGAAGCGAATCGGAGTGGGATTTGCCGCCGGCTCATCGGAGGTGATCGCGAGACGCACGTTTCCGCCGCGGGGCGTGAACTTGATCGCGTTTGAAAGGAGGTTGAGGAGGATCTGGCGCAGCCGATAGCCGTCGCCTTCGAAACTCCCCGTGAGCTCTGGCGCGAGCGCGACGTCGAGCCGCACGCCATCCTGCGCCGCCTTCGCGGCCATGAGGCCCGCGCAGTCGTCGACCAGCGAAGCCATTTGGAACGGCTGCTTTTCCAGCTCGAGCTGGCCCGCCTCGATCTTCGACAGATCGAGGACATTGCCAATGAGCTTGAGAAGCAGCTCGCCCGATTCGGAAATCAATCGCGCGTTTTCGGAGGCCTCCGGGGAAAGATCGGGCCGGCCGAGCAGGAGCTCGGAGGAGGCGATGATGCCATTGAGCGGGGTGCGGATCTCGTGGCTCATGTTAGCGAGGAAATCGCCCTTGGCGAGCGAGGCTTCGTTGGCGCGCAGGGTTGCGGCCTCGAGCGCGCGCGTGCGCTCGGCGACGATGCGCTCGAGATTTTCGTTCACGGCGCGCGTCTCGCGCAGCGCCTCCTCGCTCCGGCGTTGCGCCGCGGTGAGAATCTCGTCCAGCACGAACCCGAGGACGAAGACGATGCCGATGATGATGAGGCCATCGCGATAGAGGATGCCCGCCGTGAACCCGAGCGAGCCGGCGATCGGCTCCGTGCGCAGCGCGCGCCAGTGGAACGCGATATGGCTTGCGACGACGACCACGAGCACGACGACGGCGACCGGCCGCGAGGCGAACACGAGCGCAAGCAGAATGAAAACGAGGTCGCACATGAGCAATTGCACCGCCACGCTCAGCGGCTCGACGTATCCCGGAGCGAAGAACAGCAGCATATGGATGGGCAGCACCGCGATGAGCACGAGCCCGGCGCCGGCGAGATCGAGCCGGCCCTTTCGCACCCAGAAAAACGACACCAGCGCGCCGACCCAAATGCTGGCGTTGCACGCGAACCGAAAGCTGAGCTCGGGTGGCTGGAGCTCCACGAGTTTTACGAGGTTGAGCGGGATGAGGACCAGCAGCAGCAGGTCGAACGCGGCGAGGAGCCGGGCTTTTCTGCTGACGAAATAGGGTCGGTCCCGATAGACGGAATCGAGCCGCTCGGCGCAGGCTGTAAAAAAGCGGGGCATGCCAGCCGGTAGAATGTATCGGCGTCGCGGCGGGGGAGCGATCCTCATTTTTGAAGTCCGTCGCGGCCCGTGAAATCGGCGTCCGTCGCCGGGGCTAGGCGCCGTTTTCGATATGCGAAATGATGCGGTCGCGGCCCGTTTCCTTGGCCCGGTAAAGCCCGGCATCCGCCAGCCGGATGACCTCTGCCGGAGCCACGAGGGCGGCGGGGTCGAAATAGGCTAGGCCCATGCTGAGGGTAACAGTGATCGAATGCCCCTCGGATTCGATCGGGGTGCCACGGACGGTCTCGCGGACCCGTTGCGCGACCTGAAGCGCGTCGGTGGCGAGCGGGTCCGCGATCACGAGCAGGAATTCCTCGCCGCCCATGCGACAGGCGAAATCCTCGTTGCGAATGCTGCGCAAAATGCGTCTGGCCACCTCGCGCAGCACCTCGTCGCCGACGGAATGGCCGTAAGTGTCGTTGATTTTTTTGAAATAGTCGATGTCCAGCATCGCGATGCAGAACTTCTCCCTGTTTTGCACGGCGAGCTGGTGCTGCCGGGCGAGAAACTCCTCGCCGCCGGCGCGGTTCCAGAGGCGCGTCAAGGGATCCACCAGCACGGCCCTTTTCGCGGCGGCGAGCTCCTCGTTCATCCGCATCTGCGCGACCGCCATTTGCTTCGACTGGATTTCCATATCGACCATCGCGGCAAGGTCGATCAAGTCCTCCATTTGCGAAGGGGTGAGGGTGCGCGGCTGGCGGTCGATCACGCAGAGCGAGCCGATGTTCTGGCCATCCGGCGAATGGACGGGGTAGCCGGCGTAGAAGCGAATGTGGGGGGCGCCGGTCACCAGCGGGTTGTCGGAGAACCGCTCGTCCTTGGTGGCATCCTCGACCACGAGCGGACCATTGCCGAGAATCGTGTGACCGCAGAAGGAGACCTCCCGCGAAGTCTCCGTGGCATCCAGACCCTGGATCGATTTGAACCACTGCCGCCCGCCATCGATCATCGTGATCGAGGCAATCGGCACGCCGATCAATCGGGCAGCCAATCGTGTGACGCGTTCGAAGCGCTCCTCGATCGCTGTTTCCAGGATGTTGAGAGACTCGAGCGACTGCTGCCGCTGCACTTCGTTGGCGGGAAGTTCGGGAGCTTTCACGACGTTCGCAACTAACACGACGGAATGGGAATCTCCAGAATCGAAAGCAACTTTCAAAAGGCGACGGCCAAAGCTTTACGCGCCGCAGATCTCGCCGCCGGCTCGCGAGCCGGGCGATTTTCGTTGAAGCAAAACGGGGCGCCTTCGAGGCGGCCGGGCTTTATTTGCCCAGAATTTTCGTCAGCGCCGGCAGGGCGGCTTCGTAAATCGCGCGGTGGCCGGCGGCGGTGGGGTGGCAGCCATCGACGGTGTCGTATGTGATTTTTCCCAGGTCGACGAGATAGGCTTCGGTGTCGCGGGACGATTTTTTGTATTCTCCGAACGCGTTGGTGATTTCGGTGCGGCCCTTGCCCGATGCCGGAATCATCACGATGATTTTTGCGAGCCTGCCGGTGCGGAGGCACAGCTTCTTCAGCGCGTTGGTGACTTCCGCGGTTTTGGGAACGCCGTTTTCGCCGAGATTGATGAGCACGACATCCGGTGCCGGAGAAAAATGCCCGTTCGAAATGCGGCTGTCCACGCTGGTGATCTGGTCGATGAGCGTGGTCAGCGGCGGCATTTTTCCGTTGCCTTTCCAGGCGTAGCCTCCGTATGCGAGACGCGACTCCCGATAGCCGAAGTGCTGGGCGAGCAGATAGCAATAGCTGGCGCGCGCGTCATCGGACATCGCCCACGCATCCGGGGGAACACGGCCCTGACCTTGCGCGCTCAACGCGGCATCGCCGGAAAAAATCGAGTCCCCGATGTTCAGCCAGACCTTCGTGGGAAAAGTTGTCGGAACGGTGCGACCGGTGGAATCGACCTCGAAGCCGGTGATTTTCACGGAGTTGTCGGGTGTCTCGCCGACGAAGCGATTTTCGTAGGGGGAGAATCCTTTCAAATAGAGATCGATGACGGGATTGGGAATATCGCTGGCGAGCGGCACGGAGGATTCTCCAAGGGTGAGCTGGTGGGTTTGGAGCGGGCCTCCGTTCACCGTCCAGGCGAGCACGGGGTAGCGCGCCGCGACGGGCACGCGAGTCGCGGCGGGATCGACGAGAAGATGAACACGGTTCGTTCCCGTGAAGGCCACGGTGATCGACGCTCCGCCGCCGGCGGCGTGAACGGAGTTGCCGCGGACCGCCCAGTTGAGAGGAGACAGGCCTTTGAGAATGTCTGCATTCGATGCGGGAATGATCGAGGGTTTTTCTGGAATCGTGATGGCCGATAACCCGGTGGACATCGCGGCCCCAAAAACGAAAGCGGCCAGAAGACCGCCCGCTCGCCACGCAGAGCGACTCCGGACGGAAGGAAATGACGCTGAGGGAGGAGAGGTATCTTTCATGAAGACGAAGGGGGGATTCGCAAATCGTTCCCGCCATTCTCCATTCCACGGCCCGCGGTGCAACGGTCGATCTATTCCGGCAGCCCGATCAGCGAATCCGCGGAAACGAATCGGCGACGGTGTGCGAGTTCGGAATCCCTTTCCGGATCCTTGGAGCAGGCCCAGGCGAGAGCGACGATCCATCCGACAATCGTCCATCCGGCCGTGAGATTGAGGAGGAAAATGGCGCGGGCTTCTTGTTTGTTGCGACCGACGTGGGAGGGAAGCAGATAGAGCAAAATTCCCGCGATCGTGAGAGCGCCGAAAAAGAAAAGCGGGGCCAGCATGCCGGGCATATTTTCGAACAGATTTTCGACGCGTATTTTCCTCAGGCCCTGCTGGAGGTCCGCCGCCTCTTCTTGCTTGGCTCGCAATTCCGAATCGAAGCGATCTCTCGCTTGCATTTGATCGCGGACGGCCTGCAATCGCTCTTGCTGCAGCTGCGCTTCCTTCTCGTCTTGGGCTCGGAGGGTCTCGGGCGTAATTTTCGCGGCGCTATTCCGATATTTCTTTCGAGGATTGACCGGCCAAACTTTGAAGGGAATATTGACCGTCCCATCGGATTTGCCGATGGAGATTTCGGCGGCGCGAGGATCCTGATCCCGCGGAAGCGAAAGGTCGGCGCCTTGCGTGCGGCCCGCCAGCATGCCGAGGGCAATGGCGATGGCTGCGCCGCACGCGATCGGACTGGATTTACGGGGATGCACGGGGAGAAGAAGCGACGAGGCATAAACGAGGCGCCGTGGAAGGTCAACCGAATGAATGCCAGGCGACAGGAAAGGCGGCGCGGTCGGAAAATAAGCTTCGATCCTCGGCCGTGCAGGCCCGGGAATTTTCAAAAGTAGTGCACCCCCCCGGGCTCGAACCGGGAACCAATTGATTAAGAGTTTAGCCGTTCCGCATGTTTGACAATGTGTGCTAATGTTCCCTCGTGAGCACTCGAAAACCCCACCGAACCGCATCAATACAGGGTGTGTCGTCAGGGGGTGTTCGGCACAATTCGGAACATGAGAGCACAGGATTGAACGGAAAAAGTGCAGGGCAAGTGCAACGGCAGATTGCCCCTCTCTCAAAAACGGATGCCCGATATTGGCTACGGCCAGGGAAGTTGCGAAAAGGGAACCGCTCAGCGAACTATTCCCTGCAAGTCCAGTTCAAGGGACGGCGAATGGCATTCAGCACTGGCACTGCAAATCGAGAAGCGGCGGCGCGGATCGCGGCCAACATTTGTACGGATTTTGTGACGCTCGGCGTCGAAGCTGCACTGGCCAAACATCGCTCACAGACAACGAAGCCGCTGGCAGTAGCGACTATCGGCGAGTGGGTCGCGGCGGCGCGTGAAGTCTCGGAGGCGAACCCCGCGACGTTCGATGCTTACGCGGCAAGTTTACGGCTGATCGCGGGACAGATTCTTGCCGCGCGTATCGAGGCCCTGAGTGAGGAGATGTATGAGATGGTCTCGGCGCGGATTCAGCGGTGTCGCCGTGCCGTGCGGCAGCGCCGGTTGATGGTCCAGATCGACTCGACAAAAATTCCCGTGTAGGCGGTGAAGGAGGGAAGCCGGGAAGTCACCGATGCATGGATCACGATCGTGTTGGATATGCATTCGAGCGCGTCAC
>JAATET010000051.1 GCA_015655545.1 Chthoniobacterales bacterium | reverse complement strand
ATCACCGTCCGGCGCCCCAGTTGTAGCTTTCCGCAGACTGGCTATACTCTGCGATGAACAGACCTGCCGCCCAATCCGCCGAGTCCACCCGAGTCTCCAAACACTGCACCGCTCTCCAGAAACTGAAGGTCAATGTGCCCGAAGCTCTGGTCGAAACAGCGATACGAGAGGAGAATGCTGGGCAAAATCTCACGTTTGGGCGCACACCGGCTCTCGCCCTGTTGAGACACTTTGCTGGCACTGCCAGTTCCTGGCCGGGATTTCTTAAAGCACATCCGTGGACTGCAATGCAGCTCGGTCACATGCTCAACTTGGTTTCGGAGCAGCTGGCCTATCAATTCGCCAATCCTCTGAAGTCTGCCGAGCTGATTTGCCTCACCGCACGTCGCTGGATGGGAGCGATTGCAAAAGGACCGGAATATGCTGACGTCGAAACGATCACGGAGACCATTCGTCGCGAGAAATTGCTCCCACGAGCTCGAGGACTCCCCTTTGACGAGGCCGTTACCAAAAGTCCCAATTGGCATGAGCAATGTGCTCTCGCCATCGAAAGGTTATCGACGGGCAGGCCAATTTCGAGGTTGAAGGGTGACACAGGAAATCGCTCGAAATCGAATCCTGACGCCGAGGTATTCCGAGCCGGCAAAGGGAAATTTCAGTGGGCACGTCCTGCCAAGGACATTACCGATCCGTATTGGATGATCACCCATTCCGTCTGGCAAAGAGTCGAGAACTCAATCAACGGTAACTCCCCGCTGAGAGAAACCGAAGCGCGTGCGGCGCTCGTGGTCCTTTTTCAAGCGATTTTTGGAATTGTCCAAGACGATATTCAATCGATCCGAATCAATGAAATGGGCGGACCGTTTTCCGTTTTCCCAGCGGAGCAAAAAGCCATTTTACACATCGGCTCTGGTTACTATCCCGCGGCCACATGTTTTCATAAATCCGACCTTCCTTTACCGCTGCCAATTGAAATCCGCGCGCTGCTTGAGGCCAGCAATACGAAGGGAGTCGGATGCTTGCTTGATCTTTGGACGCCGACGGGATGGAGGGAAACGGTGGATATCTTGTGTGCGATGCCACAAACCGCCGGGTACTCCACCAAACCTTCGAAATGGTCGGCGCATCGCATCCACCGAGAGGTCGGCATTCTGTATTTGCATCAGTCCATCACGGAAATCTGCCTGATCGAAGGGCGGGATATTCTCAGCTTCCGTGGCCCATGCTGCTATTCCTCGATTCCCGAGGACAAGGCACAAAAGCTTTTCGACAACACCTATCAGCGAACTCGCGAGTTGCTGGGATTCTCTCGACGGGAGCTTCCCTGCATCGCGGCAAATTCGAAGATCCTTCATGGGAGAAAAGCGAAATCATATCGCAACCTTGTCGACCGGCTCCGAGCGGATATTGAGCGTACACGCACGCACAACCAGGTGATGGCCTGCATCGAGCGACTGATGCGATTGCTTGGACTTCGCAAATCTGCGCTTCACGCCAATCCGGCGCAGTACGTCAGACGATTCCCCGAAAACATGCTCCTCGTGACTGACAAGATGGTCGGGGATTCCGCTTTCCCGCATTGGCTCTGGCTCTCGCCTGAGCTCTGGAAGTTGATCGACACACTCGACGTTCGATTGGGAGTGAATCGGAAGCTCCTGCCTTACATGCATGGGACGCGAGTCGTCTCTTCCGACGAGCTGACGGGTATGCGACGGCAACAGATGCTGGCGATTGTGGAGGACGAGGGATTTTCGCGAGGGGCCAGAATTGCCTGCCGCATGGCCCTTCGCGACTTGGGAGCCGGAGATGACGTTTGCGGTCTGATCTTGGGACACGCGCCAGTCTGCGGACCCCTTGACTACGAACGTCCCGACTCCCTGGTAACGATGTGCGCTGCGAGCAGACATTACCTTTCGCAGCTTTACAACGAATACGGGGCGAATGAAATCGCATCGAGTCTGACCCAAAAGATCGAGCGTTATTTCAACAGACGGGCTGGCACCGCTCGTCCTGCAATGGCCGTCGACATTCCGCAGCGATTTTCCCCGTCACAACGCCGGGAACATTTACTGCCTCTCTGGACCAAGAGTGATGACAAATGGTTCTCCCGACTATGGGACAGTCTCGCTCATCTCTCTCATTTTCCTGAACACGAACAGGCTCAGCGGACTCTGCTATTCATTGTCGTGGCCTTGGAATGCGGAGTCCCCACGACCTATCTCCAGCGATTTCAAGGCTATTACAGCCTGCGCAATTTTCTGCGCTCGGAAGCAACCAAGCGATCTTGGTTTCTCGCCATCACGGGTGATTGCGACAAGGGCGGCCTTTCCCAATTCTCGGTCGAGTTGGACTTGGGCGGTGGATCTGTTTTGTGGCGCTTTGTCATGTCTTCGCTTCGAGTGCCACGAAAAGCAGGAGACCGTGGGTGCCGGCGCGGAATGAACTGGAGCATGTTCGAGGGTGTGACCTCGGACGATATCGGACGCTGCGTGCGAAAATTGCTTTTCGGTCGAGCAACTGGTGCGCCGATGACCAATACGGAGGCGGTTGATCTGCTGGAAAGATGCTCCCGTGTGCGTTCGCGTTATCTGCACGCCGGTTATGTGGCCGGGGTGATGTCTGGAGCTTTGCGCGAGGTTCTGAACCATTTCCATCCGGCGGATGTTATCAAATATCGATCCGAAGTTTCAGACATTTGCCTGCTCGATGGAACGCCCTTCGAAAGCGCGACCGACATTTCCCGAATGACAGAGAATCCATGGCTGTGTGAGGAGCTGGAAAAAATCGCCTGGAATGCCTCGTTGAACGAATCAGAAAAAGCTGCTGCTGCCTGGACCGTAATCGTATCCAACACCGAACTCATGCCGAGCAGATCTTGGCTGGCGAACCGCTTCATCTCAGGCCAGTCGCACAATGACAACGGGGCGCGGAGGGACACTTCTCGTGCATACAGGATCGCGGATGGGATCGTGCGCCAGGCCGAGAAGCAAGGGCAGCTCAAGCTCTCCAACAGCCTTCGTTTACCAAAATTCGAGGATCTCGCTTGCCGCACTCAACTTCAGGATTATCTGCGCCGCTGTCGGCCCAAAAACATCCGAAAAGAAACTCCAGAAAAACAAATTCATATCCGGAATCAGATATATTTTCTCGGCTCTGAATGCCTCGCCCTAATCGCGTGTTTCGGCCTGCGGACTACGGAAGCCCTGCGACTGGTGTCCGAACGCAATGGGATGGCCCGGCAGGCCATTCTTCGGATCGGTAATGCGATCTGGTGTACGGTCCGCGGAACGAAAACCAAAAATGCCAAACGTGTTGCGCGCAGCTATTTTTGTCCTTGGCCGGAAATCTTGGACGAATTGCTGGCAAGCCTGGCAGCCGATTGCCCGGCTGTGTTTCACCACACCAAAGACCGGATCAAAAATGCCGCTGAACACATTGATGGATCACTGCATCAAATGCGCCACTGGCACGCTGTCGCCGCAACCGATCAAATCCTGAAGGATCATTACCTTACGGGTAATGCACTGCTTGTCCTCGAGGCCTATTCAAGAAACGACGGCCACGGATCCATGGCGCTAACTTTTCAAAGTTACACGGGGACCACCATGGACGGTGCCCGCTCGTCGATTGGGAAAATTATACCGGCCGTGCCGCGATAAGCCTCCGTTGGGACGTGCGCCGATTTCCGCGTTTCCTGCTATTGGAGGGCCGTCCCATTGGAGAAACTCGACTTCTATCGAGACGTTTTGCGATCACTTTCGCCACTTCGATAATTCGCTCATTTACGATGCGACGGTAATGCGGAAAAAGGAGGTGAATCAAAACCTCTGCCCATTTCACTACCAATATGAACTGGCTGCAGCGTCTTAGTGCTACCGACGAATCTACGCATTTTTTGATCGTATGCAGCGCTTTCAGTTTTTCGGCATCTGATCTCTTCGTAGGCTCTGCGAGAAATCGATCGAGCCCCATGCATTGAATTCGTTTACGCCTTTCTCGTTTCGTTTCCTCGGCGCTGAAGAATCCGTTCATTTTTTCTCTATCCGCCACTTTTTCCAGAAGCTCCAATGCCCGTTGAAATTCCCGAGTCGCGTAAATAGGCACTGGTCGCGGCTGCGGGGGCGGTGGATCGAGGTCGAGAGATGGCGGCCTACGGGGATCGTTAAACGAGAATTCTCCCTGGCTCATCGCCAATGACAGGGTAAGGGGACGCCCCCCAATCATCCCCGCGATGATCTGCTGCTCATCTGGATCTGATGTCAACTGATTGACTACTTTGGCTATCTGGCTTTCCGAGAGATACCTGACTGCGAGGTGAGCTGAGACCGGGCTATGAGAATTGTCCTTCATAGTTTAAAGGATTTCTCGTTCCGTACCGAGCGTCTACGGAGCCACCACTATCTCTGACGTCTGAAAAAAACGTTACGCACCGCCCGTATTTGATGCAATTTTGAGCGACATTCACCCAAATCGCCTCAATTGACGTATGTATCTAAAAATGAACCACTTTAAGTTGCAAAAAACGGCTCAGTTTTTTCCTACAGGCCGTGCCGGGAATATCGTGCTCTAACACCAACAGGCACTCACTACCGGTCAAAAAACAGCCAGTGCCCTTTATGCGAATTGCCATCCGCAGGCTTTACTGGAGGCACTGCAATGACCTCGACCTTTCGCCTCTATCGTCGAGGCAAAACATTTTACTGCGAGCACACGGAAACGAAAAAGCAGCAGAGCTTGCGCACGAAAGATCGGATGGAGGCCAATCGATTGCTCGTCGCCATGAACGCCGGCGACAATTCCGTCGCGCTCAACCGCGAACTCGGTCGCATTTACCTCATGTCTGCCGAGCCCGAGTTGAACATCCGCACTTGGCGGGACGTAATGAATGCATTGATTGAAAAACACAAGGTCGAGGCCACCCGGTATCGCTACGAAATCGCCTCGAAGGACAATGGCTCCAGCCGCTTTTCGACGTAAAATTGGTCGAAACGACATCTGCTCAAATGTTCAAGGCGCTGACCCACCGTTCCATCATCACGGAAGTCGGTCGTTACAAGACCGAGCGGCAGAGCATCTCGGTGCGCGATAAATTCCGCCGCATCGTGCATTGGATGGAGCGTTACGTGGACCCTATGGTGGATATCGTGCGTCCAGACGGGCCGCTGCGCGCATCGTTCGACGAAAGCGAACGCCTCCTCCACCACGCCCGGGAGAACGGCCTCTTCAACGAAGGCCATCAACGCCCGCCTTAGCCTTAAGCACTACACCGTCCTAAAGACCGCCCAGGACCATCGCGAGTTCCTCCTTCTGCCAACCAAAGGCGAAGGCCGCGGTCTTGGCCTCGTCGCCCTCCGCGACAACGACAAATACCCACAATTCCGCGAAACGCTGAAAAACCTTCTCTGCCTCAGCACCATCACCCAGGAGCAAATGCGCGACCGACTGCTCATGCTCCAGGATGCAGATGAGAGCGCCTACCTTGAGCACATCTGTAAACGTGCCGGCGTGGCTGTTCACTATTGCGCCGAGCAGTTTGAGAATGACGGCAGCCCGGTTTCGACCATCGTCAAAGGCGTAAAGCGGGCGATGGCGAGTGAATATAGTCGCGAGCTATCGACGAAAGTTTTCCAGGGCGCATGCCGTCTCGTTCAGCTCGGTTATCGGCAGGGCGGCATGGCCGGATACCGCGAACTCTCATGAACCGCATCCTCATGGTCTCCGAGCCGGGCCGCTACGGCGTGTTCGTTTACGTGCGCAACTTCGTGCGTTTCCTTCACGTCCATCATCCCCACCTGATTGTCGACTTCGCGTATTCCAGCCGCCGGAACAGCCCCGAGCTCGCGCCCTTCGTCGCGGAAATCAAAGCCCGCGGCGGCGAGACCATCGACCTCCGCGTGTCGAACGCGCCGGAGCCCGGCGATGTGAGCGCGACGATGCGTCTGCTGGCACTGATCCTTCGCCGTCGGCCGGCGGTAATCCACGCACACAGCTCAAAAGCAGGCGCTCGCGCGCGCCTGCTCAAGCTGCTTCCCAGCCTGCCTCCCGTGCTTTACACGCCGCACGGCTACTACGGCATGTCGCTCCATGGCGGGGCGAAGGAGCTCGTCTTCAATGCCATCGAATCCGTGCTCGGCCACATCGGGCGCACGCACAACGTCTCGATCCACGAACGGCAGTTCGCCCACCGCGTGCTTCACCTGCCGCTCCGACGGCTGCTCCTCGTCTTTTCCGGTATCGACCTCGACACGTTTCGCCCCGCGAGCGCCGAACAAAAACGCGCGGCCCGCGAGTCACTCGGCCTCCCGTCCGACGGGCGCCTGCTCGTCACCGTCGGGCGCGACGCCTACGAAAAGGATTACGGCGATCTGTATGCCGCGCTCGATCACGTCCTCCCTCACGCGGACTGGCACTTCGTCCACGCCGGCGCCGGCTCCGTGGAACTGCGCGACCGCCTCCGCCCTGCCGCCCGCGAGCATGCCCACGCGTTCCGCTTCCTGGACCGGCCGGAGACCCTCTACCACGCGGCCGACGGATTCGTCCTGGTCAGCCGCAGCGAGGCCTTCGGCCTGTCCGCCTACGAGGCGCTGGCATGTGGCTTGCCGCTCATTCTTTCCGCGACGACCGGCCTGCTCTCGCTGGGCAAGCTCGGCTTTCCCAACATCCACTGGGTGCCGAATCCCGCCGACGCCGGCGACATTTCCCGGGCTGTCGTGGAGGCCCTGCGGCAATGGGCCGACGCGCCGAACGCCGACCCGTGCGCGGCGCAGGCGGAAATGCGGGAGTGGTTTGAGGCGAACATGCAGTTCGAAAAGCTCGTCCACGTGTATCGCCACCTCGCCCTGCGGCACGGCGGGGATCCCGAGGCTTTCGAGGGGCACACATCTATTTGATCGGAAGACTCGCGATTTCGTCGATCTCGAACTCTCCCGGCCCCTTCTCCAAGGCGATCTTGAATTGATAGATTTCTCCTTTCCAGGCTGGTGCGCCGGCGACGGGAAACTCGATCTTCTGGTCTTTCGCGCGGCCGGTGACGGGGACGGAAAGCGATTTCGCGGCATCCCATGCGCGGTCTTCCTTGGTGATCCAGGAAAAGATCGCGCGCGCGTTCCGCGTGATGCGGGCGGTCAGACGAATGTCGCGCGTGGATGCGGCTTCGAGAAGGAGCGCCGCGGGGCCAAGAACCTCGGGCGACGAGCCTGTGGCGACGATCTTGAGGCGTCCATGGCCTCGCTCGAAATACGCCACTCCGCGTCCCGGCTGGAGCGAGAGATCGCGGGGCGAATCGAAAGGCATCTCGAAGCCGGTCTTCCAGGTTCGGGCGCGGTTGGCGCGCTCGGCGTAGGCGGAGGAGTTCACCGCGCGCGGGCTCGCCTGCAAGGCGCGGCGGCTGGCGGCGTCGGGCACGGGAACCGTGTAAGGCCCGCGGCCGTTGAGGCTCAGAATGTCGCGCAGGCCGGCGAGAGGAGCGAATCCCTCGAGGGTTCCCGGCTCGAAGCACGAGCCCTCGCCCCACTCGTTCCAGGCCTCCACCAGGGCGAGCCGCAGCCTGGGGTCGGCGCGGTCGATGAGCATCGCGGCCAGCGACCGGATCTCCGCCGGGGTATTGCCGGGGGTGAAGCTGGATTCCGCCGCCCGTTTCACGCCGAAGCGCGGCAAGTCGTCCCAACCGGCCCAGGCGGAAGGGATGAAGGGCAGCCCCTGCGTGTGGGCCTGGGCTTCGTTCGATGCGGCCCATTTCTTATAGCGCGGAACGATCCGGTCGAAGGGAAAGGCCTGGCGCCCGCACTGCTCCGGCAGCGTGCCCGCGAAAAGATAGCTATAGGCGCTGACCGCGTCGAAGCCGGCCTCCGCGACTGGCGGCAGCGCGGGCGTGTTGTTGATCGCGACGAGGAAGGCGCCGGGATGGCCGTGGGCGCGGACCTCCCGTTGAAAGGCCGCGATGGCGTCGCGCGCGGCGGAGGCCGAGCCGTTGCCGTTGACCAGCGAGGCCGGCAGAAAAATCATGAACACGGGCCGGCCGTCCACTTTGAGGTAATTCGGCTGGTTGAAATACCGGGCGCAGAGCGTGCGGGCGAGTTCGCGCAGGGTCTCCGCCGAATAGTCGTAGGCGCGCAGGCTCGTCGCGGTCGGCTCTTGATTCGCCCAGAGCAGGCAGAAATCCATTTTCCGAAAGAAGCGGCTCTTCATCAGCCCGTCGTCGAGGGCTTCGTTGATGAATTCCTCGCCCTGGTTCCAATACCAATCGACGGCCAGCCACGTGATCCCGTGCCGCAGCGCCCAGACGATGTGCCAGTCCGCGGTGGCGGGCAGCCGCTCGTCGTAGCAGCCGAGGAGCGGCCGGTTTCCCGCGATGCTGCGCAGCCCGGTCGGCGCGTTTTCCGCGCCCCAGTCGAGCATCACCGGAAAATAATAAGCGCCGAGCCGCACTTTCATCTCGGGAGGAATCGGCGCGACGAGATCCTTCGTCGTCGTGACCACCGGAGTCGGAAGCGTGACGTTCAGCGGCTCCCTGACGCTCGTTTCGAACCGGGCGCCGGATTTCGTCGTGGCGCGCAGCGTCACCTCGAGGGAACTTTTCGCCGCGTCCTGCGGCGAGCCTTTGAGCCGGAACGTCTTTTTTTCCAGGCAGCCCACCCCGAGACGAGGCAGCGTCAGCTCGCCGGCTTCGTCCACTTCGACGCCCGGAGGTGGGACGAGACGGATGGAAGCGTTCGCCAGCGGCTCCGAGCCGGAGTTCCAGACCTGCACGGCGTCCGAGCCGCCGTCCTTTCCGGGCGGATCGAGAAACACGTCGAGCGCGGCCGAGGGGCCGAGTCCCTTCGCGGTCTCGAATCGCACGTTCGAGAACAACGCGGCGTTCTTTTCCCCGGCGCCCATTTCGAGGCCGAGTTTGACGACGGCCTCCGCCGCCCCGTCGGGCGCGATGGCCTGCCAGGCGGACGTGCGCCATTCGGTTCCCCAAAGGACTTCGCTCCAGATATTGTCCGCGCCGATCAGGGATTTGTCCGCGCCGCGCCAGAGGACGCCCACCGTGCAGCGGTAGCCGTTTCCAAAAAGGCGCTTCACATCGGTGCTCAGGCAATAGGCGGCTCCGGGCCGCACGGAAACCGGAGCGGAGAGGAGCGACGACTCGCCCCAAGGCACGCCGCGGGCATCGATCCGCAGGACACGTCGGCCGTCGCGTTTTTCCGCCGCGATTTCGCCAATGGTGGGCTCCTGTTTATTCCAATGACGCAGGCCCTCGCCAAAGTCTCCGTTTTTCAGCAGATTGCCGGCGCGAACGTTCGATGCAGCTATCGCGATCGCCATGACAAGAGCAACCCCGAGGAAGCCCGGCCTCCTGCGGCTCATTGGGATTTTGCGACATCGCGCACGCAGCGAAAGCTGATGTGATTCGTGGAGGTGTCCGGCGAGGTCTTCATGCGCGCGCTCGCGCGGTAGCCGGAGCAATAGGCGGCGTTGCAAAGAAACGATCCTCCGCGGATCACGCGTTTCGGCGCGTAGGGTTCGGCCGGGTCGTAGCCGGATGCGGGGCCGGCGGGATTCGAGACCGGCGCGGCGGCGGCCGCGTAGGCATCCGGGCGATACCAATCCGCGGTCCATTGCCAGGCGTTGCCGGCCATGTCGTAGAGCCCGTAGCCATTCGCGGGGAAAGACCGGCCGGGCGCGAGGCCGGTGAAGCCGTCGCGTCCGTCGTCCTTGACGGGAAACGCGCCCTGCCACGTGTTTGCCCGCCATTTCCCGCCGGCGTCGAGCGCTTCGTCTCCCCATGCGTAGCGCCTGCCTTCCAATCCGCCACGCGCGGCGAATTCCCACTCCGCCTCGGTTGGCAGCCGCTTCCCCGCCCATTTCGCGTAGGCGACGGCGTCGTCGTGGGAAACCTGCACGACCGGGTAATCGTCGCGTCCCTCGATCGAGCTGCCCGGCCCCTCGGGATGCCGCCAATCCGCACCCGCCTGCCATTTCCACCATTGCGACACGTCGCCGAGCGGGACGTCCGCGCCGGTTTTTTGAAAAACGAGCCCGGACGGGACCAGCGAGCTCGCGGGAAGCGGCGGTGCGCCGGGAGGAAGCTGCTTCACGATCTCCGCCAACTCCGGCGCCTTCTCCGCGGTCGTCACGTAGCCGGTCGCTTCGACGAAGGCGCGGAACTGCCGGTTCGTGACGTCGGTCGCGTCCATCCAGAATCCGTCCAGGTGCACGCGATGCGCGGGTTTTTCGTCGCCGCGCGCCTCGGAATCCTTGCTGCCCATCGTGAACTCGCCGCCGGGAATCCACACCATGCCGGGAGGCGGCTCGGAACTCACCGCGCCAGCCAGGCGCGACGGCAACGGGACAGTGCAGCACGCGCGCACGCCGGCATCCGGCGCGGCGAGGATGCCGCCGTGCGGAAAAACCGCCAATGCGGAAACGAAGAGAAAGGCGCGGCATCGCGCATGCGAAAACGGGAGCGGCATATCAGTCGTTGAAGACGGCATCCGGTGCGGCGGCGCGCGGCTCCGCCGGCGGATGGCCGTGCAGGGCGCGCCATTGGGACGGGGTCACGCCTTCGGCCTGCTTGAAGCAGTGCAGGAAATACTTCTCTTCCTTGTAGCCCGCGGCTACCGCCACATAGGTCAGCTTGTGGCTGGTATTTTTCAACAGCCGCTTCGCCTTGCGCAGCCGCAGCTCGGCGAGGAACTCCTGCGTGGTGCTGCCCAGATCCCTCTGGCATGCGGCCAGGAGCGACTGGGGCGAGACGCGAAGCGCCCGCGCGATCTGCAGCACCGAGGAGTGGCTCCCGGTCTCGGCGTCGAAGACGCGCCTGGCCTCCTCGACCAGATTCCGCCGCGCACGCGCGGGCCGCGAAACGGCGCGCCGGTCGGCGGCCAGCTCCAGCAGGCGATAGACCCGGGAAAAAAAGGACGGCGAACTGACGCGCTTGGTTTCCCGGTATTCGTTGAGGATTTCCTCCATGAGGTCTTCCGCGAGGCGGTGCTTGAGGAGGCGAAGCGTGGGGCGGCGGGGCGACACGCCGCAGGGCGCGAAGGGGTGGTGGCCGATATCCCCCTCGAAGAACAGGTGGATGAAGTCGAAGCTGTCGCTGACGTGCACGACCTCGCGCAGGTTCGGGAAGGAGCAATAGAGCATGCCGGGCTCGACCTCGAAGCGCCCATGCGCCGTGCGGTAAACGCACGAGCCGCCCGTCGCCAGCACGAAGCTGAAACACTCCAGGATCACCGGGAATTCGCTCGGCTCGCATCGGCCGCGATTCACCCAGTGAAGCCGGAATCTTGGAAAAAGCTCATCCATGAATATCGCGGGTTCAGGAAAAGGAATCGAAGGCATCATTTTCTTCATCTTATCTCAATAAATAACAATCAATCTAGTCGTTATTATACCATCTCTTCGATCATTTCACCTCGCTGAGGTTGCATGATTCTGTGATTTTCAGAAAATCCAGCCTGTGAAGCAGCCGTTTTTCCGGTCATTCCATCAATTAAAATACGACCATTTAGATCGCATATGAAAAAGATTCTTTTCCTCGCCTCGGCGCTCACGCTGCCGGTTTCGCTCGCCTATCCGGCGGTCGTTCTCACCAATCAATATACCTTCGACGATCAATCCTACGTGGACAGCGCGGGAACGGCCGACGGCCTCCCGACGGTTTCGGCGGGAGACGGGAGCTATCTCACGTCGCCGACGTTCGTCACCACCACGCCCGACGGGGCGGGACATGCGCTCTACGTGGGAGCCGACCAGGGCACGCTCAAGTCGGGCTTCGTCCTCGACAAAGGGCTCATCTCGACGAGCTCGGGTTCGGTGTCGTTGTGGGTGCAGGCCACGGACAGCGGCACGAGCCGGTGGCTGTTGAACGACGTGTATAACACGGGCATCGGCGTGCAGATCCCGAACAATCCGGCGCTCCGCGTGCGCGCGGCGATCGGCGGAACGGTCTCGGGGAACCTCGTGTGGACGACCAACACCTGGAACCACATCGTGTTTACCTGGAACAACAATTTCGACGGACTCGGCGGAAACCAGGGCGCGTTTTACTTCAATGGCTCCCTGATTGGCAGCACGTTCGGCTATTCGGCGGACGTGGATCCGTCGGCCACCGAGGGCTATGGGTTCTATATCGGCGGATTCAATCTCGAAGATTCCGACGAGAACCTCGCGGCGCAGTTCAAGGGCTACCTGGACAACATCCAAATCTACACCGGCGTGCTCGACGCCTCGGAGGTGACCTACCTCTACAACAACCCCGGCCTTGCGGTCGTGCCCGAGCCGTCGGCGGTGGCGCTTTTCGGCCTGGGGGGCGCGTTCCTGGCTTATCGCGCGCGCCGGAGATCCCGGGCTTGAGCGTCCCTTTCCCGTCAAGCCGAATGAAACCGCTCGCACTCTTCGCGCCGCTGCTGTTGGGCATGCCGTTCTGCGCCGTCGCGGAGAACGCGGACCAACGGCCGCCGAACGTCATCGTGATCCTCGCCGACGACCTCGGACACGAGGATCTCGGGTGCTACGGCAGCAAGGACTCTCTCACTCCGAATATCGACCGGCTCGCGCGGGAGGGCGTTCGGTGCACGTCCGCGTATGTTTCGGCGCCGCAATGCGCGCCGTCCCGCGCGGGCCTGCTCTCGGGCCGGTCCCAGTCCCGCTTCGGCTTCGACACGAACTTCAGCGGCGCGTTCGATCGCATCGCGCTGGAGCGCGGCTGGGGGATGCCCCACGAGATCAAGCTCATCCCGGAGTATTTGCGGCCGCTGGGCTACACGACCGGCATTATCGGCAAGTGGCACCTCGGCTACTCCGCCGATCACAACCCGCTCCGGCACGGATTCGACTCTTTCACGGGCTACCTGGCCGGTGGCGGATATTTCCTCGATCAAAAGGACGGAGCCCGGATTTTGAACGGGGCCGCGCCGGTCACGTTCGACCGCCCGACCTACATGACCGACTACCTTTCCCAGCAAGCGGTGGATTACATCGAGGGGCACAAGGACAGACCCTTCTTCCTCTACCTCGCGCACTATGCCCCGCACGTGCCGCTGCAGGCGCCGCAAAAATATCTCGACCGCTTCCCTCGCGTGGGAGACCTCAAGCGACGCACCTACCTTGCCATGATCTCGGCGCTGGATGACAGCGTGGGCCAGGTGCTCGACACCCTGCAAAAAGAGGGCCTCGACAAAAACACGCTCGTCTTCTTCCTCAGCGACAACGGCGGCCCGAGCGGCGACAACGAGGCGATGGGCGAGAACACCTCGCGCAACAATCCCTTCTCCGGCGTGAAGGGCGACCTGCTCGAGGGCGGCATCCGCGTGCCCTACATCGTCCGCTGGCCCGGCCGGCTGCCCGCCGGCGCCACCTACGAGGCGCCTGTCTCTTCGCTCGACATCCTTGCCACTTCGATTGCCATTGGGGGGGGAAAGCCGCAGCCCGAGCTCGAGGGCATCGACATCCTGCCGTATCTCGCCGGCCGGAAGCCGCCTTTGAACGACCGCACATTCTACTGGCGGTTTGCGACTTTGCAGGCGGTGCGGAGCGGCGACTACAAATTGATCCGCTTCTACCCCGGAGTCGATGAGCTCAACGACATCCGCGCGAACTTCACCGAGGACCAGTCGCGCGATCTCGACCCCGTCACCCACGCGGGGATTTACCGCAAGCTCGATGGCGCGCTCACCGCCTGGGGGAAGTCCCTGCCGCTGCCCATGTGGAAGGTGTCCCTCCCCAGCGTGACCCAGCGCGGCCTCGAGCGGCACGGCTACAAGGGCCACGAGCCATACCGCCCTGGCGTCACGACGCTTCCCGAGATCCAAAACCGCCAGCTCGTGAGCCGGGAAATCTACAAACAGATCTACGGCGTGGACATCGACAACCCGCGGAGCTTTCAGCAGGCCGCCACGCGCGATTCCACCGTGCCGAAGGAGGATTAGGGATCCCGTGCATCGGTATTTTTCCATGAAACCGTTCCTCGCTTCGCTGCTCTTCACGGCACTTTGCGCCGCGGCGATCGGCGCGGACCGGCGGCCGCCGAACGTCGTCGTCATCCTTGCCGACGATCTCGGTTCGACGGACGTGGGCTGCTACGGCGGCAAGGACGTCGTCAGTCCGCACATCGACCAGCTTGCCCGCGAAGGCGTGCGCTGCACGGCCGGCTACGTCTCCGCGCCGCAATGCGCCCCGTCGCGAGCGGGATTGATCTCCGGTCGCTCGCAATCCCGCTTCGGCTTCGACGGGAATTTCGGCGCGGCCCTCGACGGGATTGCGAAGGAGCGAGGATGGGGCCTGCCGCACGGCGTCAAGACCATCGCGGAATACCTGCGCCCGCTCGGCTACAAGACCGCCATCCTCGGCAAGTGGAATCTCGGCTACTCCGCGGACCACAATCCGATCCATCACGGCTTCGACCATTTCATCGGCTTCATGGAGGGCGGCCACTACTTCCTCGACCAGCCGGGAGGCACCCCGATCCTCGACGGCGAGAAGCGCGTGCGCTTCACCCGCCCGACCTACCTCACCGATTACCTCGGCGACCAGGCCGTGGACTACATCAAGGCGCACAAGGACGAGCCATTCTTCCTCTACCTCGCGCAATTCGCCCCGCATGTCCCGCTGCAGGCGCCGCCGAAGTATCTCAACCGCTTCCTTCGCGTGAAGGACCCCGTGCGGCGCACCTATCTCGCCATGGTCTCCGCGCTGGACGACAGCGTCGGCCGGGTGCTCGACACGTTGAAAAAGGAAGGGCTCGACCGCGATACGATCGTCTTCTTTCTCAGCGACAACGGCGGCCCCTCCGGCGATGACGAGGCGCGCGGCGAGAACGGCGCGATCAACCTGCCCTACGCCGGCGTGAAAGGCGACCTGCTCGAGGGCGGCATCCGCGTGCCCTACATCGTCCGCTGGCCCGGCCGGCTGCCCGCCGGAGCCACCTACGACGCGCCTGTCTCCTCGCTCGACATCGCCGCCACCGCGGTCTCCCTCGCCGACGGCCGGCCGGGGCCCGAGCTCGACGGCGTGGACATCGTGCCCTACCTCGGCGGGCAGAAGCCACCGCTGAACGATCGCACGCTCTACTGGCGCTTCACCACGCTCTTCGGCGTGCGCAGCGGCGACTACAAATTGATCCGCTTCTACCCTGGCGTCGATGAGCTCAGCGACATCCGCGCCAACTTCACCGAGGACAAGAAGCGCCTCCTCGACCCCGCCACCCATGCCGACGTTTACCGCAAGCTCGACGGCGAGCTCACCGCCTGGGCGAAATCCCTGCCCCTGCCCCTGTGGAAGGTCGCCTTCCCCGGCGTCACCGTGAACAGCCTCGAGCGGCACGACTACAAGGGCTACGAGAAATACCGCGGCGCTTCGGACCGCACGCGCGGGAACCGCGACCAGTGGCTCGTGACCAAAGAAATCTACAGGCAAATCTACGGCGTGGACGTGGACAGTCCGCAGAAACTCAATGAAGCGGCTGTTCCCAAGCTCCCAACCGGAGGGAAGGAGGAATAGGCCCGCGGCTCGCGAGTTTTTTGTCATGCACGCTCATTCCCAGCGCAAGCGCCGCCCCGTTGCCGCCTTCTCTCTCATCGAGGTCTGCCTCGCGCTGGGTTTGATCGTCTTCTGCCTCGTGGCGCTCCTGGCATTGCTTCAGGGCGGGCTGCAGCACGAGCGGCTCTCGACCGATCGGGTGCGGGCGGCGCACATTCTCTCGGCCATCGTGGACGATCTCCGCGGCGCGGGGCGGGCGACGGGCAGCGCGGTTCCCTCGGCCCTTCTCGCCACGCCGAGATACGCCCTGCCTTTTCCCGCCGCCGGCTCCGAGGCGAAGGAGAAAATCTTTGCCGTGGACGAAAGCGCCCGGATCACCGCGCCAGGCGAAGGCGACTACGTGATCTATTGCCGCATCGAGCCGCCCGCGGCGGACCAGGGAATCTTCGAGCCCAGCCGGGCGCGCCTGCTCATCGCCTGGCCCGCGCAGGCCCGGCTCACGGGCGGAGGCAAGCCGAAGCTCGAGCACGCTCGGGGCAGCGAGGAAGTCATCGTGGAGATCGGCCGTGGATAGAAGATTACATTTTCACAGCCCGGGCGAAGTCGCGGGATTCACGCTGATGGAGCTGCTGGTCGCGTGCGTCGTCTTCGCGATCATGGTGACGCTGGTTCTGCAGTCGTTCGGGGCGATATCCGGCACTGCAAAATTTTCCCAGCGGCGGCTGGAGACCTTGAAACAGGTGATGAGCGCGCTCGAGCGCGTGCGGTTTGACATCGGCCAGGGTGCGAGGACCGGCGGCCTCAGCCCCTACGTCATCAAGGACACGGACGACGCCGGGAACGACGCGCTCTTCTTCGTCGGGCCGGTGGACGCGGCCTCGGCTCCCGAAGACGCGCGACGGCTCTCGATCGTGCGATACGGAGTGCAATCCCGCTCGGCGGGAACACCCGACTTTACCGGCTGGCCGGACTTGCCGGGATTCGCGCAGACGATTCACCCGTTCGGCTGGAACGAAGACCTGGGGCGGATTCTGCCTTGGAGCACGGCCTCGGCGGATGAGGCCTTGAGCCGCGAAACCCCTCAACTCATCGCGCCGGGCGTCTTCCGCTTCGAGGTCTCCTTCGAGCTCTGGGACGGTCGCGTGTCGTCCCGCGCGCCGGACGACTGGAAGACCGTGCGAGCGCTGGTGCTGAGCGTCGCGGTGTTCGACAAAAAGGCGGCCTTCGTGCTCACACCCCAGCAGCGGCAGGATCTCGCCGCGATGTTTCCAAACGTGAACGACGGCCTCCGCCCGGCCGACGTCTGGCGCCTTCCCACCTCCCGGATGCAAAGCCTGCCCCTCCCGGTTCGCGAAACCCTGCATGTCTATGAAAAAATCGTCGCACTCTAGGACTCCGCCCCGCCGGGGCTTCTCGCTTGTCGAATTGCTCGTCGTGATGGCCGTGATCGCCACCATGACGACCCTCACCACTCCCGCTCTGGTTTCGATCCTGCGCGGCAGCGAAACCAGCCGGGCAGTGGATCAAATCAGCGGCCTCGTCGAGCACGCCCGCGCGACCGCGATGGAGATGAACACCTGGGTCTGGATCGGCCTGGCGGATACCACCGCCCACAACCTCGGTCAGGAGCAGCTTTCCCTCGTCGAAGTCGTCAGCAGGGACGGCTCCGCGGACACGGACTCGAAAAACCTCATGCAGCTTCGGCGGCCGGTGCGCATCGACAACGTGAAGAGCCGCCTCGACGCCGACGCGCACGCGCTGGTGCTCGGGTCGCAGGAGGGAGGATTCGCCTTCACGTGGGATCTGCCGACGGCCGACGGGCGGAAGGCGATTCCCTTTTCGTCCACGGTGGTCGCGTTTTCCCCGCGCGGCGATGCGGTCGTGAACGACAATGAAGTTCCCGGGTGGATCAAGATCAGCGTCGGGCACGTTCGCAATTCGTCCGACGTGCTCTCGGTGCTGCTCGCCGGGCCCACCGGTCAGGTGATCGTCGCACGCTGAGGGAGATCAGCTCCATCGTGAAATGATCGGCAGGATGAGGCACTCGAAGATACGACGATTTCCAGGAGTCGCCCGCCCCGCCGCTGCGGGGGAGAACGACGGCTCGGCGCTGGTCATCACTCTGGCGATCATCGTGCTCGCGACCGTCGCGATCCTCGCGTTCTATGCGCAGACGCTGAATGCCTTGTTCGTGACCAAGTTCGCACCCGTGAGCGTCCAGGCGGATTCGCTGGTCGGCGGGGCGGTCGAGACGGCGATCGGCGACTTCCGCCACGAGATGCTGGCGGGGGCCGAGCCCGATCCCAATCGCACGACGTTCGACGCCTTCGACGCAATGACGGTGCGGCGGCGGGCCGCGATGGCGCCCGCCCGCGCGGTCTCCGAAAATGTGCCCGCGGAAGGGTTCGAAAGCCTGGTCAAGCAAAGCCTGCGCTCCGCGCCATTCTACCCCGCCTCGGCAACCTACCGGGCCAACGGCCCGGCGAAGGACGTCGGGCCGCGGCGGGCCAGCGCCGTCTCGACCGCGGCGCCCTCCCTGAACGGGCGGCTGATCTCCGCCGCCCGTTGGGACAAGGTGGCCCTGACCGCGATGGCGCTGCCCGACACCGCGCTGCCCGACTGGATCTACGCCACCCGGCACGGCGCGGCCGAAGACGGCGCGACGCTGACGGTCGAGCACGCCGCGGACGACAATCCCGGCAACTCCGATTTCGTCGTCGGCCGCTACGCCTACAATATCTACGACGTGGGCGGGCTGCTCGACATCAACGCCGCCGGCTTCTCTTCCAAGGATGCAAGCCTCGCCGAGCGCAAAGGCGGACTCCCTTGGGCGGACTTGACGGCGATCGGCCTGAGCCAGCAGCAGGTGGACAGCCTGGTCGGCTTTCGGAATCCGGTCACCCTCGTCGATTACCTCGATGGGATCACCTACGGCGGGGAAAAAGGCGGCTTTCTCAGTCCGCGAAAAAACGGCGGCGATTCCGACGGGTATTTTTATTCGCGGCAGGACATGCTGCATTTTTTCCTGCGCCTTTTCGGCCGGAAGAATCTTGCGGAATGCTCCGCCGGCGAAAGGGAGATTCTTGCGAGCCTCACGCAGGATACGCTCTTTCTCGCGGCGCCGTCCTGGAATCCCGACCCCAAGCGCAAGAAAATCCAGCCCGCTTCCGCCGGAGGCAACATGGCCGAGGGACTCGATGACAAGTTCAACCCCGGCTCGGCCCGCCTTTTGGTCCAACAGGGCATGGAATTCACGCGCCTGCGCTTCGAGCACGCCAAGACGCTCACGGGCCCGCGGGAAATTCCAGCCTCGGCCGGCGAGCCGCTCCTGAACAGCCGGTTCGCCCTCTCGCGCCTGCGGCTGCTCACCCGCCAGGCCACCGCGACGGCGAACGATCCGATCCAGCGCTATTTCGGGCTGACCCGTTCCTCGTCGAACGAACCCTGGATTTACAATCATGGAGAAGACTCGCGCATTCTGCGGCTGGAGGAAATCGCATCCGGCTCCGGCACGTCCGACAGCCGCGCGCGCGAGCCGGACATGGTCGAGCTCCTGCAGGCGGCGATCCTCGAGGGCTCCGTGGGAAAGAGCTCGGGAGCGCTCTCCAACGGCAGCAATGTCGCCAACACTCGGGACCAGGTCACCTCCTACCAGATCATTCAGATTTTCGCGAATCTCATCGACCAATTCGACTCCGATGGCTTCCCGACATGCATCGAATTCGACGGCAAGAAATTCTATGGCATCGAAAACCTGCCCTATCTCACCCGGGCGAAGATTTTCCTCGCGCGCCTCCTGCCCGACTCCGAGCCGGACGCTTCCTCGGAAAAGGATTCGCAGCCCTTTTCCATCGTTTTTCTGCCGGAAATCTGGAATCCCCACGATCAAAGAATCGGGCTGCCCCCGGCCGGCGAGCGCCCGACGAATTTCCGCGTCGCCGCCGACACCCAGGGCCAAAGCTATTTCACGCAATACCGGTTCGCCCCAGATGAGACCGCCTTCACGAACGGCGTGCTGGCGGGCTTTTCGCCCGACACGCACAACCTGCTGATCAACCCCGGCACTCTCCCCGCGACGGAGCCCGTGATGCTCAAGGACACCAGCGTGGCCACGTCCTCCGCACCTCTGCCCAACCTCAGCTCGAAGCTTGCCGGCCTTGCCACGCCGGCTTTCGACATTCCCGGCCGCCCGGGAACCCTGCAATTCCGCTACCTTGTCTCCAACGGCAACGGCCCGAGCGGCCTCTCTCTTCTCATGCAATACCAGGACGCCTCCGGCGGCTGGGTGACTTACTTCGAACGGCCCATGCTGGTGGCGCAGGCCACCGGAGGCGCGGGCACTCTCAACGCAAACATGCGCGGGCGCTCCGAACCGGCGCACTACGCCAACCAAAAATGCCATATCATGGTCGGCACCGACCCCCGCACCGACCGCTTCTCCACCTACCGCCTGCAGGAGACCGAGCAAGACAGCACGTCCTGGCTTCCGAACCGCTCCATTCGCCCGGACCAGCGGGCCGGCTACGGCCTCCTTTACGAAGATCTCTTCCATCCCGAGAGCGGGCAGGAGTGGACATTGGGAGCCGCCAACCCCGGCCAGGGCAACGCGATGGGCACGATCCTGCAAAACCTCTCCACCTCCGCCACGCGCTACACCGATCCCGATGGCGTGCTCCGCCCCGGCGACGGCGCGCTCGCCAGCGGATCCGATCCGCAGGGCCAGATGTTCTGGCCCGACAACGCGCCCAGCCGCCCCGTCGTATTGAATCGCCCCTTCCGCTCCGTCGCGGAGATGGGATACGCCTTTCGCGGCACGCCCTGCCGCAGCCTGGATTTCTTCAGCGCGGACAGCGGCGACGCGGCGCTGCTGGATTTCTTCAGCACGGAAGAGGGCCCCGCGGACGGGCTCACCGGCGGCAGGATTTCCGCGCAGACGCCCCACGCGAAAATCCTGGCCGCCCTCCTGCGCGGCGCGCTGGCCGACGAGGCCGACTCCCATTCCACCCAAAGCGACACACGCGCGGATGAGGCGGCTCGGCATCTCGTGGACCTCACGACCGGCACGGAAGCGGATCAAGGCCCGCTGCTCGACCGCTCCGAGCTTGTTACGCGCTATCTCGCCACGCTCCCCATGAAGGGCTCCTCCGAGCGCATCAAGCGGCAGCGGGAGGTCTTCGTTCGCGCCCTGGCGGACGCCCTGGAAACGCGCACCTGGAACGTCCTCATCGACCTCATCGCACAAACCGGCCGCGTGCCCAAAAACGCGAAATCTCTCGCGGATTTTCAGGTCGCATCCGAGCGGCACGTCTGGGTGCATCTCGCCCTCGACCGCATGACCGGCCGCGTGCTGAATCTCAACCTTGAGCCCGTCAATGAATAGATTGTTGCCCATCGCATTCGCCCTTTTCGCCACCGGAATCTGCCTTGCCGGAAATCAGAGTCTTGCGCCCGAGCAATGGGCCGTCGTGGAAAAGGCCATCCGCCTGCCCGAGCGCGGCTCATGGCGCCTGGACTTCCGGTCGTCCGACGGCCGCGCGGAGAATCCTAACATCCCCGACGCCGTTTCAGTGGAATCCACCCGTGTTGCCCTCATCCAGCGCGACGTGATCCATTGGAAAACCGGGCAGACCACCGAGGCGTGGACGATCAATGGGGTTTATCTGGCCGAGGATCTCAAGTCCGGCCAGATCTTCTTCGACGTCTCTCCGACCGCCTCGAACCGCATCGGCGCCGCCTCCTGGGTCGCCCCGGAAAATTTCCTCGGCATCAAGGAAGCCGGCAAAAAAAAAGCGGCGCTCTTCGGCGGACGCTTTCCGTTGCTCCACCTGTGGCCCGGGCACCTGATGAAAGACCCCGGCGGCGGCGAGCCCGACGTCTCCGCCGCGATAAACCTCGACGACGGCCTTCTCATCGGCGTGCGCATCGACCGCACCGAAGCGAGTTTTTCCTGGCTGCCCGCGCCTGGCGGCGATCTCGTCCCGCCGTCCAGATTTATCGAAAAATACCGCCAAATTCGCCGGGGCATCCAGGCCGCCCGTCCTCCGGAGAAACCTTGAAAGTCGATCTGGCCGGCCCTCTTCGCCACAAAGGAACCATGCGGAGCATCAACTCTGCTTGGCAAAAAAAGCTATGTCTCCCGTTGCTTCGGCGTCATTGCTCCCACAGCTTGTCTCGTTTTCCTGAGGGCCATTCGGATTTCTTCTTGGCCTGCGAGGCGTGGGCGAGAGCGGTGGATGATGGATGGCGGATCCGCCCGGAAATTCTTCCAGCAGCCGCGGAAAGCAAATCCTCTCCGGGTTGGAATGGGTATGTCGCCGCGGCGGCAGCGTGATCGGGCAAGGCGGAGCTTACGATCTTGAAGACCGGCGCAGATGGGCGAATCCGACCAGCCGGTGTTCCCGTTCGTCCCAGAGACGAAACGCCATCGACCGGAGACTTGAGAGAAGAGTGACCGGCGGCACCGTCTGGAAAAGCGGCTCGGCGTTGTGGCAGCGCTCCAGATTGTAGTTTGGAATTCTTGAGCTGAGGTGGTGGATGTGATGGAAGCCAATGTTTCCGGAGAACCACTGAAACACCCTCGGCAGCTTGTAAAAGGAGCTGCCCTTGAGGGCCGCCTCGACGAAATCCCACTCCCCGCGGCGCTCCCAATAGACGCCCTCGAATTGGTGCTGCACGTAAAACAGCCACGTGCCCACGGCCCCGGCCACTGCCATGATGCCCACCTGGATGACGAGATAAGGAAGCAGGCCGAACAGGAAACTCATCCCGACGACCATCCCGAGCACGGCCAGGTTCGTCCAATGCACGGAATGCCGTTCCGCCGCGGTGGCTTCCTTGGAAAGGGGCAGGCGATGCTTCAATAGGAACATCGTCAGCGGCACGATGCCGAAGAGCACCACGGGATTGCGCAGCAGCCGGTAGCCCAGCTTCTCCCACCGCGAGGCGGCCAGGTATTCATCGACCGTCATGGTCGGGACGTCACCGACGCCTCGCCGATCGAGGTCGGCCGCCGTGCTGTGATGCAGCGCATGCTCCTTCCGCCACAAAAAATAGGGCGTAAAAGTCAGCACGCCAGTGAGGAATCCGACCACGTCGTTGGCCCTGCGCGACTTGAAAAAGGATCCGTGCCCGCAGTCATGGAAGATGATGAACACGCGCACCAGAAATCCGCCCGCCAGGATCGCCAGCGCAGCGGCAAGCCAGAGCGAAATCGACAGGCTCCAATAAATCAGCCCCCATGCGGCGGCATAGGCGCCGATCGAGTTGAACAATTGCCACGCCCCCCGGGTAAGCGAGGGCCGCTGATACTTCATCACGATTTCCTTCCAGCTATCAGAAGAGGATTTCGTGTTGCTTCCGGCAGTGTTCGTCATACCCCACGCAACGGGAATTTCGAACTCGCCGCAATGGGGTGTTTACCCCACCCCCGATATTCCGCCGCCAAGGACGGGGCTAGTGGGAAACACCGGGAAGTCCTTTGCCGCCGAAGAGCGTGAAGCCGCCCGCGGAACAAAGGATGGACTCGGCACGGCCGGAAGCCGGGACGACAAGCAGCGCGACGAACGCCACAAAGGGCAGAGAAATGAATGGAAGTGTTTTCATGGCGGAGAGAATGGTCCGCAATCACAGCCGCCGCCATGGGGTGTAACCCTAGTCCCCGGCAAAAGCGGAGGCGGCCGGATTCCCTCGGCCGAAGGAGCCGTGATTTGCCGCGGCGCTGGCGGCGTCAGCCCGTGGTCGGCTGCACGCTGCTTTCGATGATGCCTGCCGCGATGGCGTGGCGGGTGAGCCCCGCCGTGTCGTGGACGTTGAGTTTGTCCATGAGGCTCTGGCGATGCTTCTCCACCGTCTTGATGCTGATCCCGAGCTCCGCCGCGATCTGCTTGTTCGCCATGCCCTCGGCGATGAGCTGGAGGACTTCCGTCTCGCGCGATGTCAAGTGGAGGGGGTGCGGCTTTTGCGCCGCGCCGCGGCCCGCGACTTTTTCGTATTGGGAAAGCCGCCTGGAAACCGCGGGGCTGAAGAACGACTTGCCGCCTGCCACCGCGCGCACGGCCTTGGCGAGCGCGCTGGCGGCGGTCTGCTTGATGAGGTATCCCGACGCGCCAAGCGCCATGACCTGCTCGATGTAGGCGTCATCGCTGTGCGCGGAGAGAATGAGCACCCTCGTCGCGGGCTGCGCGTGGAGAATCTGCCGGGTGGCTTCCATGCCGTTGAGCAGCGGCATGGCGATGTCCATCACGACCACGGCGGGGGAAAGTTTCCGCGTCAACTCCACGGTCTGGCGGCCGTTTTCCGCCTCGGCGATCACCTCGATGTCGTCCTCGAGGTGCAGCAGCGCCCGCAATCCCTCGCGGACGATCATGTGGTCTTCTGCCAGCAGGACGGTGATTTTTTTCATGGGCATTTGAGCGTGGCGCCGCCCGATCTTTTCCTCGGGGCTTTTTTGCCGCCTGGATTCTCGCGGGGAATCTCCACGCGGATGGTGGTCTCCCTGCCAGGCGCGGACTCCACGCAAAAAGTGCCGCCGACCATCTCCACGCGCTCTCTCATGCCGAGCAGCCCGAGGCGGTTGCGGTTTCTGGCGGAAGCCGGGCCTTCTTCCGCCTCGAAGCCCTTTCCATTGTCGTGGATTCTCATGCAAACCGTGCCGCCGTGCTTGCGAATGCTCAGCTCCACGCGGCTGGCCTTGGCATGCCGCGAGACATTGGTGAGCGATTCCTGGGCCACGCGAAAGAGCGCCGTGCGCGCGGCGCCGTCCAGCTTCTCGACCGCGGAAAACGCGGTGAAGGCCACGCGAATACCCGTCTGCTTCTCGAAACTTTTGATATGCGACCGCAGCGCGGGAATCAGCCCCAGGTCGTCCAGGACCGACGGGCGCAAATCCCGGGCAAAGCGATGCACGATGTCCACCGACTTTTCCACGAGCCGCTGCGTGATCGCGATCTTTTGCTGAAGGTCCTTGGTGCTGGCCGTGCTCTGCAATGTCAGGGTCGCCAGCCGCAGATTGATTCCCGTGAGGGTCTGGGCGATGACGTCGTGCAGCTCGCGGCTGATCCTTTTCCGCTCCTCTTCCTGCGCGGACAGGAGCCGGCGGGACAAATGCTTCAGCTCCTCCTGCATGTGCCGCGACTTTTCCAGCAGCTGGCTGGAGGTCGTCTCGCTGGTCCGCAGGGAATTCTCCATGGCCCTGCGCTGGACGATCTCCTGCTTCAACTCCTTGTTTGCGGCGGCCAGCTCCGCGGTGCGCTGGCTGAGCGTCTCGATCATGACTCTCAGCTGGACGTTGGCCTCCCGGGCGCCGCGGTGCGTCTCCTCGATCGGCGTGAGCGCCTCTGCGAAAAATGCGCCCGCGCGCCGGATCATCCCTTCGCTCTTGCTTGCGATGTAGTTCGTCAGCACGAGCGCGAACATTGCCTCCTCGTGGATCCTGGCCATATCCAGCGTTTCCAGCCCGAGCTTCACGGCCCGGAGTCCCAGCCCCCGCGCGGCTTTCGAGCTCGAAGCCCTGGCTTGCTTGAGGTGTTTGCCCAACGCCGCCTCGTAGCTTCGTGAAAACGCGGGAAGCTTATTTTTCATTCTTGATGCCGAACTCGCGGGCGAAGCGGTTGATGATCCTGACCGACTTCTCGACCAGCCGCTGCGTGATTGCGATTTCTTTTTTGAAACCTTGATCGCTGTCGGAGAGCTCTTTTTTCAAGGTCAGCAGCCGGATCTGGATTCCCACCAGGGTCTGGGCGATTTCATCCTGCAGCTTGAGGCTCATCGTTCTGCGCTCGTCCTCTTGCGCGGTCAGGAGATGGCGGGCCATGGCCTGCAAATGTTTCTGCAGAAGGCGGGATTCCTCGAGCAGCCCGGCGGACTTCTGCACACTCGCCTCGACAGCCTTTCCCGCTGCCCTGCGCTGCGTGATCTCCAGCTGCAGCTTCCGGTTGGAATCGGCGATGGCCAGCGCGTGACGGGCCAGCGTCGCCTTCAGTTTTTCCAGGCTGGCGCCGGCCTTCACGGCGAGGCGATGCGTCTTCTCGATGGGCGCGATGGCCTCGGTAAAAAAGAGCGCCGCGCGCGTGGCCATGTCATACCGCGTGACGGCCGTGCTGTCCGGCAGGATGAGCGCCACCAGCGCAAGGTCGTGCATCCTGGCCATATCCAGCGTCTCCAATCCGATGGCCACGGCCCTGGTTCCCAGCTCGTGCGCCGCCTCCAAGTCCACCTGCGGGCCTTGCTCGAAATGGATGCGCAAGGCCGCCAGATAGCGCCCCGACAGCCTGTTCAGCTTTGTTTTATTCATGTTCGCGTCCGCATTCGCGCGCCACCGCCGGTAATGCGCGCCCGCCGGGTGGTGTCGAGATGCCGGGGAAAGATCAGGGTGCGCGGGAAAGCTGTCCATGGGGCGAACACCTACCTTTGCCGTCTTGCGCGGCAGGCGGGGATTTCCGGTCGGGTTAGACCCCATGGTGGCGCATTGGCCGCCGGCATAACGTTCGGGATCACCTCCACAGAGCAAACGACCTTCAGACGGTCGCCTGCGAACACGGTGGAAACCCAAACCACGCGGGCTTACTAGAACGCAGCGCGCTCAAAAGCTCTCTCCACGAAAGCGGTCCGGCGAAAGTCGGGCCGCTTTTTTTCTTTGGCTCGATCGCGATTTGAACGCCCGTTGCCCGCGCATCCGGCAGTAGCACTTCACCCCATGGCGGGCGACCGACCCGCATCCTATCCTGCGCTCCATGGTAGCCTTTGCACAAATAGCGGAGCCCGGCGACGAGGCATTGGCGGAAGCTCTTCAAGCACATGAGGAATCGGCATTGACCGAACTTCATGAGCGATACCGCAATGTCCTGATCGCGGTGATCATGAAAATCACCCACGATCCGGCGGAGAGCGAGGACATCCTCCAGGAAGTGCTGGTTCAGGTCTGGAATCGCATCGGATCCTACGATGCCTCCAGGGGAAAACTTTCCAGCTGGCTCATCACCGTGGCGAGGCGGCGGGCCATCGACCGGATTCGTAAAACTTGCGCCTACCGGCGGGCAACCGACCTCTTCGAGGTGGAAAGCCGGCACAGCTTGTCCCATTCCTCGACAAATGACGTGACCGACGTGTCCATCGCCGATTTCCGCGAGTTGATCGACCGGGTGCTGGGCCATCTTCCCATTTTCCAACGCGAGGCCGTATCGCTGGCATTTCTGGACGGACGAAGCCAGCGCGAAATCGCCGAGCTGACACGCACGCCGCTGGGCACAGTTAAAACGCGCATCGAGCTCGGAATGAAAAAGCTCGTCCAGTCGATCGGCGGCATGCGGAATAAGATTCTATAAATCGAGCTACGCGACACAGTCATTCCACGGAAGGTCGGATAACACTCCTTCAAACTTCGTTTGAAATCCGCTGAGCCGGTTTAAAAGCATCCAGCGATCCAGAAAATAGAATGGATCGGCATTCCACGTCGGATGAAAATGCTCGCAGGTGAGACCGGTATCCTGAGGTGAAAAGCAAGATCGGGAGTCAAGTCACCGTTTTGCCGATCAATCCAGCCAGTTCCGGTGCGGACAGGTGGCGGCCTGGGCCAATTTCGATTCCATCGCGAGAGACAGTTTTCTCGACGCGGAATTTGCACGCATCGACCACATCGGCAACATCGATCGAGAACCCGTGTGCCGAATCGAGGCGGTCAAGCTGGCAGATCGCGACCGCGGGCACCACTTTATCGTGGTGGCTGCCCACCGCCGCCGGCCTGTCGAAGCGTTTGGGAATCGTCCAATATCCGCGCTTCCTCGGGAAATAATTTATCCGCGGAGATCGATGCTCCACCTTGCCGGAGAGCTCGCTGCGGCGAGCGCGGAGAATCGCGACGGCGACGGCTTTCTGACCCTCCGACAACCTGGCGAGATTGGGCAGGACATTTTTTTCCAGGACGGCGGCCGCTCCCTCGAGATCGCGCTCCTGAAACCGATCAAACGCACATAAGATGGCCGCGGCGGGCGAAGCGTCTCCCGACAGCGACTCGGCCTCGGCGCGATCGGTCCCGCTGGCGCGGTGCAGCAACAGCCGCAGGTAAAGCCGCACGGCGGTCTTCCGGCAAACTTTTCGCGAACGAATCCGCGACACCGCGAACGAGAGCCGCCCGCTCCGCGGGATTTTTACGCAATCGCAAATCCGCCTTTAGAAGCTCCAGTTCGGCGGACCCCGGCTTTTCCGCGGCGAGCCTTTGCATGACGGCCTCCTAGGGAATGCCCGGCCGCGCAGCTAGAATTTTCGCCGCCTCGAGCCCGATCGACGTGTGGTCGCCGAGGCGAGCGGTCAGTTCCTCCAGCGCGGCCTTTTTTTGCGAGCGATCTCCCGCTCCCAGAGCCAGGCGCAAGCGCCGCAGCGAGACTGCGGGGGACGCTTCGACGACGCCTTGCACAGCGGGAGGTTACGTCGAGCCTCGTGCGTTCAATGTCGCATTTGATGGCAAAACGGCATGATGACGCGCGCTTCACGAAAGGCACACTGATTCGGCAACGGCACCGCGACAAGGGCTGACGCGTGGGTCACATCCCGCCTTGATCCATGCTCACGCAGCGGTGCTTCCTCTTTCATCAGCACGAGATATGGCAGGCAATACGTCCACTCCTCGTCGCTCACATCGCTCGGATACGCCTTCTTCTTTCGCATCCTGAGCTTCAACCATACCCCTCCTCCAAGGTAGAGTTCAATCCCTCATAAGTGCAGGACAGCCTCTAGCCAGGATCAGCGAATCGTGGACACGAGGCCTCTTTTTTCACGTTGAACCTTGTTCACCATCCGCAAGACAACGATTGCCTTGATGACGAGTGAGGCTATTGTTCATTTATCATGCTTTCGGCACCGCGCTCCATCCGTCCGACCAGGGAGGAGACTCGTTGCCGGATTCTGGAAGCTGCCGACGCCCTGTTCAGGCAATACGGCTTTGGCAAGACGACGATAGCCGACATCGCCCAGGAACTGGGGATGTCGCCTGCGAATATCTACAAGTTCTTCTCCTCCAAGGATGACTTGGTGGAGGCGAGTGCGAATCGAAATCTTGCCATCATTCGCCGGGATGTCTCCGCCGTCGCCCGGTCGAAAAAACGCGCCAAAAAGCGTCTCGAAGATCTGGTGCTCGTGATCTTTCAGTTTCATCGAGATCTCTTCCGCAACGAGCGGCAGATCTTCAAAATGGTCGCCCAAGCCGAGGAGGAAGCCTGGCCGTGCATCGATGATTACTATGCCTTCCTGTTCACGACGATCAAAACCGTGCTCGAGGAAGGAATAGCCGCGGATCAGATCGCATCGCCGAGGGATCTGGATCAAACGGCGACGGCGCTCCTCGATGCTTTGTTTCTGGCCCTGCATCCGCACCTGCGGCATTCCTGGAGCCCCGCCGAAAACCAAGACCGGGTGATCGCCCATGTGCGATTTGTTATCAATGCTCTTCGGTGAATTTTTTGCCTCAAAGGTGACGTTTTATTAATTTCCTCACTTTTCATTTTTGAAATCAACCCACACATGACACAAAAAACTTTAAGTGCAGGACTCGCCGTCGCGGCGGCTCTGCTCATCGCGGGCTGCGGCAAAAAGGCCGCGCCCCCGGCTCCGAAACCGCCCCAGGAAGTCGGTGTCGTGACGATCCATCCGCAAAAGGCGGAGATTGTTACGGAGTTGCCGGGGCGCACGGCCGCTTACCGCATCGCCGAGGTTCGCCCGCAGGTCAGCGGAATCATTCTCAAGCGCCTCTTTACCGAGGGCACCGAGGTGAAAGCCGGCCAGCAGCTTTACCAGATCGACCCGGCCACCTATCAGGCCGCGGTGGACAGCGCGCAGGCGGCCGTGGCCAAGGCCGAAGCCGCGGTCCAGGTGGCGAAGCTCCTCGCCGACCGCCGCAACAAATTGGTGGCCACGAGCGTCATCAGCCGGCAGGACTACGACGACGCCTATGCCTCCTACCAGCAGGCGCTCGCCGACGTCTCCTCGGCGAAAGCCGCGCTCCAGAACGCCCAGATCGATCTCGTCTATACGAAGGTGCTCTCGCCGATTTCCGGCCGGATCGGCCGCTCGGTCGTCACCGAAGGCGCCCTGGTGACCGCGAACCAGGCCACGGCCCTGGCGACGGTGCAGCAGCTCGACCCCATCTACGTCGATGTCACGCAATCCAGCACCCAGCTTTTGCGGCTCCAGCGGGAGCTGGCCGACGGCCGGTTGACGAATGCGGATGCGCAGACCGCGACCGCCCGGCTTCGGCTGGAGGACGGCACGGAATATCCCGACGTCGGGCAGCTCCAGTTCTCGGAAGTGACCGTGGACCAGGGCACCGGCTCGGTCACGCTGCGCGCGGAGTTTCCGAATCCCCGCCGGCAGCTTCTGCCCGGGATGTTCGTGCGGGCCTTGATCAAGGAAGGCGACAGCGCCGCGGCCCTCCTCGTCCCGCAAAAGGGAGTGACGCGGAATCTCAAGGGCGAGCCGGTCGCGATGGTCGTGGGCGCGGGAAATCGCATCGAGTCGCGGGTGCTCAAGACGGATCGCGCCATCGACAATCAATGGCTCGTGACGGACGGCATCAAGCCCGGCGATCGCGTCGTGCTCGAGGGGTTGCAAAAAATCGCGCCGGGCGCCGAGGTGAAGCCGGCGGAAATCCAGCCCGCGAACTGACATGGCGAATTTCTTCATCCAACGGCCCATCTTCGCGTGGGTCGTCGCCATCGTCCTCATGCTCACCGGCGTGCTGGCGATCCGCACGCTGCCGATCTCGCAGTATCCGAGCATCGCCCCGCCCGCGATCGCGATCTCGGTGAACTATCCCGGCGCCTCGGCGGAGACCGTGCAGAGCACCGTCGTGCAGGTCATCGAGCAGCAGCTCAACGGCATCGACAACCTGCAATATTTCACCTCCGAGAGCACGAAGGACGGCAGCATGACGATCACGCTGACGTTCAAGCAGGGCACGAATGCCGACATCGCGCAGGTGCAGGTGCAGAACAAGCTCCAGCTCGCCACCCCTCTGCTCCCGCAGGAGGTCCAACAGCAGGGCATCCGCGTCGCGAAGGCGGTGAAGAACTTCCTGCTCGTCATCGGCTTCGTCTCGGAGGACGGCAGCATGACCCGCTCGGACATCGCGGATTTCGTCGTGTCCACGGTGCAGGATCCCATCAGCCGCACGCCGGGCGTCGGCGACTTCCAGGTCTTCGGCTCGCAATACGCGATGCGCATCTGGCTCGATCCCGCGAAGCTGAACAACTACGCCCTTACGCCCGACGACGTCATCACCGCGATCCGCGCACAAAACGTCCAGATCGCCTCCGGCGAGCTCGGCGGCCTCCCGGCGGAAAAAGGCCAGCAGCTCAACGCCACGATCATCGGCCCCTCGCGCCTGCAGACGCCCGAGGAATTCGGCGACATCCTGCTCAAGGTGAATCCCGGCGGCGGGCAGGTGCGCCTGCACGACGTCGCCCGCGTCGAGCTCGCCGGCGAAAACGTCGCCGTGGACGCGCAATACAACGGCAAGCCCGCCTCCGGCATGGCGGTGAAGCTCGCCACGGGCGCGAATGCCCTCCAGACGGCGGACGCCGTGCGCGCCACGATCGATCGGCTCAAGCCGCTCTTCCCGCCCGGCCTGCAAGTCGTCTATCCCCTCGACACCACGCCATTCGTGAAGCTCTCCATCCAGGACGTGGTGAAGACGCTCTTCGAGGCCATCGGTCTCGTCTTCCTCGTGATGTATCTCTTCCTCCAGAACATCCGCGCGACGCTCATTCCCACGATCGCCGTGCCCGTCGTGCTGCTCGGCACGTTCGCGCTGCTCTCGGCGGTGGGCTTCTCCATCAACACGCTCACCATGTTTGCCATGGTCCTCGCGATCGGCCTGCTCGTGGACGATGCGATCGTCGTCGTGGAAAACGTCGAGCGCAATATCGCGCGCGGGCTGACGTCCGCCGACGCGGCGCGACAGGCCATGAAAGAAGTGACCGGCCCGATCATCGCCACCGCCCTCGTGTTGTGCGCGGTGTTCATTCCCACTGCGTTCATCAGCGGCCTGACCGGCCAGTTTTATAAACAGTTCGCGATCACCATCGCGATTTCCACCGTCATTTCCGCGTTCAATTCGCTGACTCTCTCGCCCGCGTTGT
>JAATET010000111.1 GCA_015655545.1 Chthoniobacterales bacterium | reverse complement strand
TGGTCGGTCGCTTCGAGATAGACGTCCGCGGGAAATCGCAACTCGGGCCGCCGCCGCAGCACGGCTTCGTGGGAGACTCCGGAATCGATCCACACGTCGAGCGTGTCGTTGCGGCGCGTCGTGCCGGCGGGCAAGCCCACGGCCTCGGCCCACCACGCGTCGCCTTGCTCGAACCATAAATTCGTCCCCTGCTCCGCGGCCAGGGCGGCGACTTTTTCCACGATGGCGCGCTCCATGATCGGGGCGCCCGCCGCGTCGTAAAACACCGGCAGCGGCACGCCCCAGGTGCGCTGGCGCGAGATGCACCAATCGGGCCGTGACTCGACCGTGCCGTGAATGCGGTTGCGCCCCCAATGAGGCAGCCATTTCGTTTCGTCGACGGCGCGCAGAGCGTCGGCGCGAATATCGTCCACGCGAATAAAAAACTGCTCGACCGCGCGGAAGACGATCGGCGTCTTCGAGCGCCAGCAATGCGGATAGTCGTGCGTGTAAGCGTGCGCCGCGAGCAGGGAGCCGTGCTCGCGCAGGAACTCGACGATCTCCTTGTTCAGATCGAAAACATATTTCCCGGTCCATTGGGGCATGCCCGCTTCTTCGGTAAGCCGCCCCTGGTCATCGACCGGCGAAAGCGTCGGCAGCCCGTTTTGCTGCCCGGCGATGAAGTCGTCCTTGCCGTGACCGGGCGCGATATGCACCTGGCCGGTGCCGGTTTCCATGGTCACGAAATCGGCCGCAATCACCCGCGAAGTGCGCGGGAGAAAGGGATGCTGCGCTTCGAACCCCGCGAGAGCTTCGCCTTTCAACGAGGCGATCTCGGCATTGAGCTCGAGGCCGGTTTCCCGGGCGAAGCTTTCCAACAGCGCGCGGGCGACGACGAGTTTCTGGCTGCCAAACTCGCCCACGACATATTCCGCCCGAGGATCGACCGCGATGGCGACATTGGCCGGCAAGGTCCACGGCGTGGTCGTCCAGATTACCATCGATGCGCCCTCGAGCTCACCCGTTCCCCGCACGAGAGCGAACTTCACGTAAATCGCGGGGTCGGTGCGCCTGGCATATTCCACCTCGGCTTCCGCAAGAGCGGTTTGCGCGCCGGTGCTCCACAACACGGGTTTTTTACCGCGATAGACGAGACCTTTTTCCACGAAGCGGCCGAAGGAACGAATGATGTCCGCCTCGTAGCCGGGATCGAGCGTGAGATAGGGATGTTCCCAATCCCCTAACACGCCAAGCCGGCGAAACTGCCGCCGCTGGATGTCGATGAACTTGCGGGCGTATTCCTCCGAGCGCCGGCGGACTTCCACGGGCGAGAGGCCGGAGCTTTCCTTCACGACCTTGAACTCGATCGGCAGACCGTGGCAATCCCACCCGGGAATGAACGGCGCGCGAAATCCGAGCATCGTCCGCGACTTGACGATGAAATCCTTGAGCACTTTGTTCAGCGCGGTACCCATGTGAACGTCTCCATTGGCGAATGGCGGCCCGTCGTGCAGCACGAAAAGCGGCGCGGTCTCGCGGCCCTGTTGAATCTTTTCGTAGAGGCCGTCCCGTTCCCATTTGGCGAGCATTTCCGGCTCCCGGCTCGTCAGGCCTGCTTTCATCGGAAAGTCGGTCTTCGGAAGATTCAAAGTATTCTTATAGTCGCTCATCGAGAAGCGGGCCTTGATACCACTGGCACCGGACGGGGTCAATGAGAGCACTCATCATCATCCCCCACCACGTTCCTTTGATGGAACATCCCTCGCACCTGGATTTCTCTGAAATTACGCGCTCCACAACCACGAACGACTATCAGGAGTAAAATAAAATAAGCTTTTTTCTTGCTTAATTGAGCGAAAACCTCTCCCTAGGCGTCCAACATTCGAGGTGTCTCTCCAGTGGCTAATTATCGACTAGATCTCAAGACCAACCCTTCGAGAGTGTATTCACCTTTGACAGCTTTCGACAAAGCCGAGGCCAGGATCGCCGCTGCCCGCAAGGTCAAATCGTATCTGAAGATCCTCCTGTCGGTTCCGTTCGTGATCTGTGTGCTGTATTTCGGGTCGCTCTTATACAACCACGTCCGCGTGATCCCGCGCGGCGTGGAGACCGTGCAGGATTTTTACCGGCGCTACGGAAATCCGCCACGGGTGGACAGCCTGTTCGTGCAGGGACGGAAATACTATCGCATCACCGGGGAGATTCCGGCGCCGCTGGGCTTTCCCAAAGGTCCGCCCATTTACATCTTCGACAGCACCGGACGCTTGCTCGATTGGACCGGCGAATCCCTGAATGATCTCGCTTTTGCGTCGAAGTGGGACGGCATCGCCTCCGAAAACATGAGCGTCGCCTACTTCCTCGAAAAGTTTCCGCCGAACTAGGCAGCGCGCGCGGCCGCCTCTCTCGTCAACGCGGCGTTGTGCCCCGCGGCCGCTTCGCTATCTTGCGACGCATGAAGTTCGTTTCCGCCGTCGTCGCCGAAATTCCCGCCGCCAGGAAAACTCCGCTCCGTTCCGAAGTCGCCCCGGAAAACACCTGGGATCTCACGCCGCTTTTTTCCGACGACGACGCGTGGGAAACCGCTTTTCAGGCGCTCCAGCAAAATTACAAAAAAATCGAGACCTTCCGCGGCCGGATCGGCGAATCCGCCGCCACCCTGCTGGCCGCGCTCGAGTGCGAGAAGGAAATCGATCTCCGCGTCGAGACGCTCAATCAATTCGTCGCCTTGCGCACGACCGAGGACAGCTCCGACTCCGCCGCGCTCGCCCGCGAAGCCCGTTTCGAATCGCTGCTCGTCCACGTCGGCGAGGCATTCTCCTTCCTCGGGCCGGAAATCCAGGCCATCGACGACGCGACCTTCGACACCCTCCTTTCCGATCTCACTCTGGCCGACTGGCAAATCCCGCTCCGCAAGCTGCGCCGCTTGAAGGCGCACACGCTCGGCGCGGCCGAGGAACGACTGCTGGCTCTCGGATCCAGCGCGCTCGCCGGCCATCACGAAACCTTCTCGCAACTCACGAACGTCGACATGAAATTCGGCGTCGTCCGCGATGCGAAAGGCCGCGACGTGGAACTCACGCAAAGCTCCTTCTCCTCGCTCCTGCACCAGCGCGCCGCCGCCGTGCGAAAAGATGCGTTTACGAAATTCTACGCCGAATTTTCCGATCACCAGTTCAGTCTCGCCTCCTCGCTCGCCAGCTCCGTGCGCACCGATGTCTTCCAGGCGCGGGCGCGTAATTATCCCTCCGCGCTCGGTGCCGCGCTCTTCCGCGACGACGTGCCGGAGAGCGTTTACGACAGCCTCATCACTTCGGTTCACAAAAACCTCCCCGCGCTCCACCGCTACTACGCATTGCGCAAGCGCGTGCTCGGACTCGACGAAATTCACCAATACGACACCTACGTCCCCCTCGTCGAAGGTCTCGAAACCCACATCGGCTGGGACGACGCCGTGGATCGCGTGCTCGCCGCCGTCCGCCCGCTCGGCGCGGAATACGTCGCCACGCTCGGCCACGGATTGCGCGCCGGCCGCTGGTGCGATCGTTACGAAAACAAAGGCAAGCGCAGCGGCGCCTTCAGCTACGGCACCTTCACGTCTCCGCCTTACATCATGATGAACTACAAGGAAGATGTGTTCTCCGATGTGTTCACGCTCGCGCACGAGGCCGGCCACTCGATGCACACGTGGTATTCCAAAAACACGCAGTCGTTTCAAAATTACCACTACCCCATTTTCCTCGCGGAAGTCGCCTCGACCTTCAACGAAATGCTGCTCACGAATCACCTGCTCGCCGAGGCGCGGGATCCAAACATGCGCGCTTACCTCATCAGCCGGCAGATCGACGATTTCCGCGGCACCCTCTTCCGGCAGACGATGTTCGCCGAGTTCGAAAAAATCGCGCACGCCACCGAAGAGTCCGGCGACGCACTCACGCTCGACTCGATGAAGACGATCTACCGAGGGCTGCTCGATTTGTATTTCGGCCCCGACTTCGCGATCGACGATGCTCTCGCTCTCGAATGCCTGCGCATTCCGCATTTCTACAGCGCGTTCTACGTCTACAAATACGCCACCGGCCTCAGCGCCGCCGTTGCCCTTTCGCAACAGGTGCTGGAAACCGGCGACGCCGCGAAATATCTCGGCTTCCTGAAATCCGGCGGCTCGAAATTCCCCATCGAAACCCTCGCCGCCGCCGGCGTGGACATGAGCAGTCCCGCACCCGTCGACGCCGCGCTCGCGCTTTTCGCCCAGCGCGTCGAAGAGCTGGAAAACCTGCTGAAGACCTAGAGCCTGTCAGAAACCATCAGGGAAGAGATCGGCAAGCATAAGGGAGACGAAGGCGAGGCAAATTTCGCACGACGAGAAATGAGATGACCGTCCAAATCGCCATGGCCACGTAAGCTCCGGCGGAAACTCTCACTTGCGCATTCACAAAAAGTTGGCATGTTTCGCGCTTCCTTTTCCTGCCGATGCCCTTGACCCGTTTCCTACTCGCCGTTTGCCTGCCCTTCACGGGCATGGGGACCGCCGCCTTCGCCGGCGAGGAAACATCGCCATCCGCGCGTGTCGAGATCGTGGTCAGCGTGGCCGAGCAAAAACTCGCGCTCATGCGCGATGGCGAAGTGCTTCGCAAATATCCGATTTCCACTTCCCGCTTCGGCCTCGGCGATTCCTACGGCAGCTATCGCACGCCGGAAGGCCGCTTGAAGATCACCGAGAAAATCGGCGATGGGCTTCCCGCCGGCGCCGTCATCAAACACCGCAGCCCGACCGGCGAAATCCTGAAACCAAACGCTCCCGGGCGCGATCCCATCGTCTCGCGCATCCTCTGGCTCAACGGGCAGGAGCCGGGCAACTCCAATGCGTTCGCCCGCGGCGTTTACATCCACGGCACACCCGATGAGAAGCATCTCGGCCGGCCCGCGAGCTATGGCTGCATCCGCATGCGCTCGAGCGACGTCATCGAGCTCTATTCCGGCGTGCCCGTAGGCACCGCGGTCTCGATCGTGCGCGGCAAACTTCCCGGCTCTGCGTCGAACTCTCTCTTCGCATTCTTCACGGCGCAGGCAGATTCCCATGCCGCGCGGCTGTAGAATTTCGTCGAAAACTTACGCCGCCGAGCGCGTGCGCTGGCGGCGCGCTTCCTCGCAAAACTCGCGGATGCGCTCCATCGCGATCTTGATTTGGTCAAGACCAGTCGCGTAGCTGCAGCGGACGTGCCCCTCGCCCGATTTTCCGAAAGCCGTGCCCGGCACGACCGCGACACGTTTCTCGCGCAGCAGATTCATTGAGAACTCCTGACTGGTCAGCCCCGTCGAGGTGATCTTTGGAAAAACATAAAAAGCCCCGCGCGGCATAAAACATTCGAGCCCCATTTCGTTGAGCGAGCTCACGATGTAGTTCCGCCGCAGCTCGTATTCGCGACGCATGCGCAACATCGCTGGCTCGCCGCGCTCCAGCGCCTCGATCGCCGCATCCTGGCTCATGATCGACGCGCAGAGAATCGAGTATTGATGAATCTTCATCATCGCCTCGATCACTTCGTTCGGCCCGCACGCGTAGCCGATGCGAAATCCGGTCATCGCGTAGGCCTTCGACAAGCCATGGAGATAAATCGTGCGTTCTTTCATCCCCGGCAGCGAGACGATGCTAAAATGCTCGCGAGCGTCGTAGGTGAGTTCGCTGTAAATTTCGTCCGTGAGCACCGTGAGATCGTGACGAATGCACACTTCAGCCAGCGCCTCGATCTGGGAGCGGTCCAGCGTTGCCCCCGTGGGATTCGTCGGAAAATTGAGCATCACCGCTTTGGTGCGAGGGCCGATCGCGGCCTCCAGCGCCTCGGCGCGAAGCGCAAAGTGATCTTCCGCATTCGTCGGAATCGCTCGCGCCACGCCGAAAGCGAGCGCCACGCTCGGATTGTAGGAAACGTAGCACGGCTCGTGATAGAGCACCTCATCTCCCGGATTCAGAATCGCGCGCAACGCGATATCGATCGCTTCGGAAACTCCGACGGAAACCAGGATTTCGCCGTTCGGATCGTAGCGCACGCCCGTCGCCTTCTGCACCGTATCGGAAATCGCGCGGCGCAGACGCGGAAGACCGAGATTCGAGGTGTAGCCGGTGCGGCCTTTCTCCAGCGAATAAATCGCAGCCTCGCGAATATGCCACGGCGTGACGAAATCGGGCTCCCCGATGCCGAGCGAAATGACGTCGGCCATCGACTGGACGATCTCGAAAAAATCGCGAATTCCGGACTTCGGAATCTCGCGAACATGATCGGCGATCGGAATGCTCATGGCGAGACGGAGAGTCTTTCCGGCGCGGTGTCGAAATGATGGAACGCGCCATTTTCCTTATACGTCTTCAACCGGAACCGCGTCGCCGTGGAGACCACCGCCTCGATCGTGCTGAGCTTTTCCGCCACGAACGTCGCCACTTGCCGCAGATTTTCGGCCTCGACCAGCACGAGCAAGTCGTAGCCGCCACTCATCAGGTAACAGCTTTGCACTTCGTCAAATTTCGAAATCCGCGAGGCGATGCGGTCAAAGCCGCCGTCCCGCTCGGGCGTGATTTTCACTTCGATCACGGCGGTCACCGTGTCGGGATTCCATTTGTCGCGATTGATGACGGTCTGGTAGCCGAGGATCACCCCGTCTCGCTCCAGTTCCGCCACGCGCGCATTGACCTCATCGACCGTGAGGCCGAGAAGTCGCGCAAGATCTTCGCGCGGCATGAGCGGATTGTGCCTGAGCAGGTCGATGAGTGCGTCCATGGAAAGCGGGGAATGATGCCCGCGCTCCGCCCGCTTGGCAAGCGGCTCCATCCCGCGGCGAGCCGGTGAATCAGGTAGTTTCCTGATTGGCATTCGTGTATGCTGCAAGCATGGCAACCGCAAAAAAGAAACCCGCCGCAAAGAAATCCACCACCTCCAAGGTCAAGGCGAAAGTCTCCAAAGCCTTGCCGGCCAAAAAAGCCACTCCTTCAAAGGTCAGCACGAAGTCCACCTCCATTCCCGCCGGCCCCGAGCACAAGCTCGCCGAGCAGGCGCTGAAGTTCGTCGACGAGGCCGCCTCCGTCCTCCGCAACGGCATTCGCGGTGGCGCGCAGAGCAGTGCGAAGTCCCGTATCGCCGCGAAGAAGAAAGCCAACGATCTCCTCGGCAAGGCTTCCTCGAACCTTTCCAAAGCCATCGGAAGCGGTGCGTCGACCCTTCAGAATCTCCTCGGAAAGCTTTGAGGAGTTTTAAGTCTTAAGTTTGTAAGTTTTAAGTCGGAGCCGTTTTTCCCTTCTCTTAAAACTTAAGACTTACAAACTTAAAACTTTCGTTACAGCCCTCCGTGCTTCCAGATCGAGAGCACGAGCCGCAGGCACATGTAGCCGCCCCAGCCGAGGCCGAGCACGCCGATCAAGGGCACGCCGCCGATCTTGGGAGGCAGCCCGGAAAGCACGAGGATCGAGGAGCAGATCATCACCGAGGAAGCGAGGATGGCGTTCGCCAGCCGGTTGGCGATCGAGTCGAGCGTCTTGCGCAGCGGCTCGAAACCCTCGGGATCGATCTTGTGCTGGAGCGGGATATTGATGTTCCCCTTGCGAATCCGATTCCACAGCGTGCGGAAATCGTGCGGGAAATCGTCCAGAAAATCGATCGACTCGCTGGTGATCTTCTTGAAGAGCTCGAACAAATGCCCGGGCTGGTATTTGTTCTCGATGAGCTTCGTGGCGTAGGGCTTGCCATATTCGATGAAGTTCAACTCGGGGTTGAGATCCCGCCCGATCGATTCGACCTGCGAAAGCGCCTTGATGCCGAGATAAAAACTTCCCTTCATCCGCAGCCGGTTGCGCCGCAGGAGATCGAGCAGACTGTTCAGAACGTATCCGAGATTGATTTCGGCGAGCGGCTTGTTGTTGAGGTGATGGTCGCTGAATTCTTCCACGTCGCGCAGCATGCGGTCGGGGTCGTCCACCAATCCCTCTTCCGACATGTCGAGAATCGAGCGCATCACCTGCCGGTGGTCTTTTTCGGCAAGGCCCGCGATGAGGTGCGCCACGCTCGAGCGAAAGCCCGGCGAAAACGCGCCCATCATTCCGTAATCGTAGAGACCGACGACCCCGCCCTCGAGCACGGTCATGTTCCCGGGATGCGGATCGCCATGGAAAAATCCATGCTCGAAAATCTGCTGATAGATCAGCACCGAGATGCTTTCCGACAGCTCGACCGGGTCGATCTCGTGCTCATGCAATATCTCGGGATTGTTCACCGGATAACCGGAAATGAACTGCATCGTGAGAATTTTTTCCTGCGAAAACTCCCGCAACACCGCCGGCACCTGGATCTTTTCGTTTCCCTCGAATTGCTGGCCGAAGCGCTCGGCGTTCGACGCTTCGTTGGTGAAGTCGAGCTCCTTGCGGATCGTGTTGGAAAACTCCTTGATGATCGCGACTGGATTCAGCACCGCGATATCCGGCACATGCTTGTCCACGAACTTCGCGAGATCGAGGATGATCGAAAGATCCCGCTCAATCACGGGCTGAATATCCGGCCGCTGCACCTTCACGGCGACGATCGCCCCCTGCTTCGTGACCGCCCGATGGACTTGCGCAATCGACGCGCCGGCAAGCGGCTCGATATCAAACTCGTCGAATGCCTCATCGACCCCGATTCCGATCTCCGCCGCGAAAATCTTCTTGGCTTCGGTGCCAGGAAACGTCGGCACGCTGTCCTGCAGCTTGCAAAGCTCGATGTAATATTCGTCCGTCACGAGGTCGCGGCGCGCGCTGATGATTTGACCGAACTTGATAAACGTCGGTCCTAGTTCCTCGAGCGCCAGTCGCAGCCGCTCGGCCGGCGGCTTCGAGAGCAGGCCGGTCTCATGCGTCTGCAGCACCGCATCCTCGATTCCGATCACACGCTGCAGCGCGACCAGCTTGAGCACATCGGCAAAGCCGTATTTGAACAGCACGCGGATGATTTCGTTGTAGCGCGGCAGATGTGTCGCAAATTCAACTGCGGAGCGGAGTTGGTGAATCACAGGCGCCAAAGGAACACCTGGCGGAAGGCAACGCAAATCGAAACGCGCCCCGCGCGCGCTTGGTGCTTTCCCTATTCGCCGCGCCATGGCTAATCAACTCGCATGACTCCCAACTGGTTCGTCGCCTGGCCCGTGAACGGCGCGGAAGAATGGATCGCCGCGCTCGAAGCCGGCGCTCCCGGCGGCTTGAATTTTCTCGCACCGGCAGACCTCCACGTGACGCTCGCATTTCTCGGCCGCCACGATCCCGGGCAGCTGGCGAAAATGTCGGCGTTGCTCAAAAGTTTCCCGCTCCGCGAGGTCGAAGCCACGCTCAGCCAATTCACAGCTTTTCCACAACCGCGCCGTTTCTCCGCCCTCGCTTTTGTCCTCGGCCAGGGCCGGGTCGATGTCGAAGCGCAGATCGCCAAATGGCACGATCGCATCTGTCGCGAAGCGGGCGCAAAAATCGACGTGCGTCCATCGCTGCCTCACGTCACCGTTGCCCGCCCCGATAGGCGCATCGGCGAATCGGACCGGAACGAGGCGCTCGAGTGGATGCGGCAGCTTTCGCCGCAGACCCATATCGCCCTGCGCCTGGAACGCCCGCGACTTTACACATGGGCCGACCGCGGATCCTCGGCCCGCTATCAGATGCTCGATTGAGCGCTAAAGTTTTTCGTAACCGTCGAGTTTGCCATACACGAAGCCGACGAAAATCCGGACTTCCGCCCGCAGCGGCAATCGCAGGGCATCGTCCGAGACCCACACCGTGCCGCTGCGGAATTTCGCGTATCGCACCGCCTCGGTCGGCTGGTTTTTTTGCACTTCGAGTTTGCGCACATCGAGCGATAGCCGCAGCGCCGGCCAGTCGCGGCCCATGCAGCGCACCTTCTCGCGTTTCTCCACCGTCACGACCGTGAGATACGGCGAGTCGCCGGGAAAACAAACGACGCCGATCTTGTCCCCCACCCGCAGCGGCTGGCTTCGCACATAGAGCACGCCGCCGATCACGTCATGAATGGGCGCGAAATTCACGCGCTTCCATTTCGGCGGCGCTTTCGAGTTCGACGTCTTGCGCAGGCGATCGATGCCGCGCGAATCGTAACGCACGATCGTTTCGATGGTGCGGTTCCAGTAACGCTCGAGTTGCGCCATTCGTTCCGGCTGGAGCGACGGGGCAAGAATCGCCGCGGAATGCCGCGCATCCAGCGGCCAGAGCGTTCGCGCCAGGCCTTCGGTTTTTCCGGTGACCATGGCGCGATATTCTCCGCCCTTAAGCTCGATCGTGGCATCGGCCTTCGCGGCCTCGAGCACGTTCGACCATCCAAAAACAAAATGCATGCGCATCCCGGGCAACCGCGGAAATTTCCCGGCCGGCGCCGTCGAGACCTCCTCGCGCCAGCCTCCTTCGGCTCCCTGCGCGACGACGAAGCCCGTCACGCACAGCACCCCGAGCAGCAGGCTACAACAGCGTCTCACCCGGTATGACGGGCGTCAGCCGCTCGGTTTGCACCCACCCGCGGGCGCCGCCATTCACGTCGATGTAAGTCCACGCGCCGCGCGGCGAAATCACCCCGACTGGAGTGCCGGATGGCAGCGAGACAACGGGCGTCGAATTATTGGCCGGCGCCGTGAGCACCTCGGCGCCGTCCTTGGACGTGACCACCGCGGGGCGCGCGCGTGCGAGTCGTCCATCGGTGAGCCACCCTGCCGTTTGGAAGGCGGAGCCGGCGATGATCGCCAGAATGGAAACGGCTCTCGCCACGCCTCGATTGCGGCGGATCCGGCTCACGAGAAGCAGACCGAATGCGCCAGCCCAAAACAGCGCCGATCCGACAGCCAGCAGGACGTCCGGGCGCGTGACCGCATTCACATCCGCGATCCAGGTGTGCGGCGGAAGCGGGATGCTTTTCGAGGTCGCGAGCGCATCGAGCGCATTCCTTGCCGGCCGGAGGCCGGGATCGAGCAGCAGCGCCCGCTCGTAGTTCAAGGCAGCCTGCGCGACGTCGCCGGTTTTTTCCCGGGCCAGCGCGAGATTGTAATAATCCTCGGCGCTCGGCGGCGAGGTGGCGAGTTTCTGTTCGAACTGACGAGCGGCTCCCGCGTAGTCGGTCGAGGCGGGTGGCGGGCCCGCTTCCGCGCCGAAGGCGGAAGTCGCCACTAAAAATCCAAGCATCCGGATCGCTTTCATCGGCAAACCTCCAAGATCGCACGAACGATTCTTCGCCGCTCCTCGGCGTCCAATCGCGTCGCGGCATTTCCTCCGCCGCTGAATTTGAGCTCATCCGCTCGGGCGAGCACGACGTGAAGATCGCTGACGTTGCGACCCCGTGCCTCGAGCGACCTCACCAGCTCGAAGGGACCGTGGTCTCCGGTGAGCCGGGCCTGAACGGCGAGCGATTCCAGCGCCTTGGCGTAAAATGCATCGTCCGGCAGCCGATCGTTTCCGAGCTCTCTCACGATGCGATCCCGCTCGCGAACCTGGGCGGCGCGATGTCCCGCCGGCCCTTGCCGTGCCCGGCGAATGGACAGGACGATCGCAATACCGATCAGCAAGAGCGCGGCCGCGGCATTGGCAATCCAGAATCCCGGCCATTTCGCCAGCGGCTGCCAGGAGCGCGCCGTCGGGTGCGAGAGCCAGCTTCCAGCGGGATCCGGCGCCGGCGTGGGGCTTGGCTTCACGGCGTCAGCCGGGGCGGCGGCGACCGCCGGTTGGGCGGACTGGTCGGCCTCCGCCTCGATCGCGACAGGCTGGGTTTTTATGGAAAAATATTTTTCCTTATCGGGATTGAAGAATGAAAACTCCGCCACCGGCGTGCTCTTCTGCGGCTGCAAGGCGACCATCGGCATTTCGAAATTCTTTGTCCCTCCGTAGCCGATCGCGTCCGACTTCTCGAAGCGACTGGTCGGCGGATAGACCTTCCAGCCGGTCGTATCGAGAAGCTTCGGGTTTCCCATGGCGTCGAAATTTCCACGCCCGGAGACGACGATCTTCAAGGTCATGGGATCGCCGGCCGCCACCTTCGTGGGGTCCGCGCTCGCCGCGATGTCGAAGTCGCCCACCGCGCCGGAGAAATCCGCCGGGCGCCCCTCGGCCGGAAGCGCTTTCACGCGGATCGACTTCGGCTTGCTCTTGAGGTCCACCTCGCGATCGTCCGCCATTCCCTGACCGCCAAAAAACTGATCGAAGATACTCTGCATTCCCGCCGGAGCATTCGTGGGAAAACTGAGAATCGCCTTCATGGTCGCGACCGGCAGTTCCATCTCGCCGCTTTTCACCGCAGCGATCGAAGTTTTAAAGCTGACCACCCGATAGATGCTGTCGCCGATCGTTTCTTCGGACTGGCTGGGCGGAGCCGACTTTTGCACCGTGAAGCCCTCTCCGCTCACCTGCGGCTCATCCTGCAGGCGCCGAACGCCGATATCCCCACGGAAATAAACGCGAATTTCCACCGGAACGACTTCCCCCACGTAAATGCTCGTCTTGGGAACGATCATCTCCACATACACCTGCTCGCCTTGCGCCGCGGCTGGTTTTTGTTTTCTTCCGGGGCTTCCCGGAGGCAGCGGCATGGCGGGCGCGGGACGAGGACCGGGAGCCGTGCCCGCCTGGACCAGGAGTTTCTGCGCGCGCGTCGTTTCCTTGTGTCCGTCGGCGTTGATTTCCAGCGGCGGAATCTCGTAGTTGCCTTCACGCATCGGAATGATCGTGTAGGTGTAAACTCCGGACGTGGTCATTCGGCCGTTCGTGATTTGCACGAGCGTCTGGCGACCGGTGAGCCTCGACTCGAGGCCTTCCACGCCGAGATTATCGGGTATCACGACATTCGTGGTGCCTTCCACGCTGATCCGCATTTGCACAGGCGTGCCGACCGAGGTCTCGTCGGCGGAAAGTTCCGCGGTGACGGTGACCGCGCCGAGCGCTCGCAAAGAAACACAAGCAGCGAGAATGAGAGCGAAACGAAACTTATTCACGGTGGTTACCAGTCTTTTATGACATCTTGATTTTCCTGGCGTTCGATCAGCCTCACACGCTGCTCTTCCCCCTGCATGGATCGCAAGAGCGCTCGCGCTTGGGCGTCTGACATCTCGCCGTCCTTTTCCTGTGCAGGCTGCGCAGCGGCCGGCTGCTTCTCATCGCCTTTTTGCTGGTCCGGCTGCGCCTTTAGATCGCCCTCTTTTTTCTCGCCCGGCGTGGGCTGCGGCGTCGGCTGTGGTTTGCCTTGTTGGGATGGATCTTTGGACTGCGACTCGGGCTGCTGCTGCTTCTCATCGCCTTTCTGCTGCTGATCCTGCTTCTGCTGCTGATCCTGCTTCTGCTGCTGATCCTGCTTCTGCTGCTGATCCTGCTGCTGCTGCTTCTCATCGCCTTTCTGCTGCTGATCCTGCTTCTGCTGCTGATCCTGCTTCTGCTGCTGATCCT
>JAATET010000007.1 GCA_015655545.1 Chthoniobacterales bacterium | reverse complement strand
TGCCGATGGAGCGGCGCAGCTCGCGCTCGATGTGGTCGGCGTCGATGTTGAGCTCGAGCCCGATCATCGAAAATTGGATGCGGCGCTTGAGGTCGGCGCCATCCCAGAAGACGCTCTGGCCGTCGGCCTTCGGACGACGATGAGCGAGTCCTGCTGCGGTTCGTCATTGGCCGGGCGGGCGGCCTGGTCGTCGCGCTGCTGCGCCCGGTGGGCGCGGTAAAGCACGTAGCTGGCGGCGACTTTATAGAAGCCTTGCCGCATCAACTCTTCCTGGACGATGTCCTGCACGTGCTCGATGTGAACGAACGATTGGTCGCCGTGGAGCACGCGCTCGGTCACGCCGCGCGCGATGCGGTGGGAAGGTTCGGCATCCTCGCGTTCGGAGAGGAAGGCTTTGCGGACGGCGGTCTCGATCTTGTCCTCGATCCAGGGCACGACGGAGCCGTTGCGGCGAATCACGCGCACGTTGTTCAACGCGAGTTCGGAGTCGAGGTCGGTGACCCGCGCGCCGCCTTTGATGGAGCGGCTGAAGACGAGACTTTTCGCGACATCATGGGCGTCGTTTTCGATGAGCGCTTTTTCAATGAGGAGCGAGAGGTCGTTCTCGGAGAGTTTGAGGGCGCGGCCTTCGGCGACTTGCTCGGCAAGCTTTTCGGCGACGGAATGCGCGACGCTCGCGACGAGGCTGCGATTCGTGTCGTTGAAAATATCGCGCTCGTCGCGGGAGAGGAGCAGGTCGGTGAGGGCGTTGCCGATTTCGTCGGCGACGTCGGCGAGGTTGAAGATGTGTTCCTCTTCGCCGCGGGTGACCTTGATCTCCGGGCGTTCGTCGGCGGGCAGAACTTCGCGCCATGCGTAGTCCGGCTTTTGCTCGCGTGGCGTGGTGACGAGGCGCTTGAGGGCGAGATCCTCGGCGAGGGTAAGTTTATAGGTCATGGCGGCAGGGGGCTGAGTTTTAAGTTTTAGGTCTTAAGTTTGTAAGTGAGGCGGAGTTCTCGGTTTGCGGCTTTCTTAAAACTTACAAACTTAAAACTTTAGACTCCGGTTAGAGATCGTCGTCGTCCGCGTCCTTCATGGCGGCGGAGCGGCGGTAGTCGGTGACTTTGCCTTCGAAGAAATTCGTTTCCTTGCGGAGATCCATCATCTCGGCGAGCCAGGGGAGGGGATTCGTGATCGGGCCGTTGAGGGGCTCCAGGCCGACATCGATGAGCCGGCGGTCGCCGATGTAATCGATGTAGGTGAGGAATTCGTCCTTCGTAAGGCCGACCGCGGAGATGGGCAGGCAATCGGCGATGAATTCCTTCTCGAGCCGCACGGCCTCACGCATCGTGTCGCGCAATTCCTCGCGGAAACTCTCCGTCCAGATGTCGGGATTTTCATCCACGAGATCCATGAGGAGATTGCGGAAGACTTCGATGTGGTTCGACTCGTCGCGCAGCGTGTAGCTGAACATCTGGCCGATGCCGGGGAATTACGTCTGGCGGTAAAGCGCGAGCACCATGCCGAAGAGGCCATAGAACTGCGTGCCTTCCATGCATTGGCCGAAGAGAAAAATATTCTTCGCGAGCGCCTGCTTGTTTTCGAGCGTCGAGAGATCCATGTCGCGGCGCAGCGCCCGGCTGTTGGTGACCACGAATTCCGTCTTCTGCTTGATCGTCTCGATATCCTCGAACATCGCCTCGCATTCGTGCGGATTGATCCCAAGCGAGCTGATCATGTAGACGAGCGAGTCGGCGTGGATGTTCTCCTCGTGCGCGTGGCGGCCGAGCACGAGCTTGAGCTCCGGCGCGGTGACGAGCTCGCGGACGACGTGCTGGATATTGTCGCCGACGATGCCTTCCGCGGCGGAAAAGTAGCCGATCGCCATTTTGATGATCCACCGGTCGGTCTCCGAGATCTTGCCCGACGAATCGCGCCATTGCTCGATGTCGCGCTGCATCTGGATGTCCTCAGGCTCCCAATGGTTCGCCTTCATCGTCTTGTAAAGATCGTAGGCCCACGCATATTTCACGGGCAGGATGTTGAAAAACATCGTCTCGCGGCCATTGATGACGCGTTTGGCTGCGTAGGCGGCTTCCGCCTTCTCCCGATCGAGGACGAAGGTGCGGTCTCCAAGCTGAATCGTGGTAATTTGGGCCATGGGTAAATTTCGGGTCAATAGTTCCGCCGAAACCACATCCGCGGATGCCTTTTCGACGCATTTTCAGGGTATTTACACCCGCACACAACCCGGCGCGCAAACCCCCCAATATGCTGGGAAGTTTGCCCGATTTGAACCCGATGAGTCAAACAATTTCCACCGCCTATTGATGAAAATTTACTGGCAACCACAATAGGTTGTGGTTTTGTGAAGAAAATGGGAATTGCGGCTTGACGCTGTGAATAACCCCCCGGAGCGCTGAAAATGAACCTGTTGCGGATGCCGGAGCGCGGCGAGGCTGATGGCGGGCTGATCCGGCGATTGCCACCCCTGCACCTCGCCTTCTAAGCTTACGCAAATGGACGATGGCGTGAAGATTCGAGCAATGACAAGGCACGACCTCGGGATGGCCGTGGAATGGGCCGCGCGGGAGGGATGGAATCCCGGGCTGGACGATGCGGAGGCCTTTTTTGCCGCCGACCCACATGGATTTTTTCTCGCCGAGCGCGATGGCGAGGCCGTAGGCGCGATCTCGGCGGTTTCCTATGGCGCCGATTTCGGATTCGTCGGCTTTTATATCGTGAGGCCGGAGTTGCGCGGCCATCGGCACGGGCTGCTGCTCGCGGAGCATGCTCTGGCGGCGCTGGAGGGGCGGGCTATCGGCATCGATGGCGTGCTCGCGAAACAGCGGCAATACGCGAAGTTTTTCGGATTCCGGTTCGCGTATCGGAACATCCGCTACGGCGGCGTGGTGGCCGGGCGCGCCGCAGGGGCGGAAATCGTGCCGGCGCGGGAGATCCCGTTCGAGGCGGTCGCCGCTTACGACCGCCGCTTCTTCCCGGCGGAGCGGGAGCGATTTCTGCGCGCCTGGCTCGCGATGCCGCATGCGATCGACCTGGGATGGATGCGCGGGGATCGTCTCCGCGGTTACGGCGTGATCCGGCAATGCCGCGAGGGATTTAAAATAGGGCCGCTTTTTGCGGATGACGCACGGATCGCGGAGGAGCTTTTTTTCGCGCTGTGCGGCCAAGCCGGTGGGCAGCCGGTCTTTTTCGACGCGCCCGAGGTGAATGCCGCGGCGGTGCGGATGGCGGAGCACTGCGGGATGCGCGAGGTTTTTGCGACGGCCCGCATGTATCGCCGCGAAATTCCCGCGCTGCCGCTCGACGGCATTTTCGGCGTCACGACTTTCGAGCTCGGCTAGCCGACCCAGCGGAAATTCACGGGCTTCTCGACGTCGGGATGCAGGCTGAGCGCCACCGGGCAATTGAGCGCGACACGCTCGAGTTCGGCGCGCTCCGCGTGATCCGCGGGCAGCGGCACGTCGATCTCGACCTCGATCCGCGCAATCCTGCGGGGCGGCTCGGACGTCATGATCTTCCGCACCGCGAGTTTCGTTCCGGCAGGAAACTCGAATCCCTTGCGCTGCGCATAGATTGCCATCGTCGTCACCATGCAAGTGCCGAGCGATGTCGCGCAAAGATCCGTCGGGCTGAATGCCTCTCCCCTGCCGAGGTTGTCGGTGGGCGCGTCGGTTTCGATGCGGGTTTGCGAGGGGCCGTGCGTGGCGCGGCAGTTCAGGCCTCCTTCATAGGAGATCGAAATTTCAACCATGGAGCACAGCGTAGAATGGCTGGATCGAACTAAACAGGATTTTCAAGATTCTGAGGATTTACGGGAGGTTTTCTCTTCCTGGAAATCCCTAAAATCCCGTCAATTATGTTTAGTTTGATCACCGCCGCCGCTTTTTGCCCGCGCTGCCGAACTTCACGCCCTTGTGCGTGCGCACGCCTTTCGCTCCCTTGAGAACCTGCGTCACACGCGCTTCGTCGAAGACGGCGGAATAGAGATAGTCGAAACCGGCGAGTTTCGTGCGCTCGACCTTCTGGCCGATGAACCGCTCGATGTCCGTGACGTGAGGCAGCTCCTCGGCCGTCATGATCGTGAACGCGTCGCCCGTTGCTTCCGCGCGACCGGTGCGGCCGATGCGATGCACGTAATCTTCCGGATGCTGCGGCACGTCGTAATTGATCACGTGGCTCACGCCGGCAATATCGATGCCGCGCGCGGCGATGTCGGTGGCGACCATCACCTCGTATTTGCCGCTCTTGAATCCCTCGAGCGCGTCGATGCGCTCCTGCTGCGTGCGATTGCTGTGCAGCGAGGTGACGGAGTGGTTTTCGTCCTTGAGCTTGCGCATGATGCGGTCGGCGCCATCCTTCGTGCGGGAGAAAATAAGCACGCTGTGGTAGTTCGTCGCCTCGAGCAGCGCGAGCAGGAGGTCGAATTTCTGATCCGCAGCGACGGGGTAGATCGCATGCTTCACGCTCTCGGCCGGCGAGCGCCGCGCGCCGATCTCGATCTTCTCGGGATTCACCAGGCACCAAGTGGCCAGGCGCCCGATTTCGTCGGGCACGGTGGCGGAATAAAGCAGGGTCTGCCGCTCCTTGCGGCATTTCTCGATGATGCGCCGCACGTCTGGCAGGAAGCCCATGTCGAGCATGCGGTCCACCTCGTCGAGCACGAGGATCTCGATCTTATCGAGCTTGATGTCGCCCTGCTCCATGAAATCGAGCAGCCGGCCCGGAGTCGCGCATACGATGTCCGCGCCGGCCTTGAGTTCCTCGCGCTGTTTGCCGTAGCCCACCCCGCCGAAGAGGCATGTGACGTCGATGTGCATGAATCGCGCATAGTCGCGGAAGGCTGTCTCCACCTGCATCGCGAGCTCGCGCGTCGGCTCGAGCACGAGGCAGCGCGGATGCCCGTGGCCATTGCCGAGGCGGCTGAGAATCGGCAGCGCGAAGGCGCCGGTCTTGCCCGTGCCCGTCTGGGCGGAGGCGATGAGGTCGCGGCCTTCGAGCACGACGGGAAACGAACGCAACTGAATCGGGCTGGGATCGATATATCCCATGCGTTGCGCACCGTGAACCACGGCGTCTGAGAGTCCTAAACCTTGAAACGACATATTTGCAGACGGTGAAAGTGGGGGCCGGGCTCCGGGTTGTCCAAGGAAAAATCCGTCGCGCTTGCCCGCGAAGCGCGTTCCCGGCAGCGTGCGGGCATGGATGCGTTCGATCTCCTCGGGCTTCCGCGCCGGCCCCTGCTCGCGCCGGCCGACGTGCGCGCGGCTTTCCAAAACCAGGCCCGCGCGCGGCATCCCGACGCGGCCGGCGGCGACGCCGAGGCCTTCGCGGAGCTCAATGAAGCCAGCGCCATCCTGAGCCATCCCGCGCGGCGGCTGCGGCTGCTGCTCGGTGATGCCGCGGCGGCTGGCGGAATATCGGACACCGATCTTTTCCTGCGCGTCGGAGCGCTGGTGCAGGCGGCGCGACGGTGGCAGATCCGGCGGGATGCAAAGTCGCCCTTGGAGCGGGCGCTGGCCGCGTCCGAAGCCGCGAAGATTCGCCAGGAACTCGAAGACATGATTGGTTTGGTGGCGGCGGCGATGGAGAATGCGGACGGTCAATTGATCGCTCTCGACAGGGCGTGGCCCGAGGTTTCCCCGGCGGACCTTTCGGCTTTGGCGGCGCGCTTCGATCGCCTGCTGCTTTGGAAGCGGCAGCTTGCGGAGTTGCAGCTCGCACCGTAGGCGCGAAGAGCGCGAACTTTCGGCCGGCTCTTCTCTTTCCGGGCGCGGAGAAAATGGAGATGCCGGTCGGCGGCGTAGCGCATGGGAGAAACAGAATTTCAAACGCGGATCAAAAATCTCCGCCTCTATTTATCTTCGAGCTACCAGCTCAAGGCCAGCTCCGCGGTGGCGGCCGCACGCGGGTCGGCACGTTCCTCGAGCGTGGCGGCGATGGTAGCGGCGCTCCGGGAGACCCTGTCCGAAAAGACGCTCTTCCCGTTGACTTCCACGACGACAGGCTGGTCGAGGTCCACGAGTTCGTCCGACAATCTGAGCGTGAGATGGTCGGTGCTGTTGGTCGTGATCTTGATCGTCTGGCCGCGAACCTCCGCGTAAACGCGATAGCCTTTTTTGGGTGTTTGGTTCGGCAGGTTCAGCCAATAGAAGCGCTGGGAAACGACGTTGCCCTGCTCCCAGACGATCCGCTTCGGCCAGGGGTTTCGCGTGAAGCCGGCCATCCACGGGATCGCTTCGGCGTCCTTGCGGTTCATCCAATGGCCGAGTCCCTTGTAGATGCGGACGAAATGCTCATAACCGGGTGCATTTTTACGCTGGAGATCGTCGAGCATCTTGCTCCACTCGGCGGCGTGCCGGTTGCGATCGTAGGCCGCGTCGTCGCCGCCCACGAGCAGCGCGAAGGGCAGGTCGAGGAGCGAGAGCGGAGAGGAATCGTTCGGATGCCCGGCCATCATGCCCGCGGCGGCGAAGCGGTCGGCCATGCGCGGGGCGAGCTGATAGACGCCGTCGCCGCCGGCGGAGTAGCCGACGAGGTAGACTTTGTCGGGGTTGACGCCGCGCGTGGCGATGAAGTCCTCGATCAATCGGCCGAGCAGCGGATCCATGTGGGGCTCGTGCCAGAGATTCCAGTTGTTCGTCGGGGCGCGGGGCGCCACGCAGACGCCTTCTTTCAATTGGTAGAGATTGTCCTGGTTCGACCATTGGCTGTCGTTCACTTCCGCGGGAACGCCGCCTCCGCCGTGCAGCGAAATCCAGAGGCTGTGGCCGCCGACGGGCTCATCGCCAAAGATTTTTTCCTTGAAGCGCATCACCTTGTCATCTCGCGTGAGCACTCTCTCGCGGACCTCCGCGCCTCGTTCGACACGGAGAGTTTCCCGGCGCTCGGCCCAAAGCATTTGGCGGATCCGCTCGGCCTCGGCGCGGCTGATGGGACTTGTCGGCGCCGCGCCGCGGGTGGCGACGGGCTTCGCGAGCCATGCTTCCACGGCGGTCACGGCCGCGGGGATTTCCGAGAGGTTTTCCCACGTCAAATCAATCGTCCCGGATGAGGAGGCCATGAGTTTTTGCTCGCGCGTTTTTCCATCGCGCGTGACGCGCCAATAATACGTCTGCCCGGGCGGGACGACGAAGCTCGGCATATCGTTCCAATCCGCGCGGCCCGCTTTTGTCTGTCCCGTGGAAAGGACCTTGCCGCTCTCGTCCTGAAGCGCGACCTCCGCGACGACGCGGCCGTCTCCGGTCGCGGCGTCGCCGGCTTTCAAGCGCAGATGGATTTCGACCCCCGCCGCGGCCTGGATGGCTGCCTTGGTGTAGCGGGAAGTGACGTTGATCGCGGCGACCGTCTGCGCTTTCGGACTCCAATCCATCGGAAATATCTCGCCGGTCGGCCGCCAGGAGGTGGCGTAAATGGCGGACTCCCGCACGTCAGCCCTGGCTTGCGCCGCGTCATCGACGAACCAGCCGCGATTCAATCCCTTTTCGTCGTATTCGTCGGCGCCGGTGAAAGCCCATTTGCCGTCCCACACTTCCGGCCACGTGTGATTTCCCTCCTTGGTCGTCCATTTGGCGATGCCCGCGCCGCGGGCGGGAATGCCGACGCTGCGGCAGGCATCGACGAAGAGAATCGTCAGGCCGGTGCAGGTCGCCTTGCCCTGGGCGATCGAGTCGGAAGGGCTCTGGTTGGTGCTCTTTCGGCCGGTGTTGTAGTGCACGTCGACGAGGTTGAAGAACTCGCGATTGATCTTCTGGGCGGCTTCCGTGGCGGAGCGGCAGCCGGCGACGAGCTTGCGACATTTTTCGTAAAGGTCGGCTCGCCAGGGATCGCGGGGCTCGTCGAAGACGGCGTAGGGCAGCACGTCGTTGAGGAAAATTTCCTCGGGAACCTCGCGCGCCCAGGGAAATTCGTCCCGCGCCTGGAAGGCGAGATCGAGGTTCTCGAGCAGCGGCTTTGCCTTGAGCGCCTGAAGGTCGGCCGGCGGCATGCCCGCGAGAAGAAATTCGGCGGCCTTCCTGCCCGGCGGGCCATGCTTCCGCTCGGCGTCGGTGAGGAAAGCGCGGATTTCCCGGGCGTTCGCGCCTGCGGTTTTTATCGAGGAATCAAGCGGGTTGGCGCGCAGCACGCCAAGCGAGATGGCGAAGGCGAGAAGTCTGATTTTCCATTTCATAGGCTCGAGAATCGTGGAGAGAAATCGAACACGACTGGCGTTTTTGCGGCGATCCCTCGTTATGCAGCCGCGCTTTCGAGTTCGGCAAGTGTGAAGCGCGGAACGCGCATTGCGCTCGACAAATTCTTTCCGAGCCAACGATTTTGCCCTGATGTGGAAACGGTGTCTCGGCTGGCGGCTTTTTTTTCTCGGCGTGGTTTCGCTCGGTCCGCTCGCGCACGCGGCTGATGAGCCGGCGCGACTTTCGGATTTCATCCGTCCTCTGGTTGGCACGCAAGGCGAGGGGAATACCTATCCCGGCCCGTCCGCGCCTTTCGGAATGGTGCAGCTGAGCCCGGATACCGACAAGGAACTGTGGGAGACGGCGTCCGGCTACGAGTATTCGGACAAGTCGATTATCGGATTCAGCCTCACGCACCTGAGCGGCACGGGCATTCCGGATCTCGGCGATTTTCTTTTCATGCCGCAAATCGGCAAGCCGAAGCTCGTGTCGGGCACGAAGGACAAGCCCGCCGCCGGCTATCGCTCGCGCTATTCGCACGACAACGAAGCGGCCTCCGCCGGCTATTACAAAGTGAAGCTGGATCGTTCGGACGTGACGGTCGAGCTCACAGCCGGCGAGCGTGCGGGCATGATGCGCATGACGTTTCCGAAAAGCGATTACGCCTCGATCCTCACCGATCTCCATCACGTGCTGAACGGCGGAAAATGGAAAGTGGTCTGGTCACGCGTCCGCGTGGAGGACAACTCGACCATCACCGGATTCCATCTCGTGAACGGCTGGGCGAAGGAGCGGCCGATTTACTTCGCGGCGCGCTATTCGCGGCCCTTCGATCGCGCGGAAATCTACAACGACGGGAAGCTCGTGAAATACAACACGTATCGCTTCCGCAGCAGCCTCGAGGCCGCCGGCGCCTACATGCAGTTCCTCGTTTATTATCACACACGCCAAAACGAGGCGATCACCGTGAAGGTCGCCGTCTCGGCCGTGAGCGCGGCGAATGCGTTGAAAAATCTCGACGCGGAGATTCCCGGCTGGGATTTCCAGCAGGTGCGCGATGCGACCCGCGACAAATGGGACCGCGAGCTCGCGAAGCTGCAGATCGAGGGATCGAAAAAGGAAAAGGAGACCTTCTACACGGCGCTCTATCATCTGATGCTCGCGCCGAATCTTTACGAGGACGTGACCGGCGAATATCGCGGCCTCGACCAGAATATTCACCTCGCCGACGGCTTCACGAACTACGCCGTTTTCTCGCTCTGGGACACCTACCGCGCGACGCATCCGCTCTTCACCTTGATCCAGCCGAAGCGCGATGCGGACATGATCAATTCCATGCTCGCGCACTACGACCAGAGCGTGGACCACCTGCTGCCCGTCTGGTCGCTGCAGGCCAACGAGACGTGGTGCATGGTCGGCTATCACGCCGTGCCGGTGATCGTGGATGCCTACTTGAAAGGCGTGCCCGGATTCGACGCCGCCCGCGCATACGAGGCGATCAGGACCACGGCCATGAATCCGAACTACGACAGCGTCGCGACGTATGCGAAGCTCGGCTGGGTGCCGTTCGACAAGGAGAACGAATCCGTCTCGAAAACACTCGAATACGCCTACGACGATTATTGCGTCGCGCAGATGGCGAAGGCGCTCGGGAAGGCCGACGACTACGCGTATTTCATGAAGCGCGCCGCGAGTTATAAAAACCTCTTCGATCCGTCCGTCGGCCTGATGCGCGGGAAGGACTCGCACGGCAACTGGCGCACGCCGTTCAAGCCGCATGTTTACGAAGAGGACTCCATCGGCACCCGGGATTTCACCGAGGGCACGAGCTGGCAATATTCCTGGTATGTTCCGCAGGACGTCCCCGGCTTGATCTCGCTCATGGGGGGCCGCGACAAATTCGTCGCCAGGCTCGACTCGCTTTTCACCTTCCAGCCGCCCAAGGAAAGCGCGGACACGGGCGAGACCCAGGGATCGATCGGCGAATACTGGCATGGCAACGAGCCCGCGCACCACGTCATCTATCTCTATTCCTATGCCGGCCAGCCGTGGAAAGCGGCGGAGCGCTTGCGGGAAGTGGTCGCGACGCAATATGGCAACAAGCCGAATTCGCTGAGCGGCAATGACGACTGCGGGCAAATGTCCGCGTGGTATATTTTCACCTGCCTCGGATTTTATCCCGTCTGTCCGGGCAGCGGCTATTACGTGATCGGCGCGCCGCAGGTGAAGAGCGCGACCATGCAGCTGGCGAATGGGAAGACGTTCACGATGACCGCGAAAAACCTCTCCGAAAAAAATCTCTACGTGCAATCCGTGCAGCTGAATGGCCGCGATCTCGACCAGCCGTTTCTGCTCCACGACGCCGTGAAAAATGGCGGCACGCTTGCCTTCACGATGGGGCCGAAGCCCGGCGAATGGGGCACGAAGCCGGTGTTGCCGCAATGACGCAAGCCGCCGGGCAGCCGTGGTGCGGGCTCCGACAATTTTTGCGGCTGCTTCCGGAGCCTGGATAGGAGGGCGACTAGAGGCCGGTTTTGCTTGGTGAGCCATCAGGCTTTCACAGCAAAGGGTCGGGAAAAACCAATGGAGGGTGAGAGCGCGCGAAGGGGGACGCTTACCTTGAATTCAAAGGTGAACCCCCATGAACTCCCCCACTCGATCCTTCCGCCGCAATTCCTCCGGCGCCGTGGCAGACATCGCCACGATTCTCGTCCCCGTTGACTGCGGTCCCCGCTCTCGCGCATTGCTCCGGAGCGCTGCCGCTCTCGCCCGCGTCGTGGGCGGCCATCTCGTGATCCTCCATGTTTACGAGCCGCTGACCTACGCCCCCGCTCACACCACCGCCGAGCAGCTGAGGATTTGCCAGGATGTCCGACTGCGCAAAGCCAGCGAAAGAATCCAGCTTTTGCGCGGTGAGTTCCTGGACGATCCCGAGGTGCAGTCCGCCACCCTCATCGCCATCGGGGGATTTCCGGACGACACGATTCGCGAGATGGCGATACGGACCCACGCGGATCTCATCGTCGCTTCCACCCACGGCTATCGCGGCTTCAATCGGCTCTTCCTCGGCAGCCGCGCCGAGCAGCTCATCCGAAACGTTCCCTGTCCCATTTTGATTCTTCCCGCGGCTGTCGAGGGCTCGGATGAGGAAAAGGACGTGATCGAACTTCACCGAAAGTCCTCGCCCGTCTCGCTGAATCGGAGGTTCATTCCATGAGCGCGAAATTCTCCGAAACGGTCGAGCGTCCTCTGCGCATGCTGCTGCAACAGGAATTCGTCGAATCCGGCCGCGCGATCCCCGCCTCGCGCACGTTCGATGCCTGCGAGATCGTGCCGGACATTCCAACCGCGCTCCGCGTCGGTTCCGATCGCATCCCCGCTCCGGCCGATTGCTCCCGCCTCGTGCGCGACGCCCATTGCACCGAGCTGCCCGCCGGCGAGGAGGGTGCGGTTTTCCCGGCTCGAATTCCCCGCCGGGAATAATCAGCCGACCGGCATCTCCAGTGCCGCCAGAGCCGTCTCCCAAGGCAGCGTCGCGCATTTCACCCGCTGTGGGAACTCATGCACCGAGCCCATTACCGCGAGCCGCGGATGCCCGCCCAATGTCGCCGTCGCCTCGCCGCTCACGGCAAGCTTGCGGAAATCCTCCGCGAGGACTCGCGCCGCCTCGACGCCGCAGCCTGTGAGCTCCATCGTGAGAATCGAGGCGGAGGCCGTGCAGATCGCACACGCGCTGCCGGTGAATTTCGCCTGCCGCACCGTTCCTTCGGCCACGGCCAGCTCGACCGCGATCTCGTCGCCGCACAGCGCGTTGAAGCCTTCGGCGCGATGTGTCGCGCCTTCGAGCGGGCCGAAATTCCGCGGCCGCCGCGAGTGCTGCAGCAGCACCTCCTGGTAAAGTTCCATGCTCATGATCTTGTAAAAAATGCGATCGCCTCGCGCACCGCGGCGACGCCGCGATCGAGCTCTTCCTCCGTGTTGTAGAGGTAGAAACTCATGCGGCACGACGAGGATGCGCCGAGCTTGCGCATGAGGGGCTGCGCGCAGTGATGGCCGGCGCGCAGCGCGACGCCGCGCTCGTTCGCAAAGAAGGCCAGGTCGTGGGCGTGCACATCGGCGGCATGAAACGTCACCAGCCCCGCGCGGCGGCCTTCCGGTCCGAAAACCCGCACGCCCTCGATCTCGCGCAGCGCCGCCGCCGCCCGCCCGCCAAGCGTCTCGCAGTGTTCCGCCAGGCCCGCCAGGCCGGCGGCGTCGAGAAAATCCATGGCCGCATGCAGCCCGGCCGCTTCGATGATGGGCGGAGTTCCGGCCTCGAATCTCGTCGGAGGTTTTCGGAACGTCGCCCCGTCGTAGGTCACGCGTTCCACCATCTCGCCGCCGCATTGCCATGGCGCCATCGCCTTCAGAATTTCCGCCCGTCCATAAAGCAGCCCGATGCCCGTCGGTCCGCACATTTTATGGCCGGAGCAGGCATAGAAATCGCATCCGAGATCGCTCACATCCACGGGCAGATGTCCCGCGCCCTGTGCGCCGTCGAGCAGCGTGACCACGCCGTGCTTGCGCGCCTCCGCGCAGAGCTCCCTCGCGGGCGATACCACCCCGAGCGTGTTCGAAACATGCGCAAACGCGAAGATCCGCGGCCGCTCCGCGAGCAGGCGGTGTGCGGCCTCGAGATCGAGTGCCGCGCCGCCTTCCGTGACCGGCACATAGGCGACCCGCGCGCCTTTGCGCCGCGCCAGCTCGAGCCACGGCACGAGGTTGCTGTGGTGCTCCATTTCGGTCAGCAGAATCGTGTCGCCCGACCGCACATTCGCCTCTCCCCACGAGTTGACGACGAGATTGATGGCCTCGGTGGTGCCGCGCGTGAAGACGATGCTTTCCGGTTCCGGCGCGCCGAGAAAGGCCGCCGCTCGCGTCCGCGCCGCCTCGTAGGCGGCGGTCGCCCGTTCGCTCAACTCGTGAATGCCGCGGTGCACGTTTGCGTATTCGTGCGCGGCGAATTCCGCCATGCGGGCGATCACCGCGCGCGGCTTCTGGGTGCTCGCACCGTTGTCGAGATAGGCGACGGGCCGGCCGTGCACCGCGACATCGAGGAAGGGGAATTGCGCGCGAATCGCCGCGAGATCGAAGGCCGCATTGGTCATCACGTGATCATTCCACATCCGGCTTCTCACCGCCATGCTGCAGGAGACAAAAACGGCCTGCATCCTGGAATCGCTGCCGGGCTTGATCCGGATCAAAATCCCGCGCGCAGCCCTGGCGTAAAATTCGTTCATGGAAATCGTCGAAAACTCTCCATCGCTCCTGGTCTGCGAAGATTCCACCCGCGTTCCGCTCGATGGCCCCCATATGGACGCCAGCCCCTACGTCGTCTTCGAACAGTGGTTCGGCGATGCGCAGAATGCCAGCATCCCGGAGGTCAACGCCATGAGCCTGGCGACCGCGGGCGCCGAAGGCCGCGTAACCTGCCGAACCGTGCTGCTCAAGGCCTGGGACGAGCAGGGGTTCATCTTCTTTACCAACTACGAGAGCGAAAAGGCCGTCCAGCTGGCGGAAAATCCTCAAGCTGCGCTGCTGTTCCCGTGGCTGCGCCTGGGCCGCCAGATCGAAATCACCGGCAAGGCGGAGAAAATCACGCCGGCCGAATCGGCGCGCTATTTCCTGCGCCGGCCATTCAAGAGCCGGGTCGGCGCGTGGGTCTCCGAGCAAAGCCGCACGATCACCTCGCGCGCGCTGCTGGAGGCGAAGTTCGAGCAGATGCTGCGCAAGTTCCGAAACGGCAGCGTGCCTTTGCCCGACAGTTGGGGGGGATTCCGCATCCGGCCAAGCACGTTCGAATTCTGGCAGGGCGCGCCGCATCGCCTGCACGACCGCATTTTCTACAAGCGCACCTACCAGGGCGCGTGGCGGCAGCTGCGGCTGCAACCTTGAAACGGGCCATTGACCAAGGGGCTCGAAGCGGAGCGCCAAACTCGTTCCGACGCATCTCGCCTGCGTTCCAGACCATCGCCATCTTCTCACTCAACGGCGATTGAACTTTGCTTGGCCGCGATTGCTTTTTTTGGCTTTCGCATCCGGAGGAGATTTCCTGGCGGTGACGGCCAAAAATTTGACCGGGATCAATGCGCGATGCGCGCGCACCACTACAAATAGCGCTCGTCTCCAGCGCGACCACAATATGTGTCCCTGAGCCCGCCCTTATGGTCGATCCCGTCGCTTCCCTCAACGAATATCTCGACCGCCAGGATTGGCGGGTCAATGCCAATGCCAACCAGGGCTACTCGCTCGGCGGCATGATCCTGAACATTGGCGGCAAGCTGACCGCCAACTACTGGCTCGATCACATCTATCCGGAGGCCGTGGCCCGCGCGCATCGCCGGGCGGATTTTCATCTCCACGATCTCGACATGCTCGCCGGCTATTGCGCCGGATGGTCTCTCCGCACGCTGCTTGCCGAGGGCTTCAATGGCGTGCCGAACAAGGTCGAGTCCCAACCGCCACGCCACCTGCGCACCGCGCTCGGGCAGATGGTGAATTTTCTCGGCACGCTGCAAAACGAATGGGCCGGCGCGCAGGCCTTCAGCTCCGTGGATACCTACCTTGCGCCGTTCGTGCGCGTCGACCGGCTCGACGAGGGGACCGTGCGGCAAAACTTGCAGGAATTTGTCTTCAATCTGAACGTTCCCTCGCGCTGGGGCACGCAGACGCCGTTCACGAATCTCACCTTCGATTGGGTCTGCCCCGAGGACTTGCGTTCCCAACATCCGCTCATCGGCGGAGAGCCGGCCACATTCACCTACGGCGATCTCGGTCCGGAAATGCGCATGATCAATCGCGCGTTTCTACAAGTGATGATCGCGGGCGACGCGCGCCAGCGCGTGTTCACGTTTCCGATCCCGACCTATAACATCACCGAGGATTTTCCGTGGGAAAGCGAGGACGTCGATCTGCTCTTCGAGGTGACCGCCAAATATGGGCTCCCCTATTTCCAAAACTTCCTCAGCTCCGACCTCCAGCCCGGCATGGTGCGGTCGATGTGCTGCCGCCTGCAGCTCGATCTCCGCGAGCTGCTGAAACGGGGAAACGGGCTCTTCGGCTCGGCGGAGCAGACCGGTTCGCTTGGCGTCGTCACGATCAATGCCGCACGACTCGGCTACCTCCGCGCCGGCGACGAGCCGGCGCTCATGCAGCGGCTCGACGAGCTGATGGATCTCGCGCGCGACAGTCTCGAAATCAAGCGCGACGTGATCCAGGAGCAGATGGATCGCGGGCTTTATCCCTACACGCGCCGGTATCTCGGCACGCTGCGCAATCACTTTTCGACGATCGGCATCAACGGCGTGAACGAGTGCATACGGAATTTCACCGGGGACGCGGAAGACGTCTCCACGCCCTGGGGGCGCGACTTCGCGCTGCGGCTGCTCGACCGGATGCGCGCGCGCATTGCCGCCTGCCAGCAGGAAACCGGACACCTTTACAACCTCGAGGCGACGCCCGCCGAGGGCACGACCTACCGCTTCGCCCGCGGGGATCGCGCGTGCTTTCCCGACATTCTGCAAGCCGGTCCGCCCGACGCCCCCTATTATACGAACTCGACGCAGCTGCCCGTCGGCTTCACGGACGATCCGTTTGCCGCGTTGGAGCACCAGGAAGAGCTGCAGCGCCGCTATACGGGCGGCACCGTCTTTCATCTCTACCTTCCCGAGCGTGTGTCCTCGAGCCGCGCATGCCGGGATCTCGTGCGCCGCGTGCTCACGCGGTTTCGCATTCCCTACCTCACGATCACGCCCACTTTCTCGATCTGCCCGACGCACGGCTATCTGGCGGGCGAGCATGAATTCTGCCCCCGTTGCGATGCCGAGCGGCTGGCGCGCAAACACGGCGCGGCGGCGAAAATTTTATGAACACCCACAAACTCGAAGACCACGAACGCCAGCGCTGCGAAGTCTGGACCCGCGTGATGGGCTATCACCGCCCCATCTCGCAATTCAACATCGGCAAGCGGAGCGAGCATCGCGAACGCCGCGCCTTTCGCGAGGCGGCTCAACAGGAGCTGCGTGCCCTCGCGGCCTGACCGGACGCTGCGCGTCGGCGGCTTCGTCCCCTTCTCGACCGTCGACTATCCCGGTCGGCTGGCCGCGGTCGTCTTCTGCCAGGGCTGCCCGTGGCGCTGCCGATATTGCCACAATCCCCATCTCCAGCCGTTCGACGGGGGCGCGCCCGACTGGCCCCGCATCGAGGCGTTTCTCAAAACGCGGTGCGGATTGCTCGATGCCGTGGTCTTCAGCGGCGGGGAGCCGACCGCGCAGCTCGGGCTGCTCGATGCGATGCGCGCGGCACGGCGGCTTGGCTTTAAGGTCGGCTTGCACACGGCCGGCATTTTTCCATTCCGCCTCCGCGGGGCGCTCGACTACGCCGACTGGGTCGGCCTCGACATAAAAGCGCCGTTCGAACGCTACCCGGCAACCACCGGTTGTCCCGGGAGCGGCCGCTCCGCCGAAGACGCGCTGCGCATCGTGCTCCACTCCGGCGTGGACTACGACCTGCGCACCACCGTCCATCCGCTCCTCCTCGACGAGGCCGCGAAAAATCGAATTCGCCGGCACCTCGACCGTCTCGGAGCGCGACCGACCCGCTGGCAGGAATTTCGCGCCGCTGGTTGCGGTGACGAAGAGCTCAACGCCGTTGCTTCCGCGTCGAAATTTGACGCCGGTCAATGACGTTTCCTCCATCTCCGGAAAGACTGCCGCCATGCAACTCACCGGCTCCCTTGCGGACCGTCCCGTAACCGTGGCATGGGAGGTGACGCATGGTGCGATGAATGGCTGTCCTGCCCCGCGGATGTGCGTGGATCTCACGCCCGGCGAGTGCCTCGATGTCGTCGACCAGATCGCCGAGGCCGCTCCGCGGCTGCTGTTGATCGCCGGCGACATGGCTGCCCGGCCCGATCTCGTGGATATCGTCGCACGCGCGAATGCGCACGGCATCTGGGTCGCCCTTCGCCCGTCGATCCGCGCGCGGCTTCTCGATAACGACTTCGACACGCTCCGCCGCGCCGGTGTGCGCAGTCTTTCGGTGAGTCTGGGCAATGCCCACGCGCACGGCGCCGTCCGCCGCATCAGCCGGGGGTTGGATGTTCTTACCGCGGCCCGCCGCGCGCGCCTGGCCGTGCAGGTCAAGTCCTCCATCCCCGAGCTGGCCGATCTCCGGCGTTTTTCCCAAGTTATGCAGACGCTCCAGCCATCGGAATGGAGAATGTCTCTGCCGGTTCCGAAACGCGGTGAGGAAACCCCGGACGCCGATCGCACGGAAAAACTATTGGCCGCCCTCAGCCGCCTGCCCGCATCCACCGGCGTGCCGCTGAGCCTCAGCGATGCCCCGCACTTTCGCCGCATCGCCATCCAGTCTCATGCACGCGCGCATTCGAGGCGCCGCATCCTTCCGCTCAATGACGGCCGCGGCCGAATTTTCATCTCCCATTGCGGCGAGATCCAACCGGGCGCCAGCTTTCCGATCGCCTGTGGAAACGTGCGGCTTCATCATCTTCTCGAGGTCTATCGGGAGGCCACGGTTTTCAGACAGCTGAGAGATCCCGACCTGCTCAAGGGCAAGTGCGGACGCTGCGGCTTTCGCCTCATTTGCGGCGGCTCACGCGCGCGCGCCTATGCGACGACCGGGGATTACCTGGTCGAAGACCCTGCCTGCGGCTTTCGGCCGGTTTCGTCGCCACTTGATCATCCTATGAAACTCCCCTCCGCGCTCCGCGCCCTTTTATTGAGACTGAATCCCGATTTCTCCCGCACGCGATCAATCGCCGATCCCGTGAACCTCCGCGAACTTTCCAGCGGCTCGCACGCCTGCGTCACCGGTTTCGATCTCCCCGCCGAGACCCGGAGGCGGTTGCTCGAGCTTGGATTCCTTCCCGGCACGCCGCTCCACGCCGTGCGGCGGGCGCCGCTCGGCGATCCGCTCCAGGTCGAGGTGCGCGGCTATCACCTCTCGCTTCGAAACCGCGAAGCCTCGGGCATTCAAATCGAGACTCGATGATCGGCGGAGACGTTCTTCCTTCGCCTCGAACGGCGCGCCGCTCGAGCCTCATCGCGCTGGCGGGAAATCCGAACAGCGGCAAGAGCACGCTCTTCAACGCCCTTACCGGCCTCCGGCAAAAGGTCGCAAACTATCCCGGCGTGACCGTTGAAAAAAAGACGGGGCGATTCACCGGCATGCATGGCGAGCCCATGGAGGCGCTCGACCTCCCCGGCAGCTACAGCCTCGAAGCGCAAAGCCCCGACGAGGCCATCGCACGCGATGTGCTGCTTGGCCGCCGCTCCGACACCCGGCGTCCCGACGCCGTGATCAGCGTGGTGGATGCTTCGAATCTCGAACGCAATCTTTACTTCACCAGCCAGATCGCGGATCTCGGCATGCCCGTCATCGTCGCGCTAAACATGATCGATGTCGCGGAGCAAAAGGGCATCCGCATCGATCCCGGCGCACTCGAGCAGCAGCTTGGCCTGCCGGTCATTCCCATGGTCGCATCGAGGGGAAAAGGCCTGGTGGAGCTAAAGGCGAGGCTCGCGCAGGCGATCGCCACGCCGCACCGCGCCGCGATTGCCGGCTCCAGCGTGGAAGATCGCTATGGCTGGATCTACCAGGTGTGCTCCGGCGCCGTGCGACGCCCGGAGTCCCCGCGACGCACGCTCACCGATCGCATGGACGCCGTGCTCACTCATCGCGTCTGGGGCTGGGTTTTCTTCCTCGCGCTGATGGCCCTTCTTTTCTACTCGATCTTCCGTATCGCCGCATGGCCGATGGAATGGATCGAGTCGGGCACCGCGTTCGCCGGCGAATGGCTGGGCGGTCGCATGCCGGCGGGCGATCTTCGCAGCCTGCTGGTCGATGGCGTGGTTGCGGGCGTGGGCGGGGTGATCGTTTTCCTGCCGCAAATTCTCATTCTTTTTTTCTTCCTCGGGCTGCTCGAGGACAGCGGCTACATGGCGCGGGGCGCGTTCATCATGGATCGCCTCATGGCCATCGTGGGACTGCACGGCAAGTCGTTCATTCCGCTGCTCAGCTCGTTCGCCTGCGCCATTCCGGGCGTGATGGCCGCCCGCACGATCGAAAACCGCGGCGACCGGCTCGCGACCATCCTTATCTGCCCGCTCATGAGCTGCTCGGCGCGACTGCCCGTTTACGCGCTCATGATCGCCGTGCTCCTGCCGGCCGGCGCGGGGAGTACCTGGACCAAGGCGGGCATCATGCTGTCCATGTATATCCTGGGTGTCGTGGCCGCGTTCGGAATGGCCTGGCTGCTCAAGCGCACGATGTTCCGCGGCGGCCCCTCGATGCTGCTGCTCGAGATGCCGCCCTATCGGTTTCCCTCCTTGAAAAACACGCTGCTCCGGATGTGGGAACGCGGGCGGATCTTCATCACGCACGCCGGCACGATGATCCTCGCCTTGTCCATCGTGCTCTGGGCGTCGATGACGTATCCCAAGCCCTCGCAGCCCGACACTCCACCCGCGGAGGCGCTTTCCGCCAGCCTCGCCGGGCGCATGGGCCACGCGCTGGAGCCGGTGATCCGACCGCTCGGCTACGACTGGAAAATTGGCATCGGTCTCATCGCGTCGTTTGCGGCTCGTGAGGCATTCGTGGGGACCATGGCGATCGTGCACAATCTCGGCGACGAGCGGGAGGGCGGCGGAGCCACGTTGTGCGACGCGCTGCGCGCGGAAAAACGAAGCGATGGCTCGCCGGTTTACACGCCGCTCGTCTGCGTGGGCCTGATGGTCTTCTACGTCCTTTCGATGCAATGCATGAGCACGCTGGCCGTGGTGCGACGGGAAACGAATAGCTGGCGCTGGCCCGTCTTCCAGTTCGCCTACATGACGGTGCTCGCCTACGGCGCGAGTCTGCTTGTTTACCAGGGCGGCCGCCTGCTCGGTTTCCAATGAACTGGCAATCCTGCGCCGCTCAGGGCCTGATCCTCGCGGCCATCTTGTATCTCGCATGGAGGCAGCTCCGCGCGAGCCGCTGCCGGTGCGGCGATTGCCGCTTTGTCGCCCCCCCGGGCGTCCCGGCGGCGGGCGGCGTCCCTGGAGTCAGGCCGCCGCTGCGCAGAGCTCCCGGTCCGTCCAATCGGACCGCAAAGCCTGCTGATCTTTCACGATGATCCGTCGTCCGCGGACCACGAGATAACCGGACTCGCTCAGCTGTCGGAACGTTCGCGAGAGCGTTTCCTGCCGCACGCCGAGCTCGCTGGCGAGGATGCGCTTGGTGGTGCCGAGATCGATTTCCACGGTCGCGGTCGTCCCCGTGCAGCGCCGCAACAGCCAGTGAACGAAACGCGTTACGCTATCCGAGGAAACAAAGTCTTCGAAGGACGTCGCGAGATCGTGAACATGCCGCTCCACGGTCGAAAGCAGTTGCAGGGCGAGGTCGGGCATATGCCGGCATTTTTCGGCGAAATCCCGCCAGGGGATCAAGACGATCTCCGAGTCCACCACCGCACGCGCATCGGCCGGACAGCCCTCTCCCATTTCGTTGGGCATCTCCACGAGCAGCTCGCCCTCGCGATAGAAATGGATGACCACCTCGCGCCCGTCCATCGCGACGCGGTGGAGATTCACGATCCCGCGGCGCACGAAATATAATCCCGTCGCGAGATCCGCCCGGTGGAAAAGATAGCCGTCCTTTCCGAGCGGTTTCACGATGGCGACTGCCGCCAGATCCCGCAGGTCCGCTTCCGGGAGATTGCGAAACGGCGCGCACTGGCGCAGAAAATAGCGCAAGGCTTCGGTGCGGAATTCCGAGACGCCACGGCTCGCGGCGGATGCTGTGGGAATGGTCGGTCGATCATTGGGACGGGGCGAAGCGGCGGGTGATGGCGTGTTCATAAAAGCGGGTTAGAAAATCACGCCCATGTGCAGGCCGAAAATATTGGCATTGGCCGTCATGCCCGTGCCTTCGGGGCGGATGATGTATTGCCAGAATGGCTGGACGTAGGTGAATTTCGTGAGCTGCACGCGGTAGTCGGCTTCGATCACCGCCTCGTAGGTTTGCCGGACGGTTTCGTCGGCCTCTTCCTCCGCGGAAATCTTGTCGGAGCTGTAGTTGCCGTAGCCGAAGGCGACGCCGAGCTGATCCTTGTCCCGTCCGGGAATGAGGCCCTTGTAGACGAGGCCGGTGTGGAAGTAGAAGGGCAGCGCGTTGTCGTATTTCGGCGCGTAGTTGAGGAACGTGAACGCATAGAGCCCCTGCTCGCTCAGCTTTGGCTCGACGGCGGGTTCCTTGAAGCTTTTACCGCCATCCTTCGCCGCGACCGCCGGAGCGGAAGGCTCGCGGAAGAGCATTTGATCGGCCTGCCAATAGAACGTGTATTTCTGGTCGTAGGCCTGGCCGTAGAAAGATTTGTTCTCGAGGCCCCAGTAGATGGAACCGAAGGCATATTTGCCGGGCAGTTTTGCCGGGCCGAGCTTCGGCGTCACGCCGGTCTCGGCGAGGAAATACAGGCCGTTGTCCTGCGGATCGGGGGCATAGCCGGCGAGGGCGAGGCCGTGGTTCGACAGCGCCATTTCGTCGGGAATGGCCATGTAAAGCCCCGCCATCGCGTAGGACCAATCGGAGGGCTTGATCTTGACGAATCCGCCCCACGCCGCATAGCTGCTGCTCCACGGGAACCCGTTCGCGCCGCCGATGCCCTTGGTGGTCCCGATCGCGTTGTTCGTGAAAAGTTTCGATTCCGGCTGATCCGCGAAGAACATGTAGGCATTCTGCCAGCCGCCGGAGATGGTCAGGAATTCCTTCACGCCGAAGAGCTCCGGGGTCGTATAGGTCAGGAAAAACGGCATCAGGCGCCATTGCTGGCCGCTCTGATAACGCGAGGGGTTGAAGGTGCTGCCGGCGCCGACATAAGTATTCGGGCTGCGTCCATCGCGGTAGCGCACCGCACCCTGCGCGGTGAGGCCCTGGATGCCAGCGAGCTTGCCGAAGTCGATCGTGAGGCCGAGCGTCAACTCCTCGTCGAACGCGCCGCGCGGCGAATGCAGGCCGCCGCCGGTGATCCCGTAAAACGTGCCTTTCCAATTTCCATTGAACTCGATGCCGCGCGCCTCGAGCGAGTCACGCACGCCCATCCAATTTCCGCTCGCGTATTTTCCCTGCCACCAATCCGAGAATTGTGGCCCGGCGGCCGCGGATGTCCCGGCGTGCAGCGCGGAGAAGATCGCGAAGATCAATCCCGCGAGGATGAGGTAAAAGAGATGGGTTCGACGGCGGTGTGAGAGTTGGTTGCTGATCATTAATCGGGCCGGTCTGGCCCGTGCGTCCAATCTCTCAATTCCGCCCGCGGCCGGCTCTCCGTCCCTTGGGAGAAAAGCGCTCGATATTGTCTTTCCTTGCCCTCCTCAGACAGACGGAAAAGCAGCGTTCAGTTCGCGAATTCCTTCGTCCGACATCGGATGGATCGGCCCGAGCACGCTGCAACGAAGAATCGCCGCGGCCGTGGCTTCGAGCACCTCCAGACGATCGAACGCATCGAGCATCGTCCTGCCAGCGATGAGCGCCCCGTTGTTTTGCAGCAGCGTCACGGGATACGCGGGCCCGACTGCCGCCGCGACCGCTTCCTCGTCGGCGTAGATTTTCTCGAAGGGGATCGTGCGCACGTCTTTCAGGAAAAGATAGCTTTCGGGAATCGTGCGGGTGTCGAGCGGCGTGTCGGTCACGCTAAAGGCCGTGGCATGGATCGGCAGCGCGTTGACGATCGCGTTGATCTCCGGATGCTTCTGATAAATCGTGCGATGCAAGGTCGCCGCCCGGCTTGGTTCCTGGCCCGCGCAGCAGCGGCCTTCCTTCACGATTACGAGATTTTCCGGCTCCAGCCCGAGGCGGTCGAGACGGCGCGGCGTGATGACAAAGGAATCTCCTTCGATGCGCGCGGACAGGCTCCCGGCCGTGCTCGTGGCCAGCCGGTGCGCATAGGCGCGGCGCGCAAACTCGCAGACCTGGCGACGCGCCTCCTTGCCCAGGCTGGTGGGAGGAGTTTGCGCCCGCTCCGGCAGCACGCGCTCGGCCGCCCGGCGCGAGAGATCGATCTCCCCGCCGTCCAGATAGCGGACGTCGCCGAGTCTCCGCGCCGCGAGAAGAATCTCCGCCGCGAACTCGAGCGTCTCAAATCGCTGGAATGCCGCATTCAGATCGCCGCCACAGACGACTACGCCGTGATTCTCGAGCACCACGCAGCTCGGCTTCCCGTCCCGGGCAAGCTCCAGGCCGATATTTTTGCCCAGCTGCTCGCTGCCGGGGAGCGCATACGGCGCGAACGCGACATCGCCGCAAAGGTTCCGGATCTCGGGAATGAGTCGCGTGTCCGGCACGCGGCTGCAGATACTGAAGCTCACCAGCGCTCCGGGATGAGCATGGATCACCGCGCGGACATCCGGTCGCGCCTCGTAAATCCGAAGGTGAAAAGGCAGCTCCGATGACGGCGGATGATTCCCCTCGAAGGTGCCGTCGGGCCGCCGCAGCACGATGTCGCTCCGGGAGAGGCTGCCCTTGTCCACCCGTGCGGGAGTGATCCAGATGTCGTCGTTCTCATCGCGCACGGAGACGTTGCCGCCCGACGTCGTGGTCATGTCGCGGGAGTAAATGCGATCCATTGTCGCCACGATGTGATCACGAGGGTGAAGAAGAGAAAAATTCATGAATTGGGTGCCATGATACCTAACTTGCCTGCGAAGTCGCGACCTTCCCCGGATTGCGAATTGCTTCGTCAAAGTTGTCCCCGTTTCAAATTCGCACGGCAGAAAGAGGCAAGTCCTCGCCAAGGAACGGTCGGTCAAAGGCCCGCGCCGCGCGCTACGCTGTCCGGCAATGAACACCACCCACAGCCACATTGCCTCGGCCGGCCTCCTCGTCGCGCCTGGAAAAATCGAGATCCGCGAGTTTGACCTCCCCGAGCCAGGCCACGACGAAATCCTTCTTGCCGTCGAGGGCTGCGGGATCTGCGGCACCGACATTCACGAATACCAGCGCGATCCGTTTGGCCTGATTCCCGTCGTGCTCGGCCACGAGGGCACGGGAACAATCGTGGCCCTCGGCCGCAATGTGACCCGGGACACGCAGGGTGAGCCCCTCCAAGTCGGCGACCAGGTTGTCACCTCGGTGCTCGTGCCGCCGGACTGCCCGTTCACCGCGGACTTCCCCGAGCGCTCGAATCTCAGCGACGCCCTCGGAGTCTATGGACTCATTCCCGACTCCGCCGACCGCCATCTCAACGGCTATTTCGCGACGCATCTCGTCATTCGCGAAGGCTCGACCGTCTTCAAGGTCACGGGCATGAGCCTCAAGCAACGCGTGCTCATCGAGCCGATGGCCGTCACCGTGCATGCGCTCGAGCGGGCCAAGACGACCGGCCTGCTGAACTTCGACAGCACCGTTGTCGTGCAGGGTTGCGGCCCCATCGGCCTCATGATGGTCGCCTCGCTCTTTGCCTTCGGCATCGAGAAGATCATCGCCATTGACGGCGTTCCGAAACGCCTCGAGGCGGCCCGCCGCATGGGAGCTTCATCGACGATCGACATCACCGCGGCCGATGCCGACGCGCGCATCGCCGCGGTGCGGGCGCAAACGAAAGGCCGTGGCGCGGACTTCGCCTTCCAATGCACCGGTTCGCCCGAGGCGGCCGCGGCGGTTTGGAAATATGTCCGGCGCGGCGGCGGCCTGTGCGAAGTCGGTTTCTTCATGGACAACGGCGAATGCACAATCAACCCCCACGAGGATCTCTGCAAAAAAGAGATCACCGCCGTCGGCTCGTGGGTTTACACGCCCGGGGAATACCCCATGGCCATCGCAATGATCCGGCATCCCGTCCGGATCGGCATTCCCATCGAAAGCCTCGTCACGCACGTTTTCCGTCTCGCCGACATCAACCTGGCGATGGAAACCAACATCGCCATGGAAGGCCTCAAGATCGCCATCGTTCCGGAGCTGCCTGTCTCATGATCCACTCTGCGCGGACTGCACGGCCGTGAGGGCGATCGTATAAATGATGTCCTCCACCAGCGCGCCGCGCGACAGGTCGTTCACCGGGCGGCGCAGCCCCTGCAGCATTGGGCCGATGGAAATCACATTCGCGCTGCGCTGCACGGCCTTGTAGGTCGTATTCCCGGTGTTCAAATCGGGGAACACGAAGACCGTCGCGCGGCCGGCCACCGGGCTCCCCGGCGCTTTCTTCTCGGCCACGTCCGCGGTGGCCGCCGCATCGTATTGCAGCGGGCCGTCGAGCAGGAGATCGGGGCGCAGCTCGTGCGCGATGCGGGTCGCCTCCCGGACTTTCTCCACGTCCGCGCCCGAGCCGCTTTTCCCCGTCGAGTAGGAGATCATCGCGACCCGCGGCGGAATGCCGAACTGCCGCGCCGAGTCCGCGCTCTGGATCGCAATCTCCGCCAGCGTCCCGGCATCCGGCTCCGGCACGACGGCGCAGTCTCCGTAGACGACGACTTGATCGGGGAGGCACATGAAAAAAACGGAGGAAACCGAGCGCACGCCCGGCTTGGTTTTGATCAATTGCAACGCCGGGCGCACCGTATTCGCCGACGAATGCGTCGCTCCGGAAACGAGCCCGTCCACTTCGCCGAGCGCCAGCATCATCGTGCCCAGCACGACGTTATCCTCGAGCTGATCGGCGGCCGCTTGCGGGGAGAGCCGCTTGTGGCGGCGCAGCTGCACCATGGGCTCGATGTAATTCGCGCGCACCGCGTTCGCGTCCATGATCTCGACGCCGCGGGGCAGCTGAATCTCCTGCGCGCTTGCCGTCTCGCGGATTTTTTCCGGATCGCCCAGCAGGATGCAGCGGGCAATTCCCCGCTCGGCGCAAATGGCCGCCGCCCGCACGGTGCGCGGCTCGCTGCCTTCCGGCAGCACGATCCGGCGGTTCAAGGCGCGGGCGCGTTCGGTGATGCCGTGGCAAAAGGCGGCGGGCGACATGCGCGGCTCGGCCTCGCGCCGGCAGTGCGCCTCGATCCATGCGGAGTCCACATGCTCCGCGACGAAATCCATCGTCCAGCGAATCCGTTCGAGATCGTCCGAGGGCACCTGCGGGCTCATGGCATCGAGCTCACGGGCGGTCTCGTAGGAATTCGTCTTCACGCGGAGGACGGGCAGCCCGCTGGACAAGCCCGGGCTGCAGAGCGTGAAAACGGCTCCGTCGAGCGGCGTGTCACCGGTGAGCACGAGGCCGGCGAGCGGCACTCCCTTCACCGCGGCCATGCTCGCGGCGAGGAGCACGTCGTCGCGATCGGCGGGCGTGACGAGAATATTTCCCGGCCGGAGCGTGTGCATGATGTTCGGCACCGTGCGCGCGATGAGATGGATTTTCTTCACGCGGCGGCGGTCGATTTCTCCAGCGGTGATGATGTCCGCGCCGAGATGGCGGGCGATGTCCCGCGTGCGGCATTGCGCAAGCTGCTCGTTCGCGGGGATCACGCCGATCAGCCTGGGGGCGCCCGGCAGCTATTCGGCATAGGCGGCCCGGGCCCGGGCGATCGCGCCCTCCACCGGCTCTTTGTCGTGAGGGCGCAGCCGGTTAAGGATGCAGCCCATGACGCGCGTGCTGTCGCCGTTTACGTAACGCTTCACCGCGAGGTCGATTTGCTCCCGCAGCCGCCCTTCCTGCAATGCGTCGGCCGATCCGACGAGCACGATCTCCGCATCCAGCGCGCGAATGAGTTCGGCATTCATCACGGAACAAAACGGCCGCTCGGGCGTGGCCACCAAGCCCTCGACGATCACGAGTTCCGCGCCCGCGGAGGATTCGTGAAAGCGCCGGACCACCTCGCTGAGCAGCTCGTCCGTGCGCCCGCCCGCGACCATCGACTCCGCATGCGAAAAGCCCAGCGGATCGGCGGGCGACAGGGCGCAGGTGGAGCGGACAAAATGCGTGGATCGCTCCGGCTCGTGATCGGCCTGCTGGCCGACGGGCTTGAAGAACGCGACGCGAAGTCCGCGCTGATCCAGAGCGCGCAGCAGCCCGAGCGTGACGGACGTCAGTCCGACCTCACTGGCGATCGGAACGAGGAAGAGGCTATGTTTCATGGGGCAATGTTTTAGACAAAATCGGCGGCCTGCCGGGCAATGGCGCGCTCTTCGCTGGTCGGGACGACGAGACAGGTCAGCGCCGAATCGTCCGCCGTGATGCGGCCGCACGACTCGCGGCCGTGCATGGTGTTGCGGACGGGATCGACCGCCGGCTGCAACAGGCGCAGGAAGCCGAGCGTATGGGCGCGCACATGGGCGTTGTTTTCACCGATGCCGCCCGTAAAAACGAGGGCATCGATCCGATCGAGCGCCGCGGCCATCGACAGCACGCCCTTCGCGAGCCGGTAGCAAAACAAGTCGATGGCGGTGGTGGCGCGCTGGTAGCCTTCGCTCGCGGCCTGGATGACGGCGCGCATGTCGTTGCTGACGCCGGAGACGCCGAGCAGCCCGGCGCGGTGGTTCAGCATTTGCGTGACGGTCTCCGACGGCATGCCCGCCACGCGGCGCAGGTAGGAGAAGATGTTCGCGTCGATGTCGCCGCTGCGTGTTCCCATCATGAGCCCTTCGAGCGGCGTGAGGCCCATCGTCGTGTCCTGGCTGCGGCCCTCGCGCACCGCGCAGGCGCTGCAGCCATTGCCGAGATGCACCGTGACCAGTTGCAATTCCTCGAGCGGCCGGTCGAGGAGCGCCGCGGCCCGGGCTGCCACGTAAGCGTGGCTCGTGCCGTGCGCCCCGTAACGACGGACGGCATAGCGGCGGTGCATTTCGGGCGGCAGGGCATACATCCACGCGCGCTCGGGCATGGACTGGTGAAACGCCGTGTCGAAGACGGCCACGTGGGGCACCCGCGGGAAGAGATGCTTCGCGACCCGGATGCCGAGGGCGTGCGCGGGATTGTGCAGAGGGGCGAGTTCGCGGCAGGACTCGATCTTGGCCAGCACGTCGTGGTCGATCCGCACGGCTTTGTCGAAATACTCGCCGCCGTGCACGACCCGGTGCCCGACGGCATCGAGCGGCAGCGGGCGGCCGAGGTGCGACTCGAGTATTTCCACCGCGGCGACCAGCGCGCGCTGGTGATTCGCGTCGGGATATTCCGCCGAGCCCGCCGCGTCGCCGATCTTCCACCGCGCGGACGCTTCCGGATGGCCCAGCTTCTCGAAGATGCCTTCGGCGAGGAAAATCTCATCCTCCAGCAGCGCAAACTTCAGCGAGGAACTCCCACAGTTGACGACGAGAATTTTCGGCCGGGGTTTCATCTCCGATCAGACGCGCCAGGCTTGCAGAATTCGCATGTAGTTCGCACGCTCGAACGCGGCCGGATCGGGGCAGTGGCGCAGGCTCATCGTGCCCCGCAGCTGATCGAGCGACGCGTATTCGTGCTCGTCGAGCCAGCGCATCATGTCCCGCAAAATCTCGCCCAGGCGCCCGGGGCCATGCTTGAGCAGTGCGGAAACGATCTGCACGCCGTCGGCGCCGGCCATGATCGCCTTGATCGCATCCTCCCCGGTATGCACGCCGCCGCTCAGGGCAAGGGAAGTATTGATATTGCCGAACAAAATCGCGATCCACCGCAATCGTTCCCGCAGCTCGGAGGAATCCGAGAGCCGCAGCGTGGGCAGGGCCTCGAGATTCTCGATGTCGATGTCGGGCTGGTAGAACCGGTTCAACAGCACCAGGCCGCTGGCGCCTGCATCCGAGAGCTTGCGAGCGATGTTCGGCAGAGAGGAAAAAAATGGGGAAAGTTTCACCGCGACGGGGATGCCCACCCTGCGGCGCACCTCCCGAAAGAGCGACAACAAATCGCTCTCGACGAGACGGCCGTTTTGCCGCGGGTCAGCCGGCACATGGTAGTAATTGAGCTCGATCGCATCGGCGCCCGCGGCCTCCATTTCCTTTGCCAGCCGCACCCAGCCGCCCATGCTCGTACCGTTGAGCGAGGCGATGACCGGCACATCGACGGCGGCTTTGATGCGCCGCAGCTGCTCGAGATATTGATCCGAGGTAAAGGCGAAGTCGTCGATCTCCGGCAGAAACGTGAGCGCTTCGCTGAAGGAATCCTGGTAGCTTTCCACGACGTTGGCATAGCCGCGCTGCTCGAGCTCGATCTGTTCCTCGAAGAGCGAATGCATCACGATGGCCGAGGCGCCGGCATCCTCCAGCCGGCGCACGAGGTCGAGGTCGTCCACCATCGGCGAGGCGCCGGGCATGAGCGGATGACGGAGCGTGAGGCCGAGGTAGTTGGTTTGAAGATTCATAGGGCTGGACGGGCGGCGAGCTGTTCATGCAGCTGCCAGCGGCGCTCGACATCGGATTGCGCGGCGGCTTGAAGCTCGCGAAAGCGCTCGGGATCGGATCGCTCCAGCGAGCGGAAACGCAGTTCGTTCTCCAGGTAGCGGGCCACGGGAATTTTTGGCGCGGCGCTGTCGAGCTGAAAGGCAGCTTCGGGCTTGCGAGGATCGAAGCGGTAGAGCGGCCAGGTGCCGGAATCGACGGCGAGCTTCTGCTGGTCGAGGCCGCGGCGCAGCGCGTAGCCGTGCGCGACACAATGGCTGTAGGCGAGGATGAGCGAAGTGCCGGCATAGCTTTCCGCCTCGTCGAAGGCTTTGACGGTCTGCGAATCCTTCGCGCCGAAGGCCACGCGGGCGACGTAGGCCGAGCCGTAGCTCATCGCGATGAGGCCGAGGTCTTTTTTCGGCCGCGACTTGCCGGCGGTGGCGAATTTCGCGGTGGCGCCGAGCGGGGTGGATTTCGACTGCTGGCCGCCGGTGTTCGAATACACCTCGGTGTCGAGCACGAGAATATTCACGTCGCGGCCGAGCGAGAGCACGTGATCGAGGCCGCCGAAGCCGATGTCGTAGGCCCAGCCGTCTCCGCCGACGATCCAGACACTGTGGTGCGCGAGTGCGTCGGCGACAGCCTCCAGGCGGCGTGCGGTTTTGCTTGGGATCGATGCGAGTCGCCGGCGCAGACGCGCGACACGCTCGCGTTGGGCGGCAATCCCGGCCTCGCTTCGCTGAGGAGTGTCCAATAACGCGGAGACATCGCCGTCGCCGATCTGCGGTGCGATTTCGCGGAGGAGCTCACGCGCCATTTCGGCCTGCTTGTCGAGCGCGAGGCGCATGCCGAGGCCGTATTCCGCGTTGTCCTCGAAGAGCGAGTTCGACCAGGCGGGGCCGCGGCCCTGCGCGTTTGTCGTATAAGGCGTCGTGGGGAGGTTGCCGCCGAAGATCGAGGAGCAGCCGGTGGCGTTCGCGATGAGGGCGCGGTCGCCGAAGAGCTGGGTGAGAAGCTTGAGATAGGGCGTCTCGCCGCAGCCCGCGCAGGCGCCGGAGTATTCGAAAAGCGGCTCGGCGAACTGGCTGCTTTTCACCTCGGGTTTGAGAAGCGCGCGATCGGGCGAGGGGAGGCCGAGGAAGAAGGCATAGTTCCCGCGTTCGATGTCGCGACGCTCCGCGACCGAGCGCATGTTGATCGCTTTCCGGCGCGGCTCCGTCTTGTCCTTCGCGGGACAGACCTCGACGCAGATGCCGCAGCCGGTGCAATCCTCCGGCGCGACCTGGAGGGTGTATTTGCGGCCGGGAAATTCCGCCGAGCGGAAGTTCGCGGAGAGGAAGGCGGCCGGAGCGGCGGCGAGCAGATCGGGCTCGTAAAATTTCGGCCGAATGCAGGCGTGCGGGCAGACGAAGGCGCATTTGTTGCACTGGATGCAAAGGTCGGGCTCCCAGGCGGGAATCTCGTCCGCGATATTTCGCTTCTCCCATTTCGACGTGCCGGCGGGCCAGGTGCCGTCCACGGCAAACGCGCTCACGGGGAGCAGGTCGCCCTGGCCGGAGAGCATCGTGGCGGTGACCCGTTTGACGAAGTCGGGCGCCTCGTCCGGGACCGCGGCCGGCCGCGGCGTGCCCAGCACGACGAGGCTGTTGGGAACGTGAATCTCGTGCAGGCCGGCGAGGGTGCGATCCACGGCCGCGAAGTTTCGCTCCACGACGTGTTTGCCTTTCCGGGCGTAGCTTTTGGTGATGGCCTTCTTGATTTGTGCGATGGCCTCGTCGCGCGGCAGCACGCCGGAAAGCGCGAAGAAGCAGGTCTGCATGATCGTGTTGATGCGGCCGCCGAGCTCCGACTCCCGGGCCACCTTCGTCGCGTCGATCACGAAGCAGCGCATGCCCCCGCGGACGATCCGCTCCTGCGCCTCACGCGGGAGGAAGCGCCAGAGCTTGTCGGGCGGGATCGACGTGTTCAGCAAAACCGTCGCTACATCCGCGGCGATGGCGAGCACGTCCTGGCGCTCGAGGAATGGGAAGTGATGGCAGGCGACGAAATTCGCGCGCTTGATGAGGTAGTGCGAAGCGATCGGGCGCGGCCCAAAGCGCAAATGCGATACGGTCATCGCGCCCGATTTTTTCGAGTCGTAGACGAAGTAGCCCTGGGCGTAGTTCGCCGTCTCCTCGCCGATGATCTTGATCGAGTTTTTGTTCGCGCCGACCGTGCCGTCCGAGCCAAGGCCGAAGAAAACGGCGCGCACGACATCGGGGCTCTCGAGATCGAACTCCGGGTCGGCCTCGAGCGAGCGGCCGGTGACGTCGTCATTGATGCCGACGGTGAAGTGATTCTGCGGCCGCTCCTTTTTCAGTTCGTCAAAAACGGCGCGCGCCATCGCGGGATCGAATTCCTTCGACGAGAGACCGTAGCGTCCGCCGATGACGACCGGTTCGACCTCGAAGCTCGAGAGGCCCGCCACGCGAGTCTCGGCCAGGGCGGTGACCACGTCGAGATAGAGCGGCTCGCCGATGGCGCCGGGCTCTTTCGTGCGGTCGAGCACGGCGATGCTGCGCACCGTGGGCGGCAGCGCGTTGATGAAATCCGGAACGGAAAATGGCCGGTAGAGACGCACCTTCAGGACGCCGGTGCGCTCGCCGAGGGCGTTCAGCGCGGCCGCGGTCTCCTCCGCCGTCTACGCGCCGGAGCCGATCGCGACGATCACGCGGTCCGCCTCGGGATGGCCGGAATATTGAAACACCTGATAGCTGCGACCGGTCAGCGCGGCGAAATGCTCCATGAGCCGCTGGACGACGGCCGGCACCCGCTCGTGGAAGCGATTGCAAGCCTCGCGGGCCTGGAAGAACACATCGGGATTCTGCGCGGTGCCCCGGATCACGGGATGCTCGGGGGAAAGCGCGCGACGACGAAATTGCGCGATCCATCGCTCATCGAGCATGCGGCGCAGCGTCTCGTCCTCGAGCAGCTCGATCTTGGCGACCTCGTGCGAGGTGCGAAAGCCGTCGAAAAAATGGAGGAACGGGACGGAGGTCGCGAGCGTGGCGCAATGTGCGATGCAGGCGAGATCCTGCGCCTCCTGCACGGAATTCGACGCGAGCAGCGCGACGCCGGTTTGCCGGCAGGCCATCACGTCGGAGTGATCGCCGAAGATCGAGAGCGCATGCGTGGCGATGGTGCGCGCGGTGACGTGCGCGCAGAAGGGAAGCAGCTCGCCGGCGATCTTGTAGAGATTCGGAATCATGAGCAGCAGCCCCTGCGAGGCGGTGAACGTCGTGGTAAGCGAGCTGGTCTGGAGCATGCCATGCACGGCGCCGGCGACTCCGGCCTCGGATTGCATCTCGACGAGGTGCGGGACGGTTTTCCAAAGATTCGGCCGCTGCCCCGCGGACCATTCGTCGCACCACTCCGCCATCGGCGAACTCGGGGTGATAGGATAGATCGCGATGGTTTCGCTGAGCCGATAAGCAACCGACGCGACGGCTTCGTTCGCGTCGAGGGTGGCGCATTTCATGACTCCTTCTAATCCGGCGGCGGGCGGGCCACTTCGTATCGGTTGGCGGAAGGTCTCCGGAATTTGCCATTTTGCTTTTTACCGGCGTTTCCAAAGGGCTTGAGCAACCCGCGGTGCAAAACTGGCAATTCCGGGAGAATGCCGCGCGCCGAACGGCCTATGGTCGATTCCAATGGCACATCCTCACATCATCCAGGGCGGAATGGGCGCGGGCGTCTCCGGTTGGAAACTGGCACGCGCGGTCGCCCGCCTCGGACACTTGGGCGTCGTTTCGGGAACGGCATTGGACGCCGTGATCGCGAGGCGGCTCCAACTCGGAGATCCCAGCGGAGACTTGCGCCGTGCGTTCGAGAGCTTCCCTCTCCCGGACGTCGCGAGGCATGTGCTGAGCGACTATTTCGTCGCCGGGGGAAAATCGCCGGATGCGCCGTTCCGGAATCTGCCTCTCTTTTCCGCGAAGCCGCCTCGCAGGCTGGTCGAGCTGACGGTGCTGGCAAGCTTCGCCGAGGTGTTCCTGGCGAAGGAAGGGCATGGCGGGCTGGTCGGAATCAACCTGCTCGAAAAGATCCAGCTGCCGGCCTTGCCGACGCTTTTTGGCGCGATGCTGGCGGGCGTCGACTACGTCCTGGTGGGAGCGGGAATTCCCCGCGCAATTCCGGCGATCCTGAACGCGTTCGCACGAGGGCAGGCCGCCCGCCTGCGGCTGGACGTGGAGGGCGAGGGAGCGGGAAAGGAATTTTTCTGCGATTTCGATCCGCAGGACTTTGGCCTCGCCGGCGCTCTTGTCCGGCCCCGATTCCTGGCGATCGTTTCCTCGGTGGCCCTCGCGACGGCTCTGGCCCGCAAGACCGAGGGAGTGGACGGATTCGTCGTGGAGAGTCCGACCGCCGGCGGGCACAACGCTCCGCCGCGCGGGCTCCTGACGTTGAGCGAGAAAGGCGAGCCCATCTATGGCGAACGCGATCTCCCGGATCTGGAGAAATTTCGGCGGCTCGGATTTCCGTTCTGGCTTGCCGGCTCGTATGGATGGCCGGGAAAGCTCGCGGAAGCTCTCCGGCTGGGTGCGGCCGGGGTGCAGGTCGGCACGCCTTTTGCCTTTTGCGAGGAATCCGGGATCGATCCCTTATGGAAGCATCGAATGCTGGAGATGAGCCGTGCGGGCACGGTCGAGGTCTTTACCGACCCGGTCGCTTCCCCGACGGGTTTCCCGCTGAAGATCGCGAAAATGCGGGGCACGATTTCGGACACATCCCTTCCCAGCCAGCGCACGCGCGGATGCGACCTCGGATATCTCCGCCACGCCTATCAAAAGGCCGATGGCTCGATTGGCTACCGCTGCCCGAGCGAACCGGAGGAAAGTTACGTGCGCAAAGGCGGCTCGGCCGACGACACGATCGGCCGCCAATGCGTGTGCAACGGGCTGCTGGCCACGATCGGCCTCGGACAAATTCGCGAGCATGAGAGCGAACGGCCGCTGGTGACGACCGGAGAGGATGCTCGTCATCTGGCTCGGTTTTTACGGCCGGGCCGGGAGAGCTACAGCGCGGCGGATGTGATCGCCCATCTCGAATCCGTCGCGGATTGAGCGTCAGCTCTCCGCGGTCAATATCTGCTGGGCGCGCGCCAGTGCCTGGTCGATGCTGGCGCAAAAATTGTCCAGGCCGATGCGATCCGCCAGACCGGACTCGTGCATCACTTTCATCGGTTGAGCCTGCACCGCCGTGAGCAGGACGCGCACGCCGTCGCGCTGCATTTTCTCCACGGCGATCTCGAAAGCATGCAGGCCGCTGGCGTCCATCAGGGGAACGAGCCTCATGCGAAAGACGACGATCCTCGGGCGTCCACCAGAGCCGCGCAGGGCGACTTCCAGCTTGTCGGCCGCGGCAAAAAAGAGGGGGCCGTTGATGCGGAAAAGCACCACCCCCGACGGGATGAATTTCCCGCGCAGGGAGAGCCCGCCTTCCATCTCGGTGTCTGATTCAGGCGTGAGCAGGCGCACATGGGTGAGTTCCTCCATGCGGCGGATGAAGAGCACGACCGCCATGATCATGCCGCAGCCCACGCCGGCGGTGAGATCCAGGACGACGGTGAGCGCGAAAGCGGTGATCATCACCGCGAAATCCGTGCGGGGCCCGTGCCATAGCTCGACGAAGGTGTGCCATTCGGCCATGCGCAGGGCCACGACGATGAGGATCGCGCTCAGCGTGGCGAGCGGGATGTATCGCGCCAGCGGAGCGGCGATGAGGACAATGAGCAGCAGCACGATCGCATGGACAATGCCCGCGATCGGCCCTTTCGCCCCGTGACGGATGCTGGCCGCCGTGCGCGCGATGGCGCCGGTCGCCGCAATGCCGCCAAAGAGCGGCGTCACGAGGTTGGCGATGCCCTGTCCGATGAGCTCCTGGTTGGAATCGTGGCGCGTATCCGTCATGCCATCGGCGACGGTCGCGGAGAGCAGGCTCTCGATCGCTCCCAGCGCGGCGATCGTGGCGGCCACGCCGATCAGCGCCCGCAGGCGGTCGAGGGACATTTCCGGGAAATGCCAGCCGGGAAGTCCGGCGGGGATGCCGCCGAATCTCGTGCCGATCGTTTCGACATTCCAGCCGAGCCACTGGACCAGGAGCGAGGTCGCGACGACCGCGACGATGGCGGCCGGGACCTTGTGCGTGAGGCGGGGCCAGACGAGGACGATGGCGAGCGTCATCGCCGTCACGGCGACCGCCTGCCAGCTGACGGCGCGGAGATGCGCGGCGAGCGCCATCACTTGCTGCGGGATGTGCTGCGGCATCGTGAGACCGAGACCGAGCGCTTCGTTGAGCTGTGCGGTGAAAATGATGACCGCGATGCCGCTGGTAAATCCCGCGACGACGGGATACGGCACGAACTTCAGGAGCGCGCCCATGCGGAGCACGCCCATCAGGATCAGCAAAATCCCGGCCATCATCGTGGCCAGCGCGAGGCCGGAATAGCCGTAGGCCGCGACCACGCCGGCCAGCACGGGAACGAACGCGCCGGTGGGACCGCCGATCTGAAAGCGCGAGCCGCCGAGGACGGAGATTAAAAGTCCGGCGATGATCGCGGTCCACAAGCCTTGCGCGGGCGAGGCGCCGGATGCGATGCCGAAGCCGATGGCCAGCGGCAGCGCGAGGAGGCCGACGGTCACGCCCGCGCCGAGATCCTTGAAAAAGTCGTCGCGGCCGTAGCCGTTCCAGCCTTTCCGGATCATGGGCACGAAAGCGGAACCGGGCGTCATTGCTCCATCGAGAGAACGCGACGCCCGTCCGTCGCGCTATAAAAAAATCAGCACGAGGATTTGCGCGCAGATCACGCGCAGCAGCATGGTGAGCGGATAAACGGTGGCGTAGGAGACAGACGGCGCGTCGGAGCCGCTCACGGCGTTTGCGAAAGCGAGCGCGGGCGGATCGGTCATGCTGCCGGCGAGCAGGCCGCAGATGGTGACGTAGTTGGTCTTGAGAAAAACGCGCGCGAACAGGCCTGCCAGCATCAGCGGCACGACCGTGATGAGCGCGGCCATGAACATCCATTTCACGCCGTCGCCATGCACGAGCGTGGCGACGAATTTTTCGCCGGCGTGCAATCCGACGCAGGAGAGGAAGAGGACGATGCCGATCTCGCGGATGGCGAAGTTCGCGTTGTTCGGCATATACCAAAGCAGCCGCCCGATGCGGCCGATGCGGCTCAGGATAATGGCCACGATCAACGGTCCGCCAGCGAGGCCCAGCTTCACCGGAGCCGGGATGCCGGGGAAGGCGATGGGAAGACTGCCGACCAGAATGCCTAATCCGATGCCGATGAAGACGGGAATCAGCTCGGTATGGTTGAGCTGCTTGACGGAGTTGCCCAGCTCGCGCGAGGCGTTGTCGATGTCCCCGGGCTGGCCGACGAGCACGACCATGTCGCCGAATTGCAGGCGCTGGTCCGGCGTGGCGCTGAGCTCGACTTCCGCGCGGGTCACGCGAGTGACGGCCACCTCGTGCTTCGCGGGCAGATTCAATTCCCCCAGCGATTTGCCGAGGATGGTCTTCTTGGTCACGATCACGCGCCGCATGACGACGTCGCATTTGAGCGAACGCAGGTCGACGCGGCTGACCTGACCGACCGCGGTCCGAAATTCGTCGAGCGCTCCGGCCGGCCCCACGGCATGCAGGGTGTCGCCGACATGAATGACATCCTCCGGGCGGGCGACCGCGACGCGATCATCATGCTTGAGACGGGAAACCACGATGCCGGTTCCATGGATCGAAGGCAGCTGATCGACGCGGACGCCTTCGACGTTGGGATTCGTGACGATGAGCGTGAGGTTGGTAAGCTTCGGTATGCTCGCGACCTGGCGGGCGAGCAGGTCGGCGTTTTCTTTTTTGAGATCGATGCGAAAGATCGCCCGCAAAAGCAGCATCGAGAGAATGATGCCGATGATGCCGAAAGGATAGGCGACCGCGTAGCCGAGGCCGGGCATGATGGCGGCATCCGGCGCGGCGTGAGCGAGGCTCTTGATCGCCTCCTGCGCGGCGCCGAGGGACGGCGTGTTCGTCGTGGCTCCGGAGAATAGTCCCACAGCAGCGGCCATCGGCACGCCGCCCACTTTCACGATGGCGATGGTCAGGCCCGCGCCCAGGAGCACGATCGCCGCGGCCATCAGATTCAACGGCAGGCCCTGACGACGCAGCGAGGCAAAAAAACCGGGGCCGACCTGCATGCCGATCGTGTAGACGAAGAGAATGAGGCCGAACTCGCGCGCGAAATCGAGAACGGGCGCGGAAATCGTGACGCCGAAGTGTCCGAAGGCCAGTCCCGAGAAGAGCACGCCGGCGATGCCGAGGCCGATGCCTTTGATTTTGAGAGTGCCGATCGCGAGCCCCACGGCGGCGACGGCGGAGATGATGAGGACGGTGTGGGCGACGCTGTCGCCTTGGAAGAGTTGGATGATCCAGTTCATGTTTTTTTTGACGACCGAGTGGTCCGCGCCGCAAGGACGCGGACCTCGTGGGTCGATATGATCAGAGCCTCGAGATCAGGAGTTCCCGTTGGAAGAGGAGTTCCTTCGGCAGGTCGGCGTTGAGGTCGATGAACAGCTCATCCTGCAGCATCAGCTCACGCTTCCATCCCTGGACATCGATCGCCAGCGCTTTCTCCAAGGTGGCGGCGTCGTAGTTTTTTATGCCTCGAATGTCGATATCTTCGGCCGCGGGCATCCAGCCGAGCGGGGTTTCCTCGGCGTAGACCGAGCCGCGGCAGCGGGCGATGATCCAGGCGAGCACGCGCATGTTTTCGCCGAAGCCGGGCCACAGGAATTTACCGTCCTCGTCTTTGCGGAACCAGTTCACATGGAAGATTTTTGGCGGCCGGGTGGTTTCCTTGCGCATTTCAAGCCAGTGGGCAAAGTAGTCTCCCATGTTATAGCCCGCGAATGGAAGCATGGCCATCGGATCACGACGCACGGCGCCGAGCGTGCCGGCGGCGGCGGCGGTCATTTCCGAGCCCATCGTGGCGCCGAGGTAGGTGCCGTGGATCCAGTTGAAGGCCTGGAAGACCAGCGGCATCGTGGTCGCGCGGCGGCCGCCGAAGATGAAGGCGCTGATCGGCACGCCGGCGGGATCGTCGGCCTTGTCGTCGAGCACGGGATTGTTCGCCATCGGCGCGGTGAAGCGGGAGTTCGCATGGGCGGCGGGGCGACCGCAGCCCGGCGTCCATTCGCGGCCGGTCCAATCGGTCAGCAATGGCGGGGGCGTCTCGGTGAGACCTTCCCACCACACGTCGCCGTCGGGAGTGAGCGCGACGTTCGTGAAGATGGTGTCCTTGCGGCAGCACTCCAGCGCGTTCGCGTTCGATTTCCTCGATGTTCCCGGAGTAACGCCGAAGTAGCCGGCCTCGGGATTGATCGCGTAGAGGCGTCCATCCGCGCCGGGCTTGATCCAGGCAATGTCGTCGCCGACCGTGGTGATCTTCCAATCCTTCAACTCATCGGGCGGAATGAGCATCGCGAAGTTCGT
>JAATET010000053.1 GCA_015655545.1 Chthoniobacterales bacterium | reverse complement strand
GATGACCATCTGCGCAACCACGGCTTCCTCCATGTCGATCGCGGCCAGTGGCGGCTGGCGCCGGCCTTCGACGTGAATCCGTTCCCAGACCGGGTCCGCGAGCTGAAGACATGGGTGTCGGAAGATACCGGCCCGGACGCGACGATCGAGGCGCTGGTGTCGGCTCTTCCATATTTTTGGACCGCCGCGCCGCGCGCCCGCGAGATTCTTCGAGACGTTGACCGGGCCGTATCGCAATGGCGGCCAATGGGCCGCAGTCTCGGCATGACGACGCAGGAGCTCGACCAGTTCGCTAAGGCCTTCGAGCATGAGGAGCGGTCCGCCGCCCGGTGCCATTTGGAAAATTAAGGATTATCGTAGCCCGGCTACGACAATCGCAGCGTCGGCCGGTGAGTAGAATTTTAAGTTGTCAGACGGGTGAGAGAGCTAATGTTCGAGAAATCAAAGCGCCAAAGCAGATCTTCGGAAGAGGAAGATGTCCATACGCATCTCACCATCCATGTAAAGTATTATGATGCGCGCGTAAGCACCTCGATAAATCATGAAATCTATAATCCAGGAGCCTTTTGGATCGTTGAGGATGATCCTGTTTATGGCTTCACCACAGAACTGGCGATCACCGGAGTTTCGACTTATCCGGAAGAACGAGCTGGAGATATCTACGAACTCACGATTCACGGCGACGACGCTCCATCGCGGGGACACGCCGTCAAGTTGAAGGACATGCAGACGCGCGACGAGCGTGGCTCTCTTCAGTACCGGACATACCGCGGCAAGGATGTGCCCGTTTACGATCGACCCGGGAGCTTCGGGCTCCTCAACAAAATGGGAGGCGAGTCGCGCTGGACCGGATGGCTTTTCGTCCCGACGGGATTCGTCAGGGACATGCTGGTCCTGCTGGGCCACGGCCGGGATCTGTTCTTGGCACTGCACGAACGCCGGAGCGGCCGCAAGAGATGGATACACGGCTTGTCGCTCCAGACGAACGACCCGACGTAAGAGTGATGCTCTAGGCGGTCGTCTGCCGCAGCGCTGCCCGGCCCCGGAGCCGATCGGACTCGTGCCAAAGGTTCATTCCCACGATTACTCAAGCCGTGTCGCCTCAGATTGGTTCGCACGAGCGCGCGCTTGCAATTGCATAGCTGCGGTCGGGAATGGGCCTTCCGGTAGGCTAAGCGGCTTTCCCTATTGAAGGATAAGGGCGCATCGTTCAACAGCCCCCAGAGCCAATTGAAAGATCGTGCCGCGCCGTGGTCTCATCCACAAGATCGGCGGCCAGCCGAACGGTCTCGTCGATATGGACGTGGCGCTGGCTGATGCCGCGCGCGTTATGGCCGAGCTCCTTTCGGTCAACATAAGCTGCGGCCGGCCTCACTGAACCGTCTGAAATGCGAAGCTGTCGAAGCGTTGGAGAGAACCCGACCCGTCACTCGCTGAGCACCGTCGGTTCATCGCGGCGCTCATTCGCGATGGTCTCGCTGATCGCTTGCCGCAGGCGCGTGGCATCGGGTCCCCCCTCGGCGAGCCGCGCGGTGAGCAGGCGGATCAACTCGCCGTCGTCCCGCTGCGAGTGCCCGCGCGCTTTGCCTTTCACCCGCTTATCGCTCGCTGACTTCCCGGCCAGAGCATCGGCGATTTTTTTGGTCACGCGGTTGGCGGCCTTACGCGAGGGCTCGAGCTGGACGTGCGCGTAGATCGCCGTAGAGCGATGATTGGCATGGCCGAGGATCGCACCTGTGAGGGCGAGAGCCTCACCGGTCGAAATCGACGTCGAGCCCACGGTATGCCGCAGCGTGTGTGGCGTGATGCCGGGCAGCTCGGCTATCTGGATTGCCTTCGACCAGACGCTCTTCATGCCTTGGAAGTGGCCATCGCCGCGCGCCGCGGGGAAAACGAAGTCGGTGCCCTCCTGCTTGTGAATGCTCTTGAGAAGAGCAACCGCTGCTGCGCCAAGTGGACGGATCGATTTGCCGGTCTTGCTGTCGTCGAGTTGCAGGATGCCCTCCTCAAGGTCGACCTCCGACCATTTCAGACCCGCAATCTCATCTCGTCGACAGCCGGTCAGCACCCAAAGGCGGGCGATATTGAGCGCCTTCAGATTGGCGCCCTTCTGCTCGAGTTCGTCGAGTGCGGCGCCGAAGCGGGTGACCTCGTCGAGCGTAAGAAACCGCTGTTTCGGGCTATCCGTCTTTCGGATTGCCGCTGTCTCACAGGGATTGCGAGGTACGATTTCGTGCCGGCGCGCGAAACTGAAGACCGCAGAAAGATCACGCACCACCTTTCGCGCCGCGCCGTCCCCTCCCCGAACGATAATACGCTTCCGCGGCCCGACCTTCACGTCGCGGGCCGTCTTGCCGGCCGTAACGTCGGCGACGAAGGCCTCGATGTCGCCGGCGTTGATTTCCGATGCCCTGCGGTGGCCGAGCAAGGGGAGGACATGGTGGCGGAGACGCGCCAGCGTATAGGCTTTGGTCCGCAGCTTCATCGGCTCGCCCTGGCGCCTGCCGCGCTGGATGATGCAGCCCTTCTCCTCGTAAAAATCGATCAGAGCGGCCATTGTCATCTCACGCCGCTTGACCTGCAGCTCGGCGGCGGGATCGTCACCGACAGCAACGCCGCCGAGGATCTTTTTGGCCTGCTTGCGCGCCTGGTCGGCCGTCACCGTGCCGAAGCGCCCGATCGTGACCACGCGCTGCGCCGCCGTGCGGCCACCGCCGTTTGCGCGATATTTGGCGATGAAGGTTTTCACGCCGCTCGGCTCAACGCGAAGGCCGAAGCCTGCGTATTCGCTGTCCCACAGGTGGTAGCGCCTATCGCGCTTCTCAGCGGCATCGACGATCGTCTTCGTGAGGAAAATGCCCGTCCGTTTGCGCATGCTGACGCCCCAACCTATCCGCGTGACCCACAGCAACCCATCGGCCCTGGACACCACCCAGCCACCACCGCGAGTGGAAAATACCGGATGGCACGGGATATGCTTAGGATAAGCCCAAAGAGAGGATAAACGCAATATCAAATACTTATAGGGTCATCGGATACTCCAGGATACTGCCGGATAGACCATATGCAACTTTGCCAAGGTTGGGGTCGAGGGTTCGAATTCCTCCGCCCGCTCCAAGTTTCTTCAGGGAAATCAGGACGTTACGAGAGGGCCGCCGCGAGCCGGCTCTTCGCTTTTGGTGCTTACATTTCTCCTTCCAAAAAAATGGAAGCACTATGTAAGCAGTTGCGAGAAAATGCAGGGCGGCTCCACGACATCGCGATGGCGTTCGAGCACCATGACCT
>JAATET010000039.1 GCA_015655545.1 Chthoniobacterales bacterium | reverse complement strand
TACGTCGAATACCGGGTCGGCACCAAAGGCAAATTCACCAAAGGCAAGGGCGCCAATAATTGGAAGATCACCGCGAAGCTCAAGATGGGCAAAAATACCCTCTTCATCCACTCCGTCGACCCCCTCACCGGCAAAATCTCGAAGAACAAAAAAGTCATCGTCTTCCGCTCCTGATCCTCTCGCACCAGGCAAGCACTTCGACCATTCGGCTGAACTGACAATCCTCTTGCCAGCGACGATTGCGCCTTGCGGAAGCGCCCGATTTTATCGAACGCAGATTGCCTCCGCCCCCGGCAACTTCTAAGCTCGGTTCATGAGCAAGCCAGCCGAGCCTGTCGTTTTTCTCTTCGATATCGACAACACGCTGCTCGATAACGACCGCGTCACTGAAGACATCCGCCGCATGCTCATCCAGCGCTACGGCAACGAGGTCTCCGTCAAATACTGGCAGATGTTCGAGGAGCTCCGCTCCGAGCTCGGCTACGCGGACTACCTTGGCGCCCTGCAGCGCTATCGCAAGCTCGCCATGCACGACACGCGTCTGCTGCGCATTTCCAACTGGCTCGTCGATTATCCCTTTGCGAATCGCCTTTTCCCCGAGTCGCTCGACGCGATCAAATACTGTCACCAATGGGGCACCGTCGCGATCCTCTCCGACGGCGATGCCGTTTTCCAGCCGCGCAAGGCCGAGCGCTCCGGCCTCTTCGAAGCCGTGAGGCGGAACGTCCTCATCTTCATCCACAAGGAGGATGAGCTTTCCCATGTCGAGCAGATCCATCCCGCGAGGCATTACGTGATGGTCGACGACAAGTTGCGCATTCTCACCGCGATGAAAAAAATCTGGGGCGATCGCCTCACGACCGTCTTCGTCAAACAGGGCCACTACGCGCACGAGCCCGGCATCGAGGAAAAATACCCTGCCGCCAACATCACCATCGACCGCATCGGTCTGCTCCAGGAGCACGACTTCTCGCATCTCGCGACCTAAAAATCGTTCCCCCATGAACACCTCAGAATTCCGCATCCGGCCCGGCGAAAAAGCCCGGCTCCGCCATCCGAAAGTCAGCGACGCCCAGCACCAGGAACTCGAAGAAGCGAAGCGCGCCCTGCTCGCCGAGTAGGCGAAATTTCTCATGCACGGCCTGAGCACGCTCATCCTCGGGCTCGGGCTGTTTTTTCTCGGCATCCAGCTCGTCGGCGAGAATCTGCGCCGGCTCTCGGGCGCGAGTTTCCGCCGCACCATTCACCGCGTGAGCGAGCGGCCCGTGCTCGCCGGGCTCGCCGGCGTCGGCTTCGGAGCGCTCATGCAAAGCGCCACCGCCGTGACTTTCATCCTTTCCGGCATGGCTCGCAGCGGCCTCGTGACCGCACGGAATGCCGCGCCCGTAATCCTCTGGTGCAACGTCGGCCTCACTGCCCTCGCCTTCATCATCACGCTCGATATCCACCCCTACGTCGCCTACCTCGTCGGCGCGGCGGGCATCTTCTCCGGCATGGTGCGGCAGCCGACCTGGCGCGCCGCCGCGGGCGTCTTTCTCGGCGTCGGCCTCGTGCTCTTCGGCCTCGGCTCCATGGGCGACGGAGCCGCCCCTTTGCGCAGCCAGGAATGGTTCCACCACCTGCTCGCCGCGACCGCGCATGCGCCGCTGCTCGGTTTTGCGATCGGCATCCTCGCCGCCGCGATCCTCCAATCGAACACTGGCGCCGCGATGCTCATCATCACGCTCGCCGGCGTCGGCTCCTTCTCGGTCGAGCAAGCGGCGATGCTCCTCTACGGCACGAACCTCGGCGCCATCGCCCTGCGCGTCTTCCTGGCCTTCAGCCTCGATCGGCCTTCGAAACGCCTCGTCCGCTTCGAGGATATTTTCTGCATCTGGAGCGGCGTGCTCATGGCGGCATTATTCTTCATCGAGCGCGCGGGCCTCCCGCTCGTTCTCACCGCGGCGGAACACGCCGACGGCAGCCCCAAGCTGCAGCTGGCGTTGATTTTTCTCCTCTCGAATCTCCTGCCGGCAACGCTCATGTCCTTCGCGATCGGCCCCATCATGCAACGGCTCGAAAAATGGCTGCCCGGCGAATCCTCCGCCGCGCTCGCACAGCCAAAATTCCTTTCCGACTCCGCGCTGTCCGATCCGACGACCGGCATCGTCCTGATGGCGAAGGAACTTTCCCGATTGCTCGTCGCCGTGCACGTCCGCCCCGAGAAAGCGCAGTTCGGCGAAGATGGCGAGCCTGAGGGCGACCCTGCCTTCGGCCAGCTCAGCGCGGCCATCGAGCAATTCGGCGCGCGCCTCGCTTCGCAAAACGAGATCAGCGAAAATCACGCCCACTCCCTCCATCTCCTCCGCGCGGAGCTGTCGCTCATTCGCTATTTCGAGGATGCCGTGCGCGAGTTCAACGACGCGCTCTACACGCTCCAGGACCGGCCCGTTCAAAAGGAAGCTTCCTATATCTTGCAGCACGGGCTGCACGAGCTGATCCGCGCGGCGCGGCAGGCCTCGGAAGACCCCGGCGCCGAAGCGGTCGAGCATCTGCGCGCGCAGACGAAGCGACATGGCGCCTTCGTCAAAGCGCAGGTCGACAAGGCAAAGTCTCTCTCTCCCGCGCCGGAAATCGCCGCGCTCAGCGACGCCTTCGAGCTCGCGGCCTGGATGTTGCACCGACTCTCGAAAGTGCTCAGCCAGTTCGGGACGGACCGCGCGGCTCCCGCGCCGCGGAAATCAGCCGCCCGCGAGGATTGAAGCGAGGGCGTCGGCGAGTCCGGCCGGATCGAAATTTTTCGAGCGCCATCCGACCACGCCGTCGGGCCGCACCAGCACCGCTCCGCCCGGAGCGAGGCCGTAGAGCTCGAGAAACCGTCCCTCTCCATCGGCGTATCCCGACGGCCCGCCAATTTGGAAAATCTCGACGTAAAACCCTCCGAAAGTCGCGGCGGGATCGACGATCGCCCGCCACGGGGCGGCGTCCCCGGCCGCGAGCAAGGCAAAGCCGTGGCCGAACAAATCGAGCACCGAGCGGCGCGTGCCTTCGTATTCCAGCCACAAGTGTGGCGCGCGCCGGCCCGGCTCCGCCGTGGGCGCGTAGGCATCGGCCGCGCGCGCGATCGGCCCGGCCGGCTCCGCCACGAAAGCGCCCCGCTCGTATTGCCAGCCGAGGTCGAGGCCGAGACCGGAACCGCCACGCCGGCTTTTGGCCACGAGCTCGCGCACGCGCGCGAAATCTTCCGCGAAACCGGCCTGAAGAATTTCTCCCATTTCGGAGCCGATTCCGCCCGATGTCTCGAAGGTGCGCATCACATGTCCGCGCCGCTCGGCGTCGTAGCTGTCGAGCAGGCGGTCGGACGCCCCGCGCAGGGCTGCGGCGAGCTTCCACGCGAGATTGTGCGCGGATTGCAGGCCGGTATTCATCCCAAGGCCGCCGGCGGGAGAAAGGCGGGCGGCCGCGTCGCCGGTGAGAAACACGCGGCCTTTGCGGAACTGCGCGGCGATTTTCGGACTCATCACCCAGGGCGTCACGCTCAGCACCTCCACCGGCACATCGGGCAGGCCGGAGGCGTATTTCACGATCTCCGCGAGCTTCTCCGGCGGGTAATCGGATGGCTTCTCGCCGGGCTGGAGGAAATGATGCATCAGCCACAGGTCATCGCCATTCACCGCGACGAACATCTCGAAGAAATCCTTGCGGAGAAAATGCGGAAGCACCGCGAGGCGGTCTTTCATGTGCGCCGCGTAAGGCGCGCGGAAATAGGTGTTGAGGAATTGTCCCATTTCCCCGGGCCCGACGGCCTCGATGCCGAGCCAATGCCGCACGGGGCTGCTCGCGCCATCGGCCGCGACGACATAGCGCGCGGAAACTTCGAAAGTCCGGTCGTGCCGGCCGCGATGCGCGACGAGCCGGACTTTTTCGCCCTGGTCCTCGAGCGACACGACCTCGTGGTCGAAGAAAATACTGGCTTCGCCCTCCCGCTCGAGCGCGTCGAGCAGGACGCGCTCGGTGAGCGTCTGCTGGCAATGAATCCCGGGATAAGGCGTGATCGCCGGATCCTCCGCCGGCCGCGACACGACGCCGTAAATTTCTCCCACCAACGACTCGAGCCAGACCGAGATCGGCCAGCCGGCGGTGCGCATGTCATGCACCCGCATGGCGTCTCTCAAGCCGACTTGTTGAAAGATTTCCGACGAGCGGCGGGTGATCGCCATCGCCTTCGGGTGCACGAGCAGCTCCGTCTTCCGCTCGAAAATCGCGCACCTCACGCCGCGCCGGGCCAGCAGGAGCGCGGTGAGCAAGCCGCACGGCCCGCCGCCAATGACGATCACCTCGTATTCCGCCGGGCTCATTGCAAATCTTCGTGAGTGACCGTGGTCTGGGCGCGCGAGGCCAGCAGCGTGGCCTGCTCGACGACGCGCGCGGACTCGTCATCGAAGCGGTAGCCGCTGCAATTCGGACAAATCGCGACCCGTTTCGCGACGATGGAATCGCAACCCTCGCAGACTTTGAAATTGCCTGGATGCGCGATGATCTTGGCGGCCTTCTCGGACCGTTCGCTCAGGTGGGAATCCTCAGGCGGCATGGGGAGTATAAAATCACCCCGCACGGACGGTAAGGCAAGCGCGATCAGGAATGCGGCGCGACGCTCACCGTGATGCCGCGCAAGCTGATCGGGCCGAACTGCGTGAGCAGCGCCACGTCGGCGGCGTCGCGCCCGTAGGCGATGGCGATGCGATTGCCCTTCGCCGCGGCCTGCGTGGCGTCGAAGGTATACCAGCGCGTGCCCACATAGGCCTCGAACCACGCATGAAGATCCATCGGGTCGAGCTCATGCAAAAATCCGCTCACGAATCGCGCGGGAATGCTCAGCGCGCGGCAAAGCGAAATCCCGAGGTGCGCCATGTCGCGGCAGACGCCGTGGCGGGAGTTCGCGGTCTCGAGCGCCGACGTCGAGGCGTTGCTCGCGCCATATTGGTAGGTGATGTTCCGGTGAATCCAGGTCGTGATCGCCTCGGCCTGCCGATAGCCCGGCGCGAGATGACCGGCGATGGATTGCGCGAGATCGATGAGCTGGTCGGACTGGCAGTAGCGGCTCGCGAGGAGAAATTTCAAAATCGGATCGGGCACCAGCTCGACCGGCACGAACTCCGCGTCGCGCCGCACGTCGATCGTGTCGGACGTATCCACGACGCAGCTCGCGGCGAGCGAAAGCGGCCCGGCGGGCAGCATCACGCGCTGACAGAGATTTCCGAAGTCGTCCGTGTATTCGACCATCGGCAGATGCGGCTCGCAGATATATTCCTCGCGCATCACCCACTGGCCCCAGCCGCTGCGCGGGCGCAGCATGAAGATGGCGGGCACGGGCGCGGAGGCTTCGAGGGAAAGTTGGCAGCGGGCTTCGAGAATCATGGTCCGGGCAATGGATCGTATCCCGCGTCGTGGCCGGATGCCAGGGCGTCAGCGCGCCGCGGGCGCAGCTTTGGCGAGCGGCTTCAGTTCGACGATTCCGTCGCCCGGATTTTGAATCGCAAACCTCCCGTCGAGGCGGCTCGCCGACAGGATCGCGGCGAATTGAGGTTCGAGATTTTTCCACAGCTCCGAGGCGAATGCCGCGGGGCAATCGAGCGCGCCGATCTTTGCCCCGATCAAGGCCAGCGTCGGTCGGGCATCCGCCGGGCGGCATTCGACATCGATGCGGACGATCCAGCTCAGCCCCATGCTCCGGATCATTTCGAAAACCGCCAGCCGGCCGGGCAGGAGCCGGACGATCAAGGATTGCCGCGCATTCACCGGCTCTTCCGCACCGGCGACCAGCCGCACGTGGCGGGCAAGAAAGGAGTTCAATGTCCCTTCGGAAATTTTCCGCGCGGCCGCGTTGCCGTCATCGAGTCCCGCGGCTTGCGCTAAAATTCTGACCAACGGCTGCTCATCCGCCATCGGGATCGTCGCCGGGAGAAGCCCGGGATCTCTCGTCGCGAGAAAAAATCCCGCGGCGGTCACCAGCGGCGTGACCGTCAGCAGGATAACTCCCGCGACGCGCAAAAATTTCCGCCGCCGCGCGAAGATCGCCAATCCCGCTCCGGCCGCGAGCGCCAGCACGGCGCCAGCCAGCGGAATCCGCACCAGTCTCCGCACGGCGCGGGCGGGAAACGGCTCCGTTCCGAGCTGATAATCGAGGCCGTCCAGAAACGCGGCCTGCCGCTTCTCATGCGCTTCGCGGGTCATTTCCGCATTGCTGACCCAGGCGCCATTCCGGAACGATTGCCCGGCGAGGAGCTTCGCAAAATGCTCGCGGAAGGGAGCCGCCCACCCGTCGATTTTCGCCGCGAACCCGGGCATTTCGTTTCGCGCCTTTTCCGCGGCGAGAAGCAACCTGGCCAGCGCCGCCGTGGTATAGCCGGCCCCGGGCCGGTAAACCGTGTCCGTAGCCGCCGCGAACCGCGACTGCGCGGCGCTCTGCTTTGCGGATGCGTCCGCCTCGCGAGCCTGCCGCAGCTTGCGCAGGCGAGCGGTCTCCACGCCGAGCACGGGCCGCAGCCCGGGCATCGCTTTGGCAAAGGCTTCGTAGCGATCAACCACGATTTTCAAATCGACGGCGCCGCTGGCGAGCTCCTGGTCCGAAAACCACGGCAGTTCGCCGACGACCGTGAGCGCCTGCAGCACGGCGCGGCTGCCATTTGCACTGGTGATGATGACCACCTCGCCCTGCTTGCGATACGAAGTGGCGCGCATGATCGCCATGGTCCCGTCGGGCTGCCGGATGAGGAGCATGGGTTTCGCCTTCGCCACCGGCGGCACCGGCGTGGGTGTCGGAGCAGGCGGCGGCGGCTGGGTCGCACGCACGAAGGGGATCAAATATGCCTCGATCTCGTCGGCCCGATCCGGATGGCTGGCCGCCAGCGCGCGCATCATTTCGATGCGGCGGGAGGCATCATCGGCGGTGAGCGAGGCGCTGGGGGGCCGCGAGAGAAGCGTGTCGAGATCGTCGGCCCGCAGCACCGCGGCGAATGAGAGAGCGAGGGCGAAAATGACGGCGCGACGAGATCGGGATTTCATCTTCGATCCCGAATTCCTCATGCCGCGGCGGCGGTGGCTGTGGCGGGGAGGCGGCGGTGGGCCGCGAAGTCGATCGCCTCCCAGACGCCCAGCGCACGGCCTTCGTTCCATTCCCGGAGCATGGTCGTGGAGTCGATTTTTCCGTTGAGCTGCTCGAGAGTCTTCTCCCACTCGTGGAGATCAGGAGCGTCGAAGGTAATGCCCAGAGCCTCGCGCCCGGCCTCGGAGGCGCCCAGGATGCGGGCGGCCGCTTCGGGATCGCCCTCGAGAATCAGCACCTCGGCGTAGGTCTGCAAAAGATAGGGCGTGATCCAGCGGTTGCCGAGTTTGCGGGCGATGGCCGTCCATTCGTCGAGCGCGCGACGCGCGGCCGGGGCATCGCCACTGGCCGCGCAAGCCCACGCGACACCCCATAAAATGTAGCCGGCCACCCATTGGTCGCCCGTCGCGCGGTAAATGGCCAGCGCCTCCTCGCGCATCCGGCGGGACTCGGCGGCCTGGCCTTGAGCGGCCGCGATGGTGCCGAGGCCGCTCAAGCCGACGGCGGTCAGCACGACATCCTGGTATTCGCGGCCGGCATCGACGGCGCGCTGGAATCGCGCTTCGACGCCGTCGGTCTGACCCAGATTTTTCTCGATGAAACCCATGAACGCGCTGTGAAGAATGGCGTCGCGCCGGCGATCGAATTTTTCCAGCAAAGCGATGCCTTCCCGATAATAGCCCAGCGCATCCGAGGAGCTGTCGCGGCACCAGGCCACCCGCCCGGCACCGATCAGCGCATAGGCGCGAGCCAGGGTCGGCTCTTCCGCGCCGGGCGCCGAGAGCAGGAGGTGGAAGCCCTCGGTCATTTCCTCGAGATTGCCGCGGATTTCCGCATAGCGGGTCAGCGCACCGAGAATGCGGAGGCCCTTCTGGACGTTCCTGGGGGAATCCACGGCCCATCTGATCGCGAGGCGGAAGTTAAAAAAATCGGCGTTCACCCGGTCCAGCCACCGCGCGGTGTCGGGGCCTTCCAGCCCGGGCTTGGCCTCTTCGGCGAAGGCGAGGAAATAATCCAGATGGCGGTCGCGCAGGGATGAAAATTCCCCGGCGGCTTCGAGGCGCTCTCGCGCGTATTGCCAGAC
>JAATET010000026.1 GCA_015655545.1 Chthoniobacterales bacterium | reverse complement strand
CCGGTCGGGCCGAGACCCCGGCCGCTCAGGGGCGGGCGGCCTCGTACGCGGCGAGCTGGTCGATCCGGCGCTGGTGGCGCGGGTCCTGGCTGAACGGCTCGGCGACGAACGCGTCCACCAGCTCCAGGGCCTCGTCGACCGAGTGCTGCCGAGCGCCGATCGCGACGACGTTCGCGTCGTTGTGCTGGCGCCCGAGCCGGGCGGTGTCGCTGTTCCAGGCCAGGGCGGCCCGGACCCCGGTGACCTTGTTGGCGGCGATCTGCTCCCCGTTGCCGGAGCCGCCGATCACCACGCCCAGGCTGCCCGGGTCGGCGACGACCGCCTCCCCCGCGGCGAAGCACACCGCCGGGTAGTCGTCCTGCGGGTCGTAGGCCTCGGCACCGTGGTCGACCACCTCGTGCCCAGCGGCACCCAGGTGCTCCACGAGCGCGACCTTCAGCTCGAACCCGGCGTGGTCGGCGGCGACATGGATACGCATGACGCCATCCTGCCCCATCCCCCCGCCCACGCGCCCGCGCGTGCCCGCCGAGACTGCACCATCTGTCGCCTCAGAGCCGGAATGACGACATCCGCCGCAGTGTCGGCGGGAGGTGGGCATCGGCGGGGGGGTGGGCCTGGGCGAGAGGGGGTCTGGGGCAGGAGGTGGGTCTGGGGCGGGAGGGGGCATCTAGGGTGGGCGACGGGGCGCGGCCGCGCCTCGCACCGCCAGAAGGGACGCACCTCCACCCATGACCCGCAGCGGCATCGACACCTCGGCCCTCGACCCCGACGTCCGCCCCCAGGACGACCTGTACGCCCACGTCAACGGCCGGTGGATCGCCTCCCACGAGATCCCCGCCGACCGGGCCATGGACGGCTCCTTCCGCGCCCTGCACGACCAGGCCGAGGAGCAGGTCCGCGACATCATCACCGAGGCCGCCGGCCTGGACGAGCCGACCGGGGTCCAGGCCCAGATCGGCGCCCTGTACGCCTCCTTCATGGACACCGCGGCCGTCGAGGCCGCCGGCACCGCACCGCTGCGCCCCGAGCTCGACGCCATCGCCGCCGCGACCACCCCCGCAGCCCTGACCGAGGTGCTCGGCGGGCTCCAGCGCACCGGCGCGGTCTCCGCCACCGGGTTCTGGGTGGACAACGACGCCAAGGACCCCGAGCGCTACGTCGTCTACCTCATCCAGTCCGGCCTCGGCCTGCCCGACGAGTCGTACTACCGCGACGACCAGTACGCCGAGGTGCTCGCCGCCTACCGCCCGCACGTGGCGCGGATGCTGCTGCTCGGCGGCTGGTCCGCCGACGCCGCGGCCGCCGACGAGGCCGCCGGCCGGGTGCTGGCGCTGGAGACCAAGATCGCCGCGGGGCACTGGGACGTCGTCGCCGACCGGGACGCGGACCGCACCTACAACCCCACCACCCTGACCGCGCTGGCCTCCGACGCCCCCGGCTTCGACTGGGTCGGCTGGGTCCGGGCGCTGCGCGCCCCCGAGGGCTCCCTGGACCGGCTCGTCGTGCGCGAGCCGTCCTTCGCCACCGAGCTGGCCCGCCTGTGGTCCGGCGAGCCCGTCGAGGACTGGCAGGCCTGGTTGGCGTACCACACGGTCACCGCCCGGGCACCGTTCCTGTCCGACGCCCTGGTCGAGGCGAACTTCGACTTCCACGGCCGCACCCTCACCGGTGCCCAGGAGCTGCGCGCCCGGTGGAAGCGCGGCGTCTCGCTCGTGCAGGGCGTGCTCGGCGAGGCCGTCGGCGAGGTCTACGTCGCCCGGCACTTCCCGCCCGCGCACAAGCAGCGGATGGAGCAGCTCGTCGGCCACCTGGTCGAGGCGTACCGCGAGTCCATCACCGCGCTGGACTGGATGGGCGAGGACACCAAGGCCAAGGCACGGGCCAAGCTCGACGCCTTCACCCCGAAGATCGGCTACCCGGTGAAGTGGCGCGACTACTCCGCCCTGGAGGTCCGCGCCGACGACCTGCTCGGCAACGTCCGACGTGCCTCCGCCGTCGAGCAGGACCGCGAGCTGCACAAGATCGGCCGTCCGATCGACCGCGACGAGTGGTTCATGACCCCGCAGACGGTCAACGCCTACTACAACCCCGGCATGAACGAGATCGTGTTCCCCGCCGCGATCCTCCAGCCGCCGTTCTTCGACCCCAACGCCGACGACGCGGTCAACTACGGCGGCATCGGCGCGGTGATCGGGCATGAAATGACGCACGGCTTCGACGACCAGGGACGGAAATTCGACGCGGCGGGGAATCTCAGGAATTGGTGGACCGCCGAGGACTTGAAAAACTTCCGCGACCGCGCGAAAGCCATCGTCGAGCAGTTCGACGGCTATACGATCATCGACGATCTCAAGGTCAACGGCGACCTCACCACGGGCGAGAACATCGCGGACCTCGGCGGCGTGAAGATCGCGCTCGCGGCGCTCGAAAAGGCCCGGGACGGCAAGCCCGAGGCGCCGAAGATCGACGGCTTTGATTGGAAGCAGCGGTTCTTTCTTTCCTTCGCACAAATCTGGCGGACCAACGTGCGAGACGAGACGAAGCGGCTGCGCGGCCGCATCGATCCGCACTCGCCGCCGATGTATCGCGTGAACGGCCCGCTCTCGAATCTGCCCGAGTTCGCCGAGGCGTTCCATTGCCCGGAGGGATGCCCGATGGTCCGCAAGCCTTCCGCGCGGGTGAATATCTGGTAGCCGTCCGGCCGGGATGGAGCTCCTTCACCTCACGGCGGGCGGCTGGCTGGTCGCGGCGCTCGCCGCGTTGTGCGTGGGCATGGCCAAGACGGGCCTCGGCGGGCTCGGCATGGTCGCGGTCGTGCTCATGGCGCTCGTGATGCCGGCCCGGCAATCGACCGGCGCGCTGCTCACCATGCTCATCGCCGCCGATATTTTCGCGGTGCTCGCGTTCCGGCGTCATGCGGTGTGGCCGCATGTGCTGCGCCTGTTGCCGGCCGCGTTCATCGGCATCGTGTGCGGATATTTTCTGATGCCGCACTTGCCGGAGCATGGCTTCCGTCCCTTCATCGGCTGGCTCACGCTGGGGCTGCTGGCCTTGATGATCCTGCAACGCACGACGCGCCTCTCCGAGGTCGCCGCCGATCACCCGGCGCTTGCCTGGCCCATGGGCTGGTTGGGCGGCTCGACGACGATGCTCGCGAATGCCGCCGGCCCGGTGATGACGATTTACCTGCTCGCCTGCCGCCTGCCGAAGCTCGAGCTCGTCGGCACGGGGGCGTGGTTTTTCTGCGTGGTGAACCTTGCGAAAGTGCCATTCAGCGTGCGGCTGGGCTTGATCGACCGAGACTCGTTATCTCTCACTCTCGTGCTGATCCCGGTCGTCCTCCTGGGCGGATTTTTCGGTCGCTGGATTCTGCACCGCATCAACCAGCGCGTCTTCGAAGCGCTTTTGATCGGCTTTACCGCCCTCGGTGCTCTGCGGCTGGTCTTCGGTTGATCGAGTCAAATGCCACGCGAAATCTGCGAGGCGACGACGACTCGCGATCCGGTCACTTCGATGATGCGAAGAGCCGTGCCGGCGTCGAGGAATTCGCCTTCGGTGAGGACGTCGACGATCACGGAACCGAACTCGGCCCGGCCCGCGGGGCGAAGGATGGAAAGCGCCACGCCGACATCGCCGGGTTTTACTCCCGTCGGAGAAGTGGTCGTGGGAATGGCATTTAACGCGGGGCCGGCGGGGCTGTTCGACGCGAGCAGCAGACGGCGGAAAAACGGCAGGCTCGGGAAATATCGCGCGAGAAATGCGATGAGCAAAATGGAGAGCACGAGGGTGATCGCGAGATTGACGGCCGGCCGCATGAGCATGTCGGCGGAAGGAATCCACGGATCGCCCGGGAAATAATCGACCATCGCGAAGAGCAGCGCACCGAACATCAGGCCCGCGCCCAGCGCGGCGACGACCGCCACGCCGGGAAAGAAAAACAGCTCGGCCGCCACGAGCAGCGCGCCGACAGCGAACAGGGCCGCGGACTCGAATCCCGTGAGCCCCGCGATGTAGTGGCCGAAGAAAAAAATCGCAAAGCACGCGAGAGAAATGAAGCCCGCGATGCCGAAGCCGGGCGCCTTGAATTCCAGGTAGGCCGCGCCGATCCCCGCGACGAGAAAGAGCGGCGCGAGCAGCGTGATCCATTGCGCCACCTGCTCGAAGCCGCTCGGCTCGATCCGCGCGGTCGCGCCGGGCAGCTTCGCCGCGGATTTCAATTGCTCGATCGAGTCCGCGATGCCGTCGGCGAGCAGCGGCTTGCCGTCGAATTTCCGCACGGCCTCCTGCGCGCTGAGCGTGAGCAGCGAGCCGGCGGGCTTGAGCACATCGTTGCCGATCTTGAATTCCTGGTCCTTGTTGATGAAGGCCTCGGCGAGCGCGGGATTGCGGCCCTTTGCCTGCGCCGCGCTGCGGAAATAGCCGGAGAAATACGACACGACCTTCGTCTTCATGGTCTCGGCAATGTCCGCGCCGTCGGAGGAAACCGGCGCCGCCGCGCCGATCGCGCTGACCGGCGCCATGTAGACGTGATCCGTGCCCAGCGCGATGAGCGCGCCCGCGCTGCCGGCGTTCGTATTCACCCAAGTGTAGGTCGGGATGCGGGCTTTGAGCAGGAGCTGCAGGATATCCACTGCCGCGTCGAGCGCGCCGCCGGGAGTGTTCATCTCGATCACGAAGGCCGAGGCCTGGGCGGTTTCGGCCTGCTTGAGGGTGCGGCGCAGAAAGGCGGTCTGGGCGGCGGAAACTTCGCCGGAGAGCGGCACGACGACCACATCGCCCTTGCCGATGACGTCGGCGGCGGAAGAGAATTTACAGGAGCCAACGGAGAGAACGGAGGACAATAAAACAATGATTAATGATTTCATGATTCTTCGTTTCCTCCGTGGTCTCCTGTTTAATACTGCCTGAGGTTCGACTGTTCAACCATGCCGCGCATCTCCGAGGACACCATCCAAAACGTCGCCGCCGCGAACGACGTGGTGGACGTGATCGGCGGCTACCTTCAGCTCAAGCGAGCGGGGGCGAATTTCAAAGGCCTATGTCCGTTTCACAACGAGAAGACGCCGTCGTTCCTCGTGAATCCCGCCCGGCAGACCTACAAATGCTTCGGCTGCGGCGCGGGCGGCGGCGTTTTCAAATTCGTCATGGACTACGAAAGCGTCGACTACCCGACGGCCATCCGGAAACTTGCCGCGCGGGCGAACATCACGATCGCCGAGGAGTCCGAGGGCGAAGGCGCGCGCCGGGGCGAGCGGGACCGGCTGGTGATGTTGCATCGCGATGCCGCGGCCTGGTTCCATGAAAATCTGATGCGGCAGAAATTCGCGTCGCACGCGCGCGAGTATTTGAAAAGCCGCGGCATCGGGTCCGAAGTCGCCGCGCGCTGGAAGCTCGGCTACGCGCCGGAATCCTGGGACGCGCTCACGTTCGCACTCCGCGCGAAAGGCTACTCGAACGACGAAATTCTCAAAAGCGGCGTCGTGACCGCGAAGGAATCGTCGGAGAAATTCTACGACCGTTTTCGCAATCGCGTGATGTTCCCGATCTCGAACGACTACGGCGAAATCATCGGCTTCAGCGGTCGCACGCTCGGCGACGATCCCGCAAAATACGTGAACTCGCCGGAGACGCCGATCTTCACGAAAGGCCGCGTGCTTTTCGGCCTGGAAAAAACCAAGCGCGCGATCCTGGCCGCCAACGAAGCCGTGGTCTGCGAGGGGCAGCTCGACTTGATCTCCGCCTTCGAGGCCGGCGTGGAAAACGTCACCGCGCCGCAAGGCACCGCCTTCACTTCGCAACAAGCCCGCCTGATCCACCGCTTCGCGGAATCCGTCGTGCTGTGCTTCGACTCCGATGCGGCGGGCCGCAAGGCGGTCGAGCGCTCCCTTCCGGCATTGCTGGGAGAAAACATGGCCGTGCGCGTGGCGCGCGTGCCGGCCGGCGAGGATCCGGATACGCTCGTGCGCAGCCAGGGAGTGGACGCCTTGCGCACCGTGATCGGCGAGGCGCGCGATTATTTCGATGACGCGCTGGAGGAGGAATTGAAGCCCGGCGCCACCGCGCAGCAGCGGGCGGTGCTGGCGAGGAAGCTGGCCGGTTTCGTGAAGCTGATTGCGGACCCTGCTTTGCGCGAGCCGGTCACGGCGCGAGTCCGCTCCCGGCTGGAACTCACCGACGCTGCCTTCGCCGCCCTGCTCAAGGCCGCTCCGATGCCGCATCCGGATCGCGAGACCGAGGTCAGCGCTGCGGAAATTCAGGAAATCCATCTTCCCGAGCCCGCGCGATTGCTCTGCCGGGTGGCCATCCTCTCACCCGAGGCCCGAGCCTGGATGCGTGCGAGGCCCGAGCCCGCGGCGACTTTTGGCGCCGACTATGCGCTCGTGGATCACTTGATTGGAACGGACTTGGCGATCGAAGATCCCGCGGCATTTTCAGCTTTTACCTCCTCGTTGTCCGCCGTCGAAGAAAGTGCGCTGGCTGGTCTGCATCTGGGAAAAATTCCCGGGGAGCCTGTCGAGGTGGCTTCCGATGCCTGGCGCGGATTGTTGCGCCAGAAACTGGCGGCGGAAATGGCGGCTCTTCAGTCCCGGATGCGGCATCCCGATGCACGGATGGAGGAGGTCGCGGAGCTCCATAAACAAATCCTTGACCTCCAAGGTCGCCTGATACACGTTTGAAGGCCTTTTTTCCCACGCTGCCACCGTTTCTTGAAAGCCAAACCTAAAGCCCCAAAGGGCAAAGCCTCGCCTGCCCGTCCATCGAAGACGGCAGCCAAACCGGCCCAGCGCGCCAAAGCCCCCGCCGCGCGTGCCGCGAAGCCTGTCCCTTCCGCGAAGAGCGTCAAGAAAGCTTCGGCGAAGAAAGTCGTGGCAAAAAAAAGCAAGCCGTCCGCCAAGGCGAAGCCGGTCGCTAAGACGACGAAGCCTGCCAAAGCGGTAAAGCCCGCGGCGAAAAAGCCGCGGAAGCCCGCCCCTTCCCCGGCCGCGAAGCCGGTGAAGGTTGTCAAACTGGCCAAGGCCGTGAAGGCGAAGCCCACCAAAGTCGTCGAGGCAGCAAAGCCGGTCAAAACCGTCGAGACGGTGAAACCGGGCAAGGCAGCCTCCGCAAAAACCAGCTCGCGCAAGGAACCCACTGCGCCGGGCGCCAAGAAGACTATTTCATTGAACGGAACTCATTCGAACGGAGCGGCGGTCGTCACCAAGACGCCGGCCGAGCTCCAAAAGGCCACCCAGGAGAAGGTCCGCGAACTCATCAAGCTCGCCAAGGAGCAGGGATACATCACGTTTGAAGATCTCGAGGAAGCTCTGCCCGAGGGCGTAAACGACCCGGAGACGATGGATTCCATCATCGCGCAGCTGCGCGGTGTGGAGATCGAGATCATCGACGCATCGGATGTCGACCGCGTCAGCACCAAGAAGGAGGAGGAGGACGAGAAGGACGAAAAAGCCGACTCGAAGCTCGATATCCTCGACGATCCCGTGCGCATGTATCTGCGCCAGATGGGCCAGGTGCCGCTGCTCACCCGCGAGCAGGAAGTGGAAATTTCCAAGCGCATCGAGGACGCCGAGATCCAGGTGCAGGACACTCTCTACGGGTTCGGCTTCGTGGCCCGTGCCCACCTCGATCTTGCCCAGAAGCTCGTCGATATGCGCGAGCGTTTCGACCGCGTGATTCAGGACAAAAAGATCGAGAGCCGCGAGCGCTATATGAAAGTGCTCCCGCGCCTCTGCCAGCAGGTCAAGAAGCAGACCGAGCTCGTGACCGAGGCCTACCGCGGCATCGCTTCCTCGAAGGACGGCAAGGGCACCGAGGCGCAGCGCAAGGCGTTCGAAAAAAACATTGCCTCGCTCCGCAAGCTTTACCCCAAATTTTTCTTCAAGCAGAAGGTCATCGAGGATTTCGTGATCCTCGCCGACGAAAACCTCCGCCTCATCCACAATCTTCAGCAGGAAGCCGATCGGGCCAAGCGCAGCGGCAAGACGGCCGACGCTTCCAAGGCGAGAAAGAATGTGGAGTCGCAGGTCCGTGAATTGCAAGTGCGCCTCTGGCTTGCCCCGGTCGATTACGGAAAACGCCACCACGAGCTAAAGGATTGGCACCGCAAGGCGCTCCGCGCGAAGACCGAGATGGTCGAGGCCAACCTGCGTCTCGTCATTTCCATCGCGAAGAAATACACGAACCGCGGCCTCTCCTTCCTCGACCTCATCCAGGAAGGCAACATGGGCTTGATGAAGGCGGTCGAGAAATTCGAATACCGCCGCGGCTACAAATTTTCGACCTACGCCACGTGGTGGATTCGCCAGGCGATCACCCGCTCGATCGCCGACCAGGCCCGCACGATCCGCATCCCGGTGCACATGATCGAGACGATCAACAAGCTCATCCGCGTGCAAAAGCAGCTCGTGCAGGAATACGGCCGCGAGCCGAATCCCGAGGAGGTCGCCGAAGAAATTCAGCTGCCGGTCGAGCGTGTCCGTGCCGTCCTCAAGATGGCGCAGCAGCCGATCTCCCTGCAGGCTCCCGTGGGCGACAGCGACGACACCAGCTTCGGTGATTTCATCGAGGACAAGGGCGCCGAGAACCCCGCCGACCAGGCCGCGATCGTCCTGCTCAAGGACAAGATCAAGGACGTGCTCGACACCCTCACGGAACGCGAGCGGCAGGTGCTCGAGCAGCGGTTCGGCCTCGTGGACGGCTACAGCCGCACGCTCGAGGAGGTCGGCCGGCAGTTCAAGGTCACCCGCGAGCGCATCCGCCAGATCGAGGCCAAGGCGCTCCGCAAGATGCGCCACCCGACCCGCATCCGTCAGCTCGAAGGCTTCCTCGAGCCCCAGGATTTGTAAAAGCTCTTCCTCCTCATCTTCCGCTTCCTCTTCCTGCGATCGTCGAAGCATGAGGAAGATTAAGAGGGAGTGGAAGAGGAGGAATGGCTGTGATTTCTTCGGAACTTTTCGACGGCGGAGGGGTTTCTCGTTTAGGAAACTCAAATGGACGCCTTCGATTCCAACGACGATTCGTGCGAGCAAGCGCCGAGCGAAAGCGATCTCGCGCTTTGGCGATTGCTTGGCCGGTCGCCTCGCGTCGAGGTGTCCCCCTATTTCGTGCGCAAGGTGCTGCGCGAGATCGAGACTGCGCCGCAGCCGGTCGGGGCACGGTGGTTGCGCCTTCTGGTGCGGACGATTGCCCCGACGGCAGTCTGTGCGGGCATTGCGGTGCTGGCCATCGCGGGCGTGACTCGTCCCGGTGGCAATACGCCTCCCGTCGCCAATGCCGATATCGAGTTTGAGACGATTCAGAATCTCGATCTGCTGGTTTCCAACTACGAATCCTCGATATGGCTCGATCCTTCCTCGTCTTTGCGCTGATCCCGCTCATCCCGGCATCTTTGGCGGTGGCGGAGCCGACACCGATACCAAAGCCCGTGCCGCAATCTTCCCCGTCGGGAACGCCGAGAGAGGACGGGCATGGGAGAAAAGACCGCGGTCCTCGCGACAGCGATATGGATCGCCGCCCGCCGCCGGATGAGAATGGGGACGGCCAATCCGGGCGGTTCAAAAAGCGCCTCGAGCAGATGAGCCCCGACGAGCGCCAGCATTTCCTGGACAACTGGAAACGTTGGAAGGAGATGGGCGACGGCGAGCGCAAGGACTGGCAGCAGCGGGCGATGGACGAGCGCAATCGCATGAAAAAAGTCATCGACGATGCCATCCAGGGACTTGGCCTCAAGCTCGACGACGACCAGCGCGAGGTCTTCGTGTTGCGCTACCGGCAGGAGCGTCGAAAAATCGAGGAGCAGCTGTGCCAGGAAATGACCGCCAAGCGCGAGAGCGAGATCAATGAAATGCTCCAGCGGCTGAAGAACGAATTCTCCGCTCCGCGACCGACGCCGACTCCGGCTCCCGCGGCGGAGAAGCCCGCGGCCAAGCCGTAATTTTCATTGCGTGGTTCAGTCGCCGATCACGGCGGGCGTGCCGATTTTCACGTGATCGTAAAATAGTTTTGCGCCTTCTTCGGGCATGCGCACGCAGCCGTGGGAGGCCGGATAGCCGGGCAGAATGCCGACATGCATGCCGACGCCTTCATTCGTCAGACGCATGAACCACTTCATCGGCGCGCCGACATAGTGCGTGCCGCTCGGCGCGGAATCGATCCGCGTGCTCACGCCCGCCCGCACGATCTGACCGCGGCTGTTGCAAAATGCTCCGTAAACGCTCGAGCGGTGGTCGGGGTCTTTTTCCAAAATTTTGTAGCTGCCTTTCGGCGTCATGCCGGCGCGCTTGCCGGAGGAAATCGGGGAGTCGATGGCCACCTCGTCGCCGACGTAGAGATAGGCGCGCTGTTTGCCGAGGGAAACATAGACGTGCGTGTTGTCCGGCGTCGCCATATTCAGCACGCGAGGCACGGTCTGGAGTTTTGCCTGCCGGGAGATCAGCTCGGAGGCCGGCTTTTGCTTGGCGGGCTTCTGGGCGGTCGATCGACCGATTCCCACGGGCACTTGCTGGGGCGCGGCGTGCGTCTGGCCGGGAGAGGCGAGCAAAATAGCCGCCAGGGCCGAAACGGTGGCGGGAAGGTGGCCGGAAAAAAATCGCATCGCTCTTGTGTCTGATCCGTTTGGCGTCAACTATTCGCATAGTTGCTGCCCTGCCATATTTCAACGACATTCCCCGACTTGCGCTCACTTCCTTCGATTTCGCCGCGGTTTTTTGGCGTCTGGTTCCTCGCCAGCGTTGTCGTTATTTGGACGGGATACGCGGACATTTCGCTGCCCAGCGTCCCGCCCCCGCAGCCGGAGCCGGTGCGGGTGAAGGTCTATCTCGGCGAGTCCGTCGAGATACCGATCTCCGGCGTGAGCCGCTCGGGAGCCGGGCTTCAATTCCTCATCCGGCGCAAGCCGGTGGCGGGCCGCCTGTCCGAAATCCGCATGACGGGTCCGAATACCGCCACCGTGACTTATACGCACGATGCGCATGCCGGCCTGGGGAGCGACCAATTTCGCTACGCCGCCAGCGCGCCGGGCATCGGCGTCTCCACGCCGGCCACGGTGACTGTGAATATCGTGGAGCGTCCGTCCGCTTTCGTCGCGCCGGCGCGGCTGGATTTTCCGGACGTGGCCGTGGGGCATTCGACCCGGAAGACCTTCGATATTCGCAACGATGGCGGCAGTCACATCGACGGCCGGTTGATCGTCCCCGCGCCCTGGAAAATCGTCGATGGCGACGGCACCTACTCGCTGGGGCCGGGCGAAACGCAAACGCTCGAAATCGCTTTCACGCCCACGGACGTGCGCCAGTTCGCGGACACGGCGGAGTTTTCCCATGCGCCCGGCATCGAGCTTGGCCTCGGTGGCCGCGGCTATGCGCCGATCGAGATCTCGCCCCGTGTCGTCCATCTCGAAGCCGACGGGCATAATGAAGTCCGCATCGGCAGCTTCATCCTGCGCAATATCTCCGATGAGGACCGGGACCTGCGCATCGCCGCGCCGCCGGAAATCGTCGTGCCGGAAACGGCTCATGTTCCCGCAAAATCCGAAAGCCAGATCGCGCTCCAAACTCGTCCCGGCTTTCTCGGCGCGTTGAAAGGAAAGCTCACGGCCACCGGCGGGGACGTCGGCGTCGAAGCGCCGGTGCAGGTGGCTCCGGCACCCGCGCGGCTCTCGATCTCGCCCGTGGCTATCGATTTTGGCACCATCGCGGTCGGTCGCACCGGAAGGGAAAAAATCGTCTTGCGGAATATCGGCGGGTCGTTCGCGGAAGTGCGCGTAAAGGCCCCCGACGGCGTTACGTTCGACCCGAATCCGTCCTATGAAGCGATCGCGCCCGGGGCGAGCCGCGAGTTTACGATCAGCTATGCCCGCCCTCTTCCCGGACGGCTGAGCGATACCGTGGTCATCGAGACCGGAGAGACGGGCCTGAGACTCCCTGTTAGCGCGGTCCTCAAGGAGGATGGGCAGGCGTCGAACATCCCGCACGTCACCACCAAGCCTGGCGAGGTCGCCTACAACGACATCCCGCCGGTCGAGAAAATCGGAGTCACTCGACAGACCAAAACCGAGCTCGACCTCGCGTGGAAAAAACCCCCCGAAGCAGCAAAATATCTGCTTTTCCTGCGCACCATTGTTTTCGACTCCAAGGGGCAGGCGAAATTCGATTACCGCCGCATCGATCGTGCAAAAGTCCGCTTCGTGCGCGACGAGGCCCGCACCACTTTCGTCGGATTGCGCCCCGGAGAACGGATTACCTTCATGATCGTCGCCGTGGATGCTTCCGGCACCGCGTCCCGGCCATCGCAGCCCTTTGTGGTCGCCACGAAGCCCAGCATTCCCGTCCGCTTTCCCTGGACATTGCTGGCTCTCGTCGCGATCGCGGCGCTGGCTGCGCTGATCGTGCGCGAACGGCGGCGCACCCGGGCCGCGAGCGATGCCGAGTTTCAACGCATGTCGCAGCCGTAGCGCCGCGAATATCCTTGTCCGTCCGGGGACGGCCCGACAACTTCATCCCAAATCCTCAACCCGCTAAAATACCATGCAACTCGGAATGATCGGTCTCGGAAGAATGGGCGCCAACATGGTCCGCCGCCTCATGCGCCAGGGTCACACCTGCGTTGTTTTTGATACCAACCCCGAGACGGTGAAGGAGCTCGTGGAAGAAGGCGCGATTGGCTCGACCTCGCTCGAGGATCTCGTCTCCAAGCTCGAGCGGCCTCGCAACGCGTGGATCATGATCCCCGCCGCGATCACCGACAAGATCGTCGATCAGCTTTCCACGCTTCTCGAGCCGAACGACACCATCATCGACGGCGGCAATTCCTATTTCCGCGACGACCGCCGCCGCGCCGCGGTATTGAAGCCGAAAGGCATCCACTATCTCGATGTCGGCACCAGCGGCGGCACGCATGGCCTCGAGCGCGGTTATTGCATGATGATCGGCGGCGACACCGACGCCGTGGAGCGGATGGATCCGATTTTCAAAACCCTCGCGCCCGGCCGCGGCAATGTCGAGCGCACGCCTGGCCGCGAGAAGCTCGGCGGCACCTGCGAGGAAGGCTATCTGCATTGCGGACCGTCCGGGGCCGGCCACTTCGTCAAGATGGTCCATAACGGCATCGAATACGGCATGATGGCCGCCTACGGCGAAGGCCTCGACATCCTCTTCAACGCGAACATTGCAAATCAGACGCAAGCCGCCGATGCGGAAACCGCGCCGCTCATGAACCACGATCTGGTTTACGACCTCAATCTCGCCGACGTCACCGAAGTCTGGCGCCGTGGCAGCGTCGTCTCCTCGTGGCTGCTCGATCTCGCAGCCGCATCATTCGTCGAAGATCCGAAGCTGGAGAAATTCTCCGGTCGCGTGTCCGACTCCGGCGAAGGCCGCTGGACGATCATGGCCGCCATCGACGAGGCCGTGGACTGCGAAGTCCTCACCGCCGCGCTCTACGCCAGATTCCGTTCCCGCAAGGATCACACGATGGCCGAAAAGGTCTGCTCCGCGATGCGGTATCAATTCGGCGGACATCTCGAGAAGAAGGCCTGACCTCGTCTCAAGGCGGCGCGGGAGCCGCATGCCGCGCCTCGCGCACGAGGCCTTTGAAAAACGGCAGAATCGCCGCGCCCGCCAGGCCCCACGAGGAATTTACCAGATAGCCCACGAGCGAGATGGAGACCGCCATCGCTCGCGGCACCGCCGCGAGTTCGCCGAGCAGCACGATGAAGGCTCCCTCGCGCACGCCGAGCCCTCCGATGCTGATCGGCAAGGCGCTGATGAGATCCGTCACGGGAATCAGCGTGGAAAGGCGGAGGAACGAAATCTCCAGCCCAAAGGCCCGCGCAGTGCACCAGAAAACGGAAAAGTAGCCGATCAACATCACGAGTGAGAGGCCGACGGCGGCCAGCGATGCCCGCCAATCCCGCGCGAGCCTGGCGTAGCCGGCGCCAAATTTGCGCACAAACTCCGGAAAGGGCGCCCACTTGGGAAGACGCTCCGTCATGCCGCGCGCCACGCAAACGAGTGAGGCCGCGATCAACACGAGCGCGCAAAATTGATAGAGGATCACGAAGGCAAAAAGCTTCACCACCAGGCGGCTTTGCAGGAGCCATTCGTGGTTCCAGGCGGTGAGCACGAGCGTGTAAACGATCAAGGCTCCCAGCCCGCTCACGCGATCGATCACCACGGACAGAAGCGATTCCGTTTTGCCGAATCCCTGCCGCACCAGATAAGCGGCGCGCACCAGATCCCCGCCCACTGCGCCGAGCATGAAGGTATTGCAAAACAATGCCACCAGGCAGACTTGCGCGCTTTTCCAGAACGGGATCGACATTCCCAGTCCGCGCAGAAAAATCCGCCAGCGAACCACGCCGAGAAGATTCTCGATCCCGGCGATCAGCACGCCGGCCGCGAGCCAGCGGACATCGGAATTTCGCACGGCGTGCAGGACATCGTGTCGAAATTCCGAATCGCGAAAAAAGAACGCCAGCAGGCCCACGGTCACGCCGGTCTGCAGCAAAATGAGGAGCCAGCGCTTAAACATGGAGGAGACGGCCATTGACCGCGCCAAATCCGATCCCCGGCGGCAAGCAGAAAATCCCCGCTCGAAATTCGCCGCCGCGTGCGGCATGTTCCAAATCACTCCCATGCCCATCGTGAATGTCGAGACCCCCGCCCGCGATGAGTTGACCGCCTCGCTCGGTGCGCGTGCCGCCCTCCGATGGCGGGATGCATGGAACTACGTTTTGCAAATCGTCAGTGTCGGGTTGTTTTTCCTTATCGGATTTTCCATCTCCGTCGCCGCGCCGGTTCTTCGCCTCACGCTTGGCCGTTCGCGCTCGCTGCAGGCCGGGCGGCGGATTCTGCCGGCGCTTTATAAATTCTTCACCCGGTGGCTCCATTGGTCCGGAATGTTTCGTGTCCGATTTGAGAATTGCGACGCCCTCCGGCACCTGAGCGGCGCGATCGTCGCGCCAAACCACCCCGGTATTCTCGACGCCATTTTTTTAATGACGATGGTTCCGCGCTCTGTCTGCATCATGCGCGCGGGATTGAAATACAATCCCTGCCTCGGCGGCGCGGCATGGCTCGCCGGCTACATCACGAATGACCGCGGATCCGGCGTTATCCGCCAATGCCAGGCCAAGCTGGCCGCGGGCGATAACTTGCTCATTTTCCCGGAAGGCACGCGCACTCGCGCCGACGCGCGCGGAGTGAACACGTTCAAAAGCGGGTTCGCGCTCACCGCCGTCCTCACGGGGGCGCCGATCCAGACGGTATTCATCGAGCGCGGCGGCGTTTATCTTGGCAAGGAAACGAGTCTCGTGGCCGTGGCGCGCATTCCGGTCGAAATGACCATTCGTCTCGGCGAAGTTTTTTACGCCCGCCCCGGCGAATCCGCGAAGGAGCTCTCCACGCGGCTCGAGACGTATTTCCGGGCTCGCCTCGCGAATACCGATGATGGCGTTCGCCTGCGCCACTGATGGTCGAGCCGAGTTCCACGCACCTCGTCCTGCTGCCCAGCTACAATAGCGGGCCGATGCTCGTTCGCGTGGCCGAAGAGGTCTCGAAGCAGTGGCTGCCCGTCTGGATCGTCATCGATGCGAGCACGGATGGCAGCGAGCGGGAGCTTGATGCGCTGGCGCAAAATAATCCGCAAATCCGCCGCATCGTTCTTCCGGAAAACCGCGGAAAGGGCGGCGCCGTCCTTTCCGGAATGAAGGAGGCGCTGGCGGCGGGCTTCACGCACGCGCTCGTGATGGATGCCGACGGGCAGCACAGCGCGGCGGCGGTCGCGCCATTTCTCCGGCGATCGATGCAGGAGCCCGGCGCGATGATTCTCGGCGAACCAATTTTCGCCGCCGATGCCCCGGCGGAACGCGTGAAAGGGCGCCGGGTCGGCAACTGGTGGGCGAATCTCGCGACGCTTTGGGGCGGCATCCACGATTCGCTTTTCGGTTTTCGCGTCTATCCCATCGCGGCTTCCGTCGAGATCCTCGAATCCATCCGCACCGCGCGAAGATTCGATTTCGACACGGAGCTGGCCGTGCGGCTTTACTGGCGGGGCGTGCGTCCAATCAACATCCGCGTTCCGGTCTGCTACCCGCCGCGGGAGGCCGGCGGCACCACGCATTTTCGCTACCTGCGGGACAATCTGCTGCTCATCGGCGCGCACACGCGCTTGTTTTTCGGAATGCTGATCCGACTGCCGCGTCTGCTTGCCCTGCGCCGGAGGAGTCGCCCGTGAGCAAGCGGGCCCTTTTCTTCGCCGGGGCCGCGGCGCATGCGCTCGTGCTCTATCCCACGCTGCGCCGGAATTGCACGTGGTTCGGCCCGATCGCGACGAGCTTCAAGACCGCGCGCAAGGAAGTGTGGCTCACCATCGACGATGGGCCGAATGCGCGTGACACTCCCGCGATTCTCGAGCTGCTGAGCCGGCATCAGGCCAGGGCGACATTTTTCGTGATCGGAAAAAACGTGGATGCGCATCGCGATCTCGTCTGGCGGGCGCATCGGGAAGGCCACCAAATCGGCAACCACACCTATTCGCATCCCTCGGCATTTTTCTGGGCGCTCGGTCCGCGGGCGACGCGGCGCGAAATCGAGCAAGGCTCCGCTGCCATCTCGGCCGCCACGGGAGCGCCGCCGGCGATCTTCCGGTCGCCGGTGGGCATGACGAACCCATTCGTTCATCGCGCCCTGGGCGCTCAGCGGCTCATCGGGTGGAGCGCCAGCGGGCTGGATGGATTGTCCGGGCGGGGCGGGGCCGTCGTGGAGCGCTTGATGCGCGGCGTTCGGCCAGGCGCGATCCTCGTTCTGCACGAAGGCGGCGCGCCGGGCCGCGTCGAAACCTTGGCGCTCCTCCTCGGGCAGCTCGCCGGGGCCGGCTATGCGTGCGTGATTCCGGAATTCGGCACGTTCCAATGACGTCGAAACCTCACAACGAGCGGTTTTTTTTCAAGCTCATCTACACGCCGGCGATTTTTGAATTTACGTCGCGCTTGTTTCGATTTCTGGGCCGGGGATTTTACGGTTTCGTCGCTCGATCGGTCGCGTGGTGCTATGCCGTCACGCAGCATGGCGTGCGCGAGACGGTGCGAAAAAACCTCGAGCTGCTCACGCGAGAACCGGTGAGCAGTCGCGACGCGGTGAAGGTTTTCACCGCCTTCGGCGCGACGATTGCCGATTACGTCGCCGTGGGAAACATGGACCCCGGCGAGGCTGCGGAATGGTGCGTCGAGTCTCTAGGCTCCGAATATCTGGAGGAGGCGCGGACCCGCGGCCGCGGAGCCATTCTGGCCACGGGGCATTTCGGTTTTTTTGAATTCGGCGCCCTCTTGCTCGGACGCATGGGCTATCCCGCGACGGTGGTTACGCTCTCCGAGCACACGAGCGAATTGACCGAGTGGCGTGCGAATTTTCGCCGCCGCTGGGGCGCGGAGACGATCGAGATCGGTCCGGATGCGTTTTCGTCGCTGCGCGTCGTGCAAACCCTGAGCGCCGGCGGTTTCGCGGCCATGCTGGCGGATCGTCCCGCGGGCGGGCCGACCGTGCCGATCGATCTGGCAAACGGCAGGATCGCCTTTTCCTCCTCGCCGGCGCTGCTGGCGTGGCTGGCGGATTGTCCGGTAATTCCGGTGACGATCGCGCGCCGGGAAGATGGATTCTACCGCATTGTCTCGAAGCCGGGCGTCTGGCCCCGCCGCTTTCCCGGCGATCGAGATGCCTGCGTCGAAGCCGCCACGCGCGCGGTCGCAGCCTCTCTCTTCGAGGAGATCGCAAACACGCCGCACCAATGGTATCAATTCGTCCCCGTTGCTCTGCCGGACGAGCGAGCTACGGAACAGTCAGCGTGAATTTCGGGATGCGCGTAAAAACCGCTTTGTCGTCGTCGGTCAGGCCCAGGTAGGCGCCTTCCGCGACGGCATCGTATCCGACGGCGTGGGAGCTGTTGTATCGGAATTCCTCGCCGGGCTCGAGGCGGGGAAACTTGCCGACCACGCCGTCGCCTTCCACGGCGAGCGTCTCGCCATTCGCCTCGCGCACGACCCATTTGCGGCCTTTGATGGTCACGGTCTCGATGGAGTCGTTCGCAATCGTGATGAAATAGACAAACACATGCGGCTTGTCCGGCGGGCCCTCGAGATCCGCCGCATGGATGACTTCCGTGACCGTGACCGTCAGGCCCGGAAGTTCGCGCGGCTTCATGGGAATCAGCCTTTTTTCGCGGTGGACTGAATATGCAGCTCGCGGAGCTGCTTGAAATCGACCGTGACGGGCGAATGCGTGAGCAGATCCTGGCCGCGATTGTTTTTCGGAAATGCGATCACGTCGCGGATGGAATCCGTGCCGGCGATGAGCATGATGATGCGGTCCATGCCGAGGGCGAGACCGCCGTGCGGTGGCGCACCGAAGGAAAAGGCGCGCAGCAAATGGCCGAATTTTTCCTGCTGCTCTTCGGCGCCGATGCCGAGAGCCTCGAACATGCGGGCCTGGAGCTCGCGCTCGTGGATGCGGATCGAGCCGCCCCCGAGCTCCACGCCATTGAGCACGACGTCGTAGGCGACGGCGCGCACTTTGGCGAATTCGCCCGCATCGAGCAGCGAGAGGTCTTCGGCTTTCGGGCGGGTGAAAGGGTGGTGCACCGCGACCCATTTATTTTCCTCGGCGGCAAAGGCGAGGAGCGGGAAATCGACGACCCACAGGAAGTTCAGCGCGCCGCTGCCCTCGGTGAGGCCGAGCAGTTCCGCGCAGCGCAGGCGCACGCGGCCGAGCACGTCGCAGACGCCCTGCCATTGATCGGCGCCGAAGAAAAGCACGTCGCCGGTCTCGAGGTTCAGGCGTTCCGCGAGAGCGTTTTTTTCGGCTTCGGAGAAGAATTTGACGATCGGGCTCTCCCATTCGCCGGTCGGGCTCGTCTTGATGTAGGCCAGGCCTTTGGCGCCGAGTTCGGTCTTGGCCCACTCCTCCCATTTTTTCAGCTGCTCCTTGGAGAATTTCTCGGCCGCGCCTTTGGCGTTCAGTGCGCGGATCACGCCGCCGCCATCGAGCACGGAGCGGAAGACCTTGAATTCCGACGCCGCGAAAATGTCGCTCAGCTCGACGATTTCGAGGCCGAAACGCGTGTCGGGCTTGTCGGAGCCGAAGCGGTCCATCGCTTCCCGATACGGCATGCGTGGAAACGGCGTCGGGATCTCGATGCCTTTCGATTCGCGGAAAATACGGGCGAGCAGGCCCTCGACGAGCGTTTGGATTTCCAGCTCGGTGGTGAATGATGCCTCGACGTCGACCTGCGTGAACTCGAGCTGGCGCTCGGCGCGCAAGTCTTCGTCGCGGAAGCAGCGGGCGATCTGGAAATATTTCTCCACGCCTGCGACCTGGAGCAGTTGCTTGTATTGCTGCGGAGCCTGTGGGAGCGCGTAGAAGGAGCCGGGCGTAAGCCGGGCGGGGACGAGAAAATCGCGGGCGCCTTCCGGGGTCGGGTTCGACAGGATGGGCGTTTCGACTTCGAGAAATCCTTGTTCGTCGAAGTAATCCCGCGTGGCCTTGGTCACGCGATGGCGCAGGCGGAGGTTGCGGGCCATTTGCGGGCGGCGCAGGTCGAGATAGCGATATTCGAGGCGCAGGTCTTCGTTGGCAACCTTGGCGTCGAGCTGGAACGGCAGCACGTCCGACTTGTTCAGGACGGTGAGCTGGGTGGCGATGATTTCGATGCCGCCGGTTTCGAGTTTCGAGTTGGTCGTGCCTTCGAGACGCGGGGCGACTTTGCCAGTGACCGTGATGACGTCCTCGCTGCGCAGGCCGTGGGATTGCCCGGCGACGGCGGGATATTCTTCCGGACGAAAGACGATCTGCGTGATGCCTTCGCGATCGCGCAAATCGATGAAAATCACGCCGCCGTGGTCGCGGCGCGAATCGACCCAGCCGCTCAGCGTGACTTCGGAGCCGGCGTCGGACGGGCGCAGGGCGCCGCAATGGTGGGTGCGATACTTCATAAACAATCTTCCTTTTCCCCTTCCTCTTTATCTTCCTTTGAAACTCTTCGAGGAAGAGGAAGCGGAAGATTAAGAGGAAGAGTCGGTCTGCTGGCAATCCTTGTTCTTGGCCAGCCACCCGGCAAGTGCGTCCTGCGCCAGGGTGGCCTCCGCGCGCGTGGCGAGAGTCTTGGCTTTCACGATCGGCCATTCATTTCCGACCACGATGGCGAAGCGCGCGCCAAGCTGTTCGGCCGTCTGGAATTGTTTGCCGACTTTTACGGAATCGAGCGGGAAATCGGTGCGCCAGCCGGCGTCGCGCAGCGCCTGCACGAGCGAGAGCGCCTCGCGGCGGCGGGAGTCGTCGGCGATGACGACGTAGATTTCCGCGGATGGGGAAGCGGCGAGGGCGGCGGCCATTTTCGCGAACGCGTGCGGCGTTTCCTCGATCAGATTTCCCAGCACGACGTCGCCGACGCCAAAGCCGATCGCGGGCAAATTCACCGTGCCGTCGCTCAGATCCGCGAGAAGGTCGTCGTAGCGGCCTCCTCCGGCGAGGGCGCGCATGGATTTGCCGCGGTCGAACGCTTCGAAAACCAGGCCGGTGTAGTAGGCGAGGCCGCGCACGATGGAGAGGTCGATCTCGACGAAGTCGCGCAGGCCGCGCGCCTCGAACTGCTCGAGCAGCGGGGCGAAATATTCCGGGCTGCCGGCGGCGATGAACTCGCGCAGCTCCGCGACGGTGAGGCCGTGCGGGGAGAGCTTCGCGTTCAGCGATTCCTCGGGCTCGCGCTCGATTTTGTCGATGATCGCGAGCACGGTTTTCGTGTCGGCGACTGCGCGCGCGCCGAGGAAATCGAGCCAGGCTTTGCGGTCGCTCAGGCGAATGACGAAATCGTCCTTCGTGAATCCGAACTCGCGCAGCAGATCGATGACGAGGCAGATGGCTTCGGCGTCCGCGGCGGTCGAGCCGTCGCCGATGAGGTCGGCGTTGAATTGGATGAACTCGCGCAGCCGCCCTTTTTGCTGCCGCTCGTAGCGAAAGAAATTCGCGGTGCTGAACCACTTGAGCGGCTTGCGGTAGGCGCGCTCCTTCGCGATAACCATGCGGGCGAGGGTGGGCGTCATTTCCGGACGCATCGCGACGTCGCGTTCGCCGCGGTCGGTGAATTGGTAGAGCTGGCCGAGGATTTCCGCGCCGCTTTCGTTTTTCTTCGCGTAGAGCTCCATGGACTCGAGCACGGGGCCGTCCATCTCGACGAAGCCATAGCGGCGCGCGACGCGGCGCCAGCCGTCGAGCAGGTAGCCGCGGCGGGCGCAGTCTTCGGGATAGAAATCTCGGAATCCGGGAAGCGGTCGCATGAAAACCTCCGATCAAAGTGCCAAGCGCCCGGAGAGGTCGAGTGGATTCCGCATTCCTTGCAGAGGGATAGCTTCCAGATAATGCCCTTTACTTGTAAATGTGGCGGGAGGAGGATCGGATCAGGCGAAAGCTCGTTCCGGCGCCGATAACCAAATATCGCATTATGGAAACCGGGTCCCTCATCTCGTCCCGTCCGCGTTGGGCGCGTGCCGCAGCGTGGATCGGGTTCCTTTTTTTGATTCCGCTCGCCTCGGGCGCCGATGACATCCAGACCGGTGCCGCCGGAACGGCCGGCACGAGCGGCGGCCCGGCATCCGGAGCAGACGGAACCCCGGGCGGCCCGGGTGGGAATGCGACCGCCTCGGTGACCGGCGGTGACGGCTCGAATTCGGTCAGCGCGTCGGCCGGTGCCGGTGGCACGGGAGGGAGCGGCGGCTCGGCCGTGGGTGCGGGCCACAACGGCGGCCACGGCGCCGCCGGGGCGACGGGTGGCGACGCCGCGAGCACGGCCACCATTACGACGACGCAATCGGGGACGACGTCGGTGGGCGCCACCGGGGGTGCGGGGGGAAATGGCGGCAACGGCGGCGGCGTGGCCGCCGGTGGAGGCAAGGGAGGGGATGGCGGGATCGGCGCGAAGGGTGGCGCCGCGTCCGCGGCCGTGCCCGGCCCCGGCGCGAATGCGAAACGCCTCGGAACT
>JAATET010000090.1 GCA_015655545.1 Chthoniobacterales bacterium | reverse complement strand
GCCTTTCAGCGCGATGGATTTCCGGTCGGTGTCGAGAAACGTGAGCCCTTTGCGCGTGGCGCCCTTGCGCGCCACATGCTCGGCGGGGTCGAACTTCGGAGTCGTGAAGGGAAATGGCAGCCCCGTCCCGCTCTGCACCCCGCTGGTGGTCAGCGGAGCGGCGGCGGGGACCGCTTTGATTTTCGTCGCCCGGGCGAGTTTCGCTTCGTGGAGTTTCCGCCTCGCGAAAAGCATGGAGAAATATGCGACCGCGCCCGCGATCGGCAGCAGCAGCCCGGCCATCACCCAATACCGCGGCTCGACGCGGCGCTCGTAAAGATCGCGCTGCATGTCGTGCAGGCCGCGCATCCAAAGACCGGCCACGACGAGAAAGCCGAGCAGGAAGATGTCGAAGTTCCAGCCGTCGGGCGCATTCGATGCGGCGGCCGTCTCGACGCGCGCCGAGGCGGGAGCCGGAGCGGCCGGCTTATTTGGAAGGGACGATGCGGAGGGCATGTGTGTCGCGGCCGGGGATTGTTGCGCCGCGGACGTCGAAGCTGCGAAGGCGTCCAGAGATTCGCCATTGATGCTCTCTATCGAAGAAAGCGGATATCGGATAACCCCGTTCGCGACCTGGATGGAGATGGAGTCGGCCGAGCGGGTGATTACCCGCGCGCCGTGCATTTTCTGGCCGTTTTTGAAAATGAGATCCTCCGCCACCGCGCGGTCCGCCGCCGCCATGCAAAGGAATGCAAAACCACCCATTCCCAACCAATTTCCGAGGCGCGTCACCGCTGCTGTATCGATATGAAGCTTCCAGCCGTCAAACCCAATTTACCAACTCGAAGAAAGAATCGCTCAGGACGACGGATGAAGCGGGCGCAAATGCCGCCTGCGCATGATGGAATATGCCATCATGTAGGCGACTACCGCAGCGGGCAGCGCGACCACGAACGAGCCGACCAGCAGGGGAAAGCCGACTTTGAGAAACGTCGTCCATTGCAACATCTCGGCCAGCTTCGTGTGGTGCAGCACGACTTTCGGCGGCAGATGATGCGGGTTGCTCAGCAACCAAAATCCGATGTCGTATTGGATGCGTAGCATAAAGGGCACGAAAGGCAGCGCGACATCGTGCAGGCTCACGGCAATGACGGCCGCGATCTTGCTGCAACGCGCCAGCCATGCGGTGACGAGCGAGAGCAGCGTCTTGACGCCGAAGAGCGGCATGAAGCCGTAAAATACACCGATGGCCACGCCGCCGGCGATCGCATGGGGCGTGTCGCGGAGTTCCAACAGACGCCGCCAGAGCGAAGCAAAATATGCGAGGAGCCTTTTCACGGGAGAGGCAACCAAGCAGCGAACGTCCCGGTTTTCCAGCATTGAATTTCGTCCGCGCACCGATAGCTTGCGAGGCTTGTGGTGATGGATTACGGCCTGGACGACTACGATTTGCTCGACGACCAGCCAACGGCGTTCGCCCGCTGGTTCATGCCCGCGTTGATCGTCTCGATTCTGATCCACGTCCTGCTGTTCATCTGGCTCGGCCATCAAAACTTTCCGCTCTTTTCCGAGGACGCATTGACGAAGGTCGCTCCGCCCACTTTCAAGCTGCAGCGCGTCACGCTCGATCCGAAAATTCTCGAGCCGCAGGTCGCCGAGAAAAAACAGGCCGCCGCCGTGCCCCAGGCCGTAAATCTGCCAAAGGACAAGCCCTCGTTTTCGGCCATGATGGCGGAAAACAAAAGCGCGCCCGCCGCCCCGAAAATCGACAATCCGATGCTCGCGGAAAAGCCAAAAGTCGAGGCCACGAGCTACGCGCGGACGGTGCAGGACGCCGAAAATGGCGGCGTAAAATCCGTCTCGAAAGAACTCGATCAAGTGCGCACCGAATTGCTCGCCGAGAAACCCGGCATCAACGGCAAGCCCCTGCTCGATCTGGCCAGGCCCGACATCGACTCCGGCGGCTCTCCCGCAAAACAAGGCCCCCTCTCCGGGGCGGACACTCCCGGTTTCAGCAACCTCGACGATCTGCTCGCCGAGACCGGCCCGCTCACCAAGGAAACCGCACCCATCAAGATGGATTCCGACGTGCTCTACGCCTACGACAGCTACCAGCTCCAGCCGCAGGCTGTGGACAGCCTCCGGAAGCTCGGCGTCATCATTCAACGCAATCCCCAGCTCATTTTCTCCATCGAGGGCCACAGCGATTCCTCCGGCTCGGCGGAATACAATTTGCAACTCAGCCAGCAGCGCGCCGATGCCGTGAAATCCTGGCTCGTGCAGGAAATGCACATCGACGAATCCCGCATCGTCACCGGCGGATACGGGAGCACGCAACTGATCGTTCCCGCCACGGAGCCCTTCGACGCCGATAAAGAAGCCCCCAACCGCCGCGTCGAGATCGTGCTGCACGACAGGAGCGAGGCGCACTGATGAGGGTTTACCAACCGGGCGCATCCATGGTCCCACTTTACAAGGAACGCGTGCTCGCCGAAGCCGCCCGCAAGCTCGCCGAGCGCACGCGCAAGCGCGGCGAGGACTGGCTGCCCATCTTCAAGCGCTTCCTCAAGCTCGAGGAGCACCGCCTGCGCCTCTGGCACAACGCCGGCGGCGGCGGCCGCGAGATCGCGCGCCAGCGCGCCGACCTCATCGACATTGTTTTCCGCGAGCTCTTCGAAAGCGTCTCCGCGAACGTCGCCGGGAAAAACGGCATCGACCGCGTCGTAGTCGCAGCGTTCGGCGGGTATGGCCGGCGCGAGATGAATCCCTTCAGCGACGTGGACATCATGTTCCTCATCGACCGCGGCAAACCCAGCGCGCAGCTCGAAGACATCATCCGCCAGACGCTCACCGGCCTGTGGGATCTCGGCTTCAAAGTCGGACACTCCACGCGCTCCGTCGCGCAGGCCGTGAAGGCCGCGAACGACGACATGATCACGAAGACCTCGATGCTCGAATGCCGCTTCCTGCTCGGCGACCGCGAGCTCTTCAACGAGTTCAAGGGACGCTTCGAGCGTGATTGCATCACGGGCCGCGAAGACGCCTACATCAAGTGGCGCATCGTCAGCCAGGCCGAGAGCCACGAGAAATTTGGCGGCACGCTTTTCATGCAGGAGCCGAACGTGAAAAACGGCATCGGCGGCCTGCGCGATTATCAGAACCTGCTTTGGATCGCCAACGTCGCCAAGCGCGTCAACACGACGGCGAAACTCGTCGAGAAAAAAATCCTGCGCACATCCGAGCGGCACGCCCTCGAGAAAGCCTACGACTTCCTGCTGCGCGTCCGCACCGAGATGCACTATCTCAACGGCCGCGCCCTCGACGGCCTCACGCTCCAGCTCCAGGGCCGCGTCGCCACCGCCTTCCATTATCCGCAGAAGCACATCCTGCGCCGCTGCGAGGCTTTCATGCGCGATTACTACAGCCACACGCGCGAGATCCGGCAGATCACCAGCGCCGCGCTCAGCCGCCTCGATCTCTCCATCGCCCCCCCGCCGAAAAAAGGCCTGCTCTCACTCATCGGCGGCAAATCAAAGGCGGTGAAATTCGACGGATTTCAGGCGAAGGACGGACAGATTTTCCCGCTCTCCCGCGAGGTTTTCAACGAGGACTATTTTCGGCTCCTCCGCGTTTTCCAACACGCGCAGGCGCGTAAACTCAACCTCAGTCCCGAACTGCAGGATCTCATTCGCCGGCGCGTGCGGCTCATCGACCGCACCTTCCAATACGCCCGCGTCAGCCGGGAAACTTTCCTCGATATCCTTTCGCACAAAGGCGAGGTCGGCCGCATCCTGCGCGCCATGCACGACCTCGGCGTGCTCGGCCGCTATCTGCCCGAGTTCGGCGCGTTGACCTGCCTCGTGCAGCACGAGTTTTTTCACCGCTACACCACCGACGAGCACACCCTCGTCTGCATCGAGAAACTCGACGCCCTTCTTTTCGCGGAAGAGTCCCGCTTCGCCGGTTACCGCACATTGTTTCAGAAGCTCGAAGACCCCGCCATGCTCTACCTCGCCGTGCTTCTGCACGACGTGGGCAAGGCCGCAAACTCACGCCACCACGAGGAACAAAGCGCCCTCCTCGCGCACAAGGTCGCACGACGCATCCAGCTCTCGCCCGAGCGACGCCGCATGCTCGTCCTGCTCGTCGATGCGCACTACACGTTGTCGCACACCGCGCAGACGCGAAACCTCGACGATCCCGCCACCACGGCGGAATTCGCGGCCATCGTGAAAAGCCGCCCGAATCTCGATGCGCTCATGCTGCTCACGCTCGCCGACGGCATGGGCACGAGCGACAAAAACTGGTCCGACTGGAAGGAGTCGCTCGTCTGGAGCCTCTATCGCAAAACCGTGGAATACCTCGAGGCCGGCCCCCGCTGGATCGAGGAGCGGCGGCGGGACCGCGACTCCCTGCAGGAGGCCGTGCGCGAGCTGCTGCCGAAGGATTTCAGCGAAGAAATCGAGGCGCATTTCGCGTTCATGCCCGAGCGCTATTTCCACGCCTACGACGCCGACCGCATCGTCGGCCACCTGCAACTTTTCCGCGCCTTTTTCGAGCGGCGGCACGAGCGCGGGTTCGAGCTCGCACCTGTCTTCGCCTGGATCGAGCGGCCCGAGATGGGCCACTCCGAGGTCTGGGTCTGCGGCTGGGACCGGGAGCGGCTTCTGGAGCGCATCGCCGGCGCATTCCTCTCCGCGAACGTCAACATTCTCAGCGCGGATATCTTCACGCGCGGCGACAATCTCGCGCTCGATATTTTTCGCGTCTGCGACTCGCAGCTCAAGCCGGTCACCAACGTGCGCGACCAGCAGCGCATCGAGAGCCGCCTGCTCGAATCCCTGCGCGTCGAGGAATACGACTTCATGCCGCTCATCGGCGAGCCGAGCCGCCTGCGCTCCTACCGGCTCTCGCAGGATGCCGAGCTGCCCTCCCGCACCGTCGTGGACAACACCGCGCACCCGCTTTACACGATCGTCGAAATTCAGACGCCCGACCGCCTCGGGCTCCTCTACAGCCTGCTCCGCGCGCTCGGCAACGCCGGCATCTCGATCCAGACGTCGCGCATCACCACCGAGATTGATGTCGCGATGGACACGTTCTACGTCACCAATTGCGAGGATGCGAAGATCGAGGATGAAGCCGCCATCGGGCGCCTTCAGCGCCTGCTGCAGCGCGCCGCCGCGAGGCATTAATCTCCCGCCGTGATCACGCGGCACTTTCCGATCCTCTTCCTGCGCCAAGGCCTGCGCGCCCTCGCGCGCCATCCGCTGCTGGTCCTGCTCAATGTGCTCGGCATCGCCCTCGGCGTGGCCGTTTTCCTGGCGATCCAGATCGCGAACCGCAGCGCCAACGAAAGCTTCCGCGCCGGAATCGAGCTGGTCGCCGGCCGCGCAAACCTCGAAGTGCGGGGAGATCTGGACGAACGGTCGTTTCCGAAAATCGCGCGACTCGATGGCGTCCGCTCGGCCACTCCGCTCGTCGAAGGCGTGGTCACCCTGCCGGAACATCCGGAGGAATACCTGCGGATCATCGGCATCGATCCCTTCAGCGGCGCGCAGCTGCGCACGTTTGCATTGCTCGGCGCGGATCGCGCCAAAATCGACCTCGAGACCTGGCTGAGAGAGCCGGCCGCCATCGCGATCTCCCGCGATTACGCGGATCGCGTGCTGCCGAAAGTCGGCTATCCGATTCGCGTGCAAGCGGGGGGATCGCTCCGGGAATTGCGCCCCATGTTTGCCATCGAACCCGCCACCGCGGCCGGAGACCCGCGCATCGCGGCGATGGACATCGGCTGGGCGCAGGAACTTCTCCACCGGCAAGGCAGCCTCACCACGATTCTGCTGCTCGTCGCGCCCGAAAAACTCGACGCGGTTCGCGAGGCGATTCGCAAGCTCGTCCCCGCGGATGCCGAAGTCTCATCGCCATCCAATCGCGGCGGACAGATCGAATCCATGCTCGGCGCCTTTCAGCTCAATCTCACCGCGCTCAGCCTCGTCTCGGTGCTCGTGGGCGCGTTCCTGATTTACAATACGATCTCCGCCTCGGTCGTGCGGCGACGCACCGAGATCGGCATCCTGCGCGCCCTGGGTGCAAGCCGCGCGGAGGTCCGCCTGCTCTTCGTCGGCGAGGCGGCGCTGTCCGGAATTGCCGGCTCGATCGTCGGCGCTGTCCTCGCGCTTCCCCTCGCCGCCGCAGTCTCCGCCCCGCTCACGCAGACCATCCGCTCGCTCTACATCCTCACCAGCGTCGAGCGCCTGTATCTTTCGCCCTGGCAATTCGCCGAAGCATTTGCCGTCGGCCTCGGAACGGCGTTGCTTGCCAGCTGGATCCCCGCCAGCGAGGCGGCGCGCACCAAGCCCGCGCAAGCGTTGCATCCCGGCTCCGCGATGGAACAATCCCCGAAACTTTCTCAAAAATGCATCGCGATCGGCAGCGGGCTGCTCGCCGCCGCGGCCTGCATCGGCTGGGCGACGCTGCGCTTTCACCTGCCGGCACTGGGCTTCACGAGCGCGCTTTGCGTGCTGGGCGGTTTTTCCTTGCTCGTGCCCGTCACGATTCGCGCGTGCTCCCGCATGTGCCACGGAGGTCCGCGCTTCCTCGGTCTCGCGGCGGCAAACCTGTCGCGAGCCATTCACCGAAATGCGGTCACCGTCGCGGCACTGGCGGCGGCGATCGCCATGACGGTCAGCATTTCCGTGATGATTCATTCGTTCCGAACCAGCGTGGACGATTGGATCGATGCGACGCTCGTGGACGATTTGTTCATCAGTCCCGCCGAACACGACTCGGGAGCGACACTGCCCGCCGAAGCCGAATCCTGGCTCGCCGGACAAGCTGGCGTCACACATCTCGCGATGCGCGCGGACACGGCGGTTTTCTTTCGCGGCGACTCGGTGGAAATGGCCGTGGTGGACGGCGCCGGGCCCGAATCCCTGCGCTTCCTTGGCCGGGATAAGCCGCGGCAATATCAGGATTTTTCGGCGGGCGACTCGGTCATTGTTTCCGAGCCGTTCGCGAACCGGTTCGGCGTGCGGCGCGGGGAGTCGATCGAGCTGCGCACGCCGCGCGGGCCGGCGGCTTTTCGCATCGCCGGCGTGTTCCAGGACTACGCGCGCAGCGATGGGATGATCATGATCCGGAAGGAAAATTTCGAACGCCATTGGAATGCGGTCGGCGCCGAGTCGATCGCGCTCTCGCTGGACTCATCGGCAAACCCCGGGGCGATCGGCGACGCCTTTCGCGCACGGTTTGCCGCGCAGGGGCAGTTTTCCATTTTTTCAAATCGCGCTTTGCGGGCAAAAATCTTCGACATTTTCGATCAGACTTTCGCGGTCACACTCGTGCTGCGCGTGATTTCAATCATCGTCGCCGTGACTGGCGTGCTGCTCTCGCTGCTCATTCTCGCCGCCGAACGGGAACGCGAAATCGGCGTGCTGCGGGCGATCGGCGCATCGCGCGGGCAGGTTGTCGGATTGTTTCTTTGCGAGGCGGGACTGATCGGGCTGGTGGCCGGCATCGTGGGCATCGCATCCGGCGCGTGCCTTGCGATGGTGCTCACATGGGTCGTGAACAAAGCGTTCTTCGGATGGACGATCCAGCTCAGCTATCCGCCTGAGATATTGCTCTCGACGCCGCTATGGATCATCCCCGCGGCCATATTCGCCGCGCTTCTTCCCGCCTGGCGCGCGGCCTGCGTGCCCCCCGCGCGGGCGGTGCGTTTCGAGTGACTCGCGATTTACTCATCCCCGCAAAGCACGCATAGTTCGCGCAGCCATGCGGGTATAGCTTAGTGGTAAAGTTCCTGCCTTCCAAGCAGGCCAGGAGGGTTCGATTCCCTCTACCCGCTCTCCCTCCCCCGGAAATTGCCACCATGTGCCACGCTTGCGGAAATCCCTCGGCTGATCATCACTCCGATCAGATTCCACGCCGCAATTTCCTCGGCCTGCTGGGAGCGGGCGTCGCCTCCGCATTTCTGGCTCCCCTCCTTCACGCCGCTCCGAAAGGCCCGCCGCCGAAACCTCGGAATGCCATCACCGCCGGCCCTGCGCTGCAGCGTCTCATCAAGGGAAATGCCCGTTACGTCAAAGGCACGATGAAGCGCCACGATTTCGCGACGGAGCGCGAGGCTCTCGTCGGTGGACAGAATCCCTACGCCGGCATCCTGAGCTGCGCCGACTCGCGCATCGCGCCGGAGTTCGCATTCGATGCCGCACGCGGCGATCTTTTCGTCGTGCGCGTGGCGGGAAATTTCGTCTCCGACGAAGGCCTTGCCAGCCTCGAATATACCACCGCCGTGCTCGGAACTCCGCTTCTCGTCGTGCTCGGCCACGAAAAGTGCGGCGCGGTCGATGCCGCAATCAAAGTTTTCAACGAAGGCGAAAAACTCCCCGGCCATCTCCCCGGTCTCATTGACCATCTCAAGCCCGCCGTGAAGACCGCAAACCGGGAATCCGGCGATCTGCTGGAGAATGCCATCCGCGCCAACGTCATGCTCAACGTCGAGAAGCTGAAGGCCTCGAGGCCGCTCATTTCGAAGCTCGTCGAGGAAGGCAGGGTGCGGGTCGTGGGCGGCATATACAGGCTCGCGACCGGACAGGTCGATTTCCTCGTTTGATGCGAGCGGCGTCCCCCACAGCGTGATCCACGCCCGAGATCACGCCGCCCGAATTGTCGTGATCAGTTCACGACGCGCACCGGGGTGCCGTAGGATGCGTTGTCGTAAAAAATCTCCGCCATGCGATCGGGCAGACGCACGCAGCCGTGGGAATCGGGGAAGCCGGGGAGATAGCCTGCGTGCAGGCCCGCGCCGTCGTGAAAGCGCAGAAAAAACGGCATCCTCGCGCCAAGGAAGGCGCCGCCTTCCGGCGGCCGATCCCGCGTGACGTCGACATTGGCCACGAGCACGTTTCCGCTGACATCCACGAAATTTCCGTAGAGGTTCGAGCGGTGATCCCTGTCCTTCTGGATCACCGAGAAATTGCCGCGCGGCGTCGGATGCGTCGTATTGCCGCTGCAAATCGGAGTCTCGCCGACGAGCTGGCCGCCCTTGTAGAAAAAAGCCTTCTGCGCGCCGAGATCGATCGTGATGGACGCCGAGCCTTTCACGCCGTCTCCATGCCAGTAAGCCTCCGTCTCCGCCTCCCGCGCCTTCGCCCGCGTGGACGCCACGGTGATAACCTGGCCGTTCGCGCCGAGGAACATCGTCGCCTCGCTGTAATTGCGCGAGGAAGAAGCACGTTGCGTGGATTTCGTCGCCGTCGCGCAACCCGCCATCACGCCCGCGAGCACGAGCAAGCCGCCTGCCCGCACAATATTCATCGCACGACGGTCACGGGGGTTCCCTTGCTGACGTTCGCGAAATAAATCTTCGCCATGTCTTCCGGCATGCGAATGCAGCCGTGGGAGTCGGGCACTCCGGGCAGGAACCCCTGGTGCATGCCCACGCCCGAGGCGAAGTGCATGAAATACGGCATCTTCGCGCCGTCGAAATGCGCGCCCGGCGGCACGGGATCCACCTTGACGGCGATATTCGCCTTCACGACTTTCCCCTGCGCGTCCACGTAATCTCCATACAGGTTCGACGCGTGGTCTATGTCCTTGTCGATGATCTTGAAATTGCCGATCGGCGTCTCATGCCCCTCGCGTCCGCTGGAGATCGCCGAGACGCCCACGAGCTTGCCGCCCTTGTAGAACGACGCCGTCTGCTCCGTAAGATTGATGACGACGGCCGGCGCGCCGGGGACGCCATCGCCATCCCAATAGGAATTCGAATCCGCAAGCGTCGAGGCCTTTCCGCGGCTGATGATCTCGCTGCCGCTGCCGAGATAGGTCGTCTTGTTGCTGGTAAGCCGCGTATCGTAGTCGGCGCAGCCCGCAAGGGCCAGGATCGCAATCAGACTGGGCAGTGTCGAAAATTTCATGCGCATTGCTGCCCGGACCAATAGATGATCGCGCCGCCCTGCGCAAGCGCGCCGACTCTCCTCCTGGGGGCGTGCGCGGTTTTTCCCGGCACGATCCTCCAGACCGCCATCGGATAGGCCACGCCGTATGCCCCTTGGAATACGCAATCCGCCACGTGGCTCAAGGCTGCATCCCGAGTCATCCACGGCGGACTCTCCGCATCCTTCATCAGCCTCGCCGGCGAGGTTCGGGCGTTCCGGGGAAAGAGGGTGACCGGTGCGAAGCATACGAAAAATTACGGGGCCGTTGCCGCTCGCCGGGATGAGAACATGCGTCAGGCTCCGCTCCGAGGCGATGCGCCAAACCTCCTCATCCTGCTCCTCGCTGAATTGAACCTGGGTTCGAATCATGATAACACGTCATCAATGAGTGATGGCATGTCAACGCTTGCCACGGGCGCATAAAAAAGACCCGGCGATCATCGCCGGGTCTTTTCCAAATGGAAAGCAGAGAGGCAGCCTTATGCCATTCGCGAAGCCTTGCGGCGAATGAGGATAACCACTCCGAGCAAGCCCGCGATCGCGATGCTCACTTCATGCGGCTCGGGGACCGCGGTGGTCGGTGTCACCGAACCAATCAAAACCACATTCGGGGCCGTATTTGCATTTGTATCAAAACCTCCAGATCCTGTTGTGCCTGTTGCTCCATAGCCATAAAGTCGAAACGTAACTGCAGAGGTCAGATTCGTTAGCCCAGAGATCGAAATGGTCGTAAAATTCCCAGAGGTCACGGGATTAAGCGTCGTTGAAGTTTTCGTAACATTCTGACCGGTCGCTGTTCCCAAGTCTCCCGCATAAGAGTCGAAAGAAGAACGAAGGGTCAAACTGCTTGGTCCCGTGGGAGAGCCATCCCAAATAAAAGAAAACGATGTCACCGAGACCGAAAAGCCCGCTGAAGGGGTCAACGTAAATTCAATATACTCATTAGCAACGATGGCGCTGGCCAAAGTCGTCGGACTGGTATCACCTGTATCGAACCACTGGTTCCCACCTAGTCGATTCCCGTTATTTGCAGGATTGACTCCGCTTCCCAGCACCAGACTTGCGGCTTCTACCCCTGTCAAGTTGCTTGCACTAGCCACACTGGTTTCCGTGCCAGTCTCGCCAAAGGTAGTCCAAGTTAAGAGATTATCAGCATGTATATTCGAAATTGTCGCGGCAGCTAATAGAGAGAGAAAAAGAAGTTTAGATTTCATTTTGTTATTGAGTTTTCCCGCATTCATACAACTCACCTCATCAAGTCCCCACCCGATGAAGCTGGCCTGCGCGGATGCAGGTCAATATTGAACATCTTAATTAGCAGCGTCCGTGCCAACCAAGAGATTCATGGTAACAAAGTCGTAACCGACTCATGCTGCGGAACCTATAAATAAGGAAAGGCGTATGCCGAATTTGGACTAGGGGGATACTTGGGCTCTACTTAGCCTTGCTAAGATTGGCCGTCGCCGCCGGATTTTCCCGACGAATGGAAAAAGAGGGGGAGAGACACCCACGGAATTCGGGTATTCCAGCTCGGGGACTCTTGTGTTCCCTTTCTCGGTTTCAACTCTCTTGTTCAACCCACCCTCTCGGCTCCGGCGGCCTGCCTCTGAAAAAAAACTCCCTGCCGCGCGACTGCGTTTGCGGCCTGTTGATCGGCTTGCGATCCAAGCTCAAATAGATTGCGGGATGGCATGCCGCCTGCTTTATTGCCAATTTAGATTCAACATCGTTCAACCGTTATCCTGGGGGGGAAAATGAGAACTTCGAAACTGTGGCTGAGCGCCGTTGCGCTCAGTGTGATGATATTTTGGGTGGAACCCGCGTCCGCCGTGGAAAGGGATTTGGCAGTCCATACGGCCCTGGCTTTGGATATGAACAGCTCGGCGAGCGTTACGCATGGGCAGATTGCCATGGCTGGCATGTTCGCCATCCTGGCGGCAATGCTGACACTGCGACGGCGCTCCCGCAACGACGATTAGACTTCCGCGGCCAATCCTGAGCCGCCGGTCGATCTGCGGAGGGTGGTTCGACGGATCATCTCCTCCTCCGGTGGATTCGTTCCATCCAGTAAATGGCAACGTTTATCATTGACGCCAAACCCCGCGACTTCTAGTCGAGAAGGGTCTCTCTTGGCGGAGAGAATCCTTGACCATGAAATATTTTTTTTTCAGCTACCTGCTCACCGTGACTGCCGGCCTCGCCGCGCCAATGGCGACACCTGATGCGTCCCCGCCAAAATCCCCCCCTCCCTCCGCGACGGTCGCTCCGCCGGCCACCGCCAGCCAATCGACTCCCATGCCGTCCCTCACGCCAGGCGCCGCGGAATCCACGGCCTCGGAAAAGGAAAAGAAGCCGGCGAAACTCTACGATCTCGATTACGACGAGGAGAAAGACCTTTTCCTCGTTCCAGGAACGCAGGAAGGATACACGGGCCCGGTCTTTTCCCTCTACGACAATGGCAAGCGTGAGCTGGACGGTTTTCTTCTCAACGGACAACGCGACGGCTGGTGGACGGAATACACCGAGGAGGGCCAAAAGTCATCGGCGGGAGCCTATAAGTCCGGAGCCGAGGATGGCTGGTGGACCTACTGGCACGAAAACGGCCAGGTGCAATCGCAGGGCAACTATCGGAAAGGATCGACGATCGGCGAGTGGAAGTCCTTTTTCGAGAATGGGAAGCCGGACTCCCAGGGAATCTACAAGGATGGGTTGATGAATGGTCCCTGGACCTTTCATGACGAAGAAACCGGGGAGGCACGCACCATCCGCTTCGACATGGGTGTGCAACTGAGGTAACCGAGCCCTTGTGCAACTTCTGCACGCTGCGGGCAAGCAACTCCCGCCTCGCTCCTCCTTCACCTCCAAATCCAAGTGGCTTCTGGCAACCTTGATTTGCAGCTCGATCATGCTGTCCGCCTGGGCTCAGGAAGGGTCTTCGCTCCCTGAGGAACCCGATTGGACGGATTCGACTTCGACGCCGGGGGAAGCTGAGGCTCCCGCGCCCCCTCTCTATCCTCCGAAACCGCTGCCTCCGGCGCCGATCGATCCCACGGCGGCCGATCTCTCGCTCGGCCTTCCGTCCGACACGGGCTGGCATTTGCCGGACCTCTCCGGATCGGACTCGTGGTTCGCCATGGAAGGCATGCGCCTGCGCATTGGCCCGGCGCAGATCCGCTTCGATCTCGGGCTGAATTTCGGCTACAACGACAATATCTTCAGTTACAACTCGCCCCGTATTGCCGACTACATCACGACCGTCTCCCCCACCGTCGAGGTCGGCATCGGGAATTATCCCCGCCCCCGCATGTTGATTCCACTCGACGAAGTGGAAAATTACTTTTTCTTGCGTTACACGCCCTCGTTTCAATATTTCGCGATCAACACCACGCAGAATACCGTGAACGAAGACCTCGCCCTTCAGGGACGCTATTCCTTCTCACGCCTCCGGCTCGAGCCGGCTTTCACCTATGTGAAAGATTCCACCCCGAGCGCCTCGGATCTTGGCCGGCAGGAGTATCGCACCTATCATCTCAGCCTCGTCGCGAATTACGCCCTCACCCCCAAGACGTTTTTCCAGCTCCGCCTAAGCGGACTTCACCAGGACTACACCCGGCTCGTGGACTATACCACGGTGAGCGTCTCTCCGGCGATGGGTTACGAGGTCGGATCCAAGCTGCAATTGACCCTGGGCCCGGTGGCCGGCATCACTTATGTGGAAGGCGGCGGCGAGCAGCCCTTCCAGGGGGTGCGCCTTGGCTTTACCTACGACACGCTGCGCAAGCTCACGCTCGACGGCTCGGTTGGCGCTCAAGCCACGCAGTTCCGCGGGGCTAATCCCGCCGGCAACAGCGACTTCATCAGTCCGACGTTTGCATTGGGGGCGACCTACGAGCTGAGCATGACCAGCCGGTTAACCTTCGATTTCACCCAGGGGGTATCGAATTCCGGCAGCGGCAACGGCCAAGCCTACGTAAACACCACGGCAACTCTGGGTTTCGAGCAAACTTTTTTCAGCCGGATCGAGTTGAAACTCAACGGCACCTATCAAGCGCTGGCCTACCAAGGCAACAATTCCCACACGAATAACTACATTTATTTCACCGCCCGGCTCGGCTATCTTTTCTGGCAGGAGCGATGCAGCGTCTATCTGCAATACACGCGCTCCCAGCGAACGTCGGAGGTCACGTCGCTTAATTACGACTCGAATTTCCTCGGCAGCGGGATCAATGTCCAATTCTAGCAACTCCGGTTAGCAAATGTCTCACCCTTCTCTTATCCATGATTAGCCGGCGAGCGCGGGGACTGGAAAATTTCGTGATGTTCGCGAAATGCGGCGCTCTCACGCTCGCGTTCTGGCTCTCGTTCGCGGCCATGCAGCTGCGGGACACGGATATGGATAAATATTCGATGGATCGTTATTTTCTCTACAATCTGGCCACAATCACGGGATTGCTTCTGGCCTCTTTAAGGGAGGAAGGCCCGCGCTTCGGCACGATCGGCCAAAACGATTTCCTGCGAGCCATGCGGGAAGCCTTTCGGGATCTGATGTATGTTTTTGCCGCTCTGGCGGTGAATCTCGTGCTGACCAAGGATATCGCCATCTCCCGTGTCTTTCTCGTCTTCTTTGGAGTTCTCCTGTTCGGCACGTTGTTTCTCTTCCACCGCCGGTTTTCCCAGCTTGCGGCGCGCTGGTTTTACGGAGGAGCCCAGCGCCACAATACGCTGCTCGTCGGGCCGTTGAAGCGGGCGCGCCAGCTCGAGAGCTGGCTGCGAGGTGTTTCCCGATATGGCATTCACACCTCCGGCCTGCTCACCGATGCCGCCGGCCAGGATAAAATCAATATTCCCATCCTGGGGAGCCCGGAGGTCCTCCCTTCGATTCTTGAAATGCAGTCCATCCAGTCCGTCATTCTCCTCGACACTCCGTCGCTCGAACGGATGCTCCGGTTCATGGAATGGACCGAAGCACAGGGCGCCCGGCTGATGGTCCTGAACACCCTCGCCGAGGATCTGGAAAGACCCCTGCAATACTATCGCCACCTCGGGGTGGATTTCATTACTTTTCGCGAGGAGCCGTTGCAGGACCCCGGCAATCGATTCTTCAAACGCTGCTTCGATCTCATTCTGGCCGGCTTCGCCGTGGCGTTTGTCCTGCCGCCGCTGGCTCTGGCGGTCTGGATCGCGCAACGTCTCCAGGCTCCCGGCCCGCTCTTTTACCGGCAGGCGCGCGCCGGCATGCGGAACCACGCCTTCGAGATTTTCAAATTTCGCACCATGCGGGTAAGCAACAACGATCCCGCCATGCAGGCCAGGGCCGAAGACGAGAGAATTTACCGCTTCGGCCGCTTTCTGCGCCGAACCAGCCTGGACGAGATCCCCCAATTTCTGAATGTCCTGCTCGGGGACATGAGCGCCGTCGGTCCGCGACCTCACATGCTCGAACACAACACCCAGTTCGCAAAAGTGTTCCACAGCTATCACATCCGCACCTTCGTCCGGCCCGGCGTGACCGGGCTGGCCCAGACTCGCGGCTTCCGGGGCGAAGCCCGCTCGACGAGCGACATTCAACAGCGCGTGCAATGCGACCTGGAATATATCGAAAGCTGGTCGCTGGGTCTCGACCTCCAAATCGTCCTGCATACCATTCTTCAAGTGGTGCGCCCGCCGAAGACGGCCTATTGAGAGAAGGCCAATTCGAGACGGGAGAGAAAAAGAAGCTTTGCGTTTCAGTTTTCGCGAAACGGTCCGGGCGACAGGACATCCAGGCCCAGCACGAATCTTGCAGGATACCGGGCGGGATAAAACCGGAGCTGGATCTCGCGGATGGCTTCCGGTCGAAAAACGGGGCGCTCCGTGCAGCGGCCCCAGGCATAAACCTGAAAGTCGCGATAGGCGAAAAAAACCTCCTTCGGATCGGTCCGAAAGCGGTTGAAGCCGAAGTTCTCCGCCACCGCGAAACGCTGTCCGGCATCATCGACCAGATCCACCCGCACCCTGTCGCCGGTGGAGGCCCCGCGCGGAAGGCGCATGCGAAGGAAGCTGTCCATGGCGCCCGGCAAACCGTTCACTTTCGTGACGGCCATGGGCGGCTGGCGGGGATTGGCCGTTTCCTTCTCCACGAGGAACCGGCTTGGTTTCGTCAAAGCGCCGGCGGCGGGCATTTCCTTTCCGCTCGCGGTCACGCCATTGACTCCCAGCCATGGGCCGCAGGGACGGCTCGATTCGAAAGGCTCCGGCGACCAGATCCATTCGAAATCCCGCCCTTGCGGCCGGATCGCCGAAATCTCCGTGCGGCGCGGCAGAATTTCCGGCGAGGGCCGGGTCTCCACCGCCATCAAAGCCACCGACGGGGCCGCGTTCGCCTCTTCCGACTCGAAGCGAAAGCGAATATCGGAGCGGGAATACCCGGGCCGGGCAGGCGCCAAAGTCATGGCCGCCTCGATCCGGCCAAAGGGCGGGATCGTCAGTTTGCGCCCCAGACCCTCTTCCTCCACCTTGAGGCTCTCCGAAAACCCGGCTTTCAAGATGCCGACGACCGGCGCGGGAGAAAGATTGTAAACCATCACCCGGGCCTTCATCGGCATCGGCGCCAGTCCGCTGCCGCGGAACCAATAACTGCCGCTCACCTTCTGGGGGATGCAGGTTTCATAATCCGGCCGCCATTGGATCACGATCCGGGAAGGATTTTTCGGAGAGGCAAGCACCGGCTGTGGCGGCAGCATGTGGGTCCGGGTAAACTCCACATAGGCCGTCCAGGCCGGGTAGGGCGCCTCCGGGGAATGGACGAGCGCAAACCACTCCTCCACCGGCCAGGTAAGGACGAAGGGCAGGAACGCGGCGACCTTTTCGTCGAGCGCCACCTGCGCCGTCTCAATCGTAAATCGTCGCTGGATCTCGCGTCCGTAGGCTCCCCAAAGGTTATCGTGCGTCACGGAATCAATCCCGCACTCGGTCACCCAAACGGGGAGTTCCCGGTCCCTTGCCCACCGCGCGGCGAACGCCTTCTGCGCCCGCAAGGCTCCCCGGAAATCCCGCGCATGCCCGTAAAAATGCACATTCAGACCGTCCGTGTAATCGAACAAGCCGTTCTCCGCCGCCCGCTCCAGCCACGGGCCGGGAAAGCAGCCGAGAGCCGGCATCAGCACGCCCGGGGCAGGCGGCTGAGACGCGGGGTTTGAAAAACCAAGCGATTGGAATCCCTTCGCGCGCGCGCCGTCGCGCAACCCAAGATAGACCGCCTTGCCGTAGGCGACGACTCGATCCGGCAAATCGCGGCAATACATCGTATCCGGCTCATTGGGCAGTTCCCAGATCGAGACGAGCCCCGCCAATCGGCTGCTGAGATGATAGGAAGACCTATAGACAGCCAGCAAGTCCTCGGGCAATTGATCCCACGGATGCCCGGGTTTCACTCCGGGCGTTTCAGAAAGAGCCAGGACATGGTAACCGGCTTGGGTCAGCTTCCGATAGGCGGCGATCCGCCCCTCTTTCCAGCTCTTGGGATCCGCGCTCCCAGGACTCCGTTCCCGAAGATAAGAAAGCCGCCCCCGATCGAGCGTCTTTAGCCAGACGGCCATTGGGCCTTCCTTTCCATAAATGGAAAGCAAAGCATTGATGCCCCAGCCCGAAGGAAAGTCGGTGGAAGGGCGTGAGGCGTGAAGCGCGAACGGGAGAGATCCGAGCGGGGAAACCTGGGAGCGAAACATCGCGGAAAAAACACCCAGCGCCGCCAGCGCCAGCAGGGTGCAAAGAGAAACAATCGCAATCAGGCGAGACATGGCGGGGTATCAAGGCAACAAAAAAGCGGAGTGTAAACTCCGCTTGCGACGCTCCCCTGGTGATCCCCTGTAAAATGCGATCTTGAACAGAAGATCGCAAAGGACGCGAAGGTCGTTCGGAATCAATATCTCTTGAACAGGAGCCAACAGAGATCACAGAGACCTGATCCTCCCTTTCCTCCGTTTGCTCCTGTAAAGTTCATGTCTGCCTCTAAAAATCATCCGCGAAAATCCGCGCCATCCGTGGCTCCATTCCCTGTTTGGAGCGAATGTCCGGCTTCACGCTTCACGCCTCTCCCAGCTGATTCGCTGGAGATTGGAAACGAAATCGAAGTGCCGATCGTTGCTCAGCAGCGGGAGGCGATGCTCACGGGCAAGCGAGGCAATCCAAATGTCGTTTTCCGGGATCGGGGTACCTGCGGTCTTCAGTTCATCGCGAATCGCGGCATAATGGATTGCGGTGGATTCCAGCACCGGCAGCACCGAGCAGGCACGGGCAAACGCAAGCAGCTGGGCCTCCCACTCCACGCGTCTGCGAGAACCGCGCAAGCCAAAACCATACTCACCGAGCACGATGACGGGGAGATACAACGCCTCGGAAGCGGTCATTTTGGCGACCACGGCTTCCGTTCCTTCAAAAAATGCCGAGACCGCGTTGGTATCCGTGATTATTTCCACGTTTCGAGATCGACCTTTTCACATCCCTCGGCGATTCGCTCCCGGATGCGCGCGGATTCTTCCAAGTCGTCCTTGAACACACCGGCAAAAGCCATCCACGCCTTCTCGCCGCCGAGCGTCTCGTCCATGCTTAGCTTATTCTTCACCGCAGCCGTGATGAAAGCGCCCAACGTCTGCCCCTTTTCAGCGGCTTTCGCCTTGGCTTGCCGAAAAATGGAGTCCGGTATTTCCAAGGTGGTTTTCATCAAGGGACAGTTTTCCCATATTTATGGGTCCGTCAAGCGGAATAAAAAAGAGGAGTGTAAACTCCGCTTTGCGACGCTCCCCCTGGTGATCCCCTGTAAAATGCGATCTTGAACAGAAGATCGCAAAGGACACGAAGGTCGTTCGGAATTACTATCTCTTGAACAGGAGTCAACAGAGATCACAGAGACGCGATTCTCCCTTTCATCTTCAGATTTCGACCGAAAGGCCGCCAAGCTAAGCCTTTTGTCCACAAAGCAGAACGCTAGTTGCTTGCGAGTTCGTGCTCAGACAAGTTTCGCGGCCAGCTTTTCTTCCATATAAGCAATCATTTTTTCCAAAAACGCCCGCTCGGAAAAAGTTTCCGCGTGTGTGCGAATCTCTTCGGCATCCCAGCTAATGCGCTCGCACTCTTCCACGGCCCGGCGTAGTGCCTCCGATCCCTGCTCACGGAAAAAGACGCCCGTCTTCCCTTCGAGAACGGTTTCCAAAGCGCCTCCCGCGCCATAAGCCACCACAGGCTTGCCACAAGCCTGTGCCTCCACCGGAGAGATACCGAAATCCTCCTCGCCGGGAAAGATCAACGCACGAGCATGCCCTAATTGCCTACGCAGTTCGTCCTCAGACACCCGCCCTAGAAAACGGACATTGGAGTCCGCCATCGCCTCAAGACGCCGCCTGTCCGTGCCATCACCAATGATTCGCAACTCGCGATTCCATCCTGAGAAGGCCTGCACCGCGAGATCGATGCGCTTGTAGCCAATCAGGCGCGAAACGAGCACGTAATACCCTTCGTTTTTTGGCTCCACCGTATGGCGGTGGACGTTTACGGGTGGATGGATGACCACGGACTCCCTCCCATAGGTCTTGGCGATGCGCTTACGAACGTTTTCAGAGTTCGCGACAAACCAATCGATCCGCTGCGCCGCCGCGTAATCGACTCGCCGCAGCCAGGGCAGCAACAAAGCGATCAACGACTTCACCGCACCGCTGTTCACCTCCGCACCGACATAGGTTTCCGTGTCCCACAGAAAGCGCGTGGGATTGTGACAATAACAAAATGTCGTGGTTCCCGGCTTCGGGCGAATGCACTTGGCGAACGTACTGGCGCTGATCCATGCCACAGGCCGGTCCGGCAGAGCCAGCGAGGCAAATGCCATTGGATATAGCGGAAACAGTTTTTTAAAATGCCGATTGATGCTTGGAATCCTTTGCAACCAAGTATTATGAACCTCGCTGCCATCCAATTCCTCAAACACCCCTGGCTCATGAGTCGCACTGGTGTAAATCGGCGCATCAGGGAAGGTCTTTGCCATCGTCGCTACAACACGCTCAGCACCCCCCATCTGGATCAGGTAGTCGTGGACGAGATAAATCATTTTGGAATCCATCATCTTGACTCTTTCACTTCTCAACCTTGTGATTTGCCGGATATGCTATAGCTGAACATTTCCCGAGGAGCCGAATTGAAATTGATTCGGAGACAATGGTCTCGCAACCACTGCGATACCGGCAATGTCACCGGCAAAGAAATCAGAAAGGACAAAATACTCCCGATTGCGGCAGCCAATCATAGGCATCGAATTAATTGAAAATATCGACGATTCACACGGCATCTCTGCTACTTTCTCCCCATTCAGATACAGAATGAGGCATTTTCCATCGTAAACGCCGGCAATATGACTCCACTTATTCATGACGACCTTTACCTTAGACTCCAGCCGTTGCTCACCCCTCTGAAGATAGAGACAGCCATTCTCGGCCAACCCCATTTCAAAGGCCTTGTTTTGATCGGAAAACACGCACGCAGGACCTTTCTTTGGTCGAGGACGAATCACTGCCTCGCACGTCATTACATCTTGTGGAAGTGATCTAGGCCGCAAAGACACACAGGATGCCTCGCCATCGAAAGCAAAATATTTCGTGACAGTCCCATCTGCGTGTAGGTCCACTTTTGCAGCCGGTAATCCGTTCGTGTCATATCCACCACGCTTCGTGCCTCCCCCTCTGGCGCCCACGTTCCACCCAAAGTCGTCCTTCGGAGAGCGGGAATCACTCTCGGCAAATCGAAAGCGAAATCCATAAATTTCGTCGTCGCTGACCCGAACGTTCCTTAATTGTGTGGAACATTCTTTGCCGACGATCCAGGCTTCATCGAATGGTAATTCGCGCGTCGGAACCATCATCGAAACATGCCTATCGGTGCGCGCCTGCTCAACGGTCACCGGTTGCGTGAAGCAAAAACGGTCATCCGCTCTGGTAAAACGCACAACGTAAACATTGGTTGGCAGCTCGGCTTTATAGTTTTCGAGATTAAAAGTCACCTTACACTGCGAGTTGTTGGTCTGAATATGATCGACACGTTCCACGGGATAACCATTTCGGAGTAGATCGGCACGGCCCACCCAATGATAAGATTCTAGAGATGCTCGTAATTTCCTCCCCTCCAGCTCGGCACTGGCATTGAACACAATCTCGTCAAGAGGGAAGCGCATCGTCTTCATGTCCAAGATCGTTCCAGTTCGAACCACCACCGGATAGAGTTCCTTCCAGTCGGACGCTTTTGGTTTTCTTCCCTTTGTTGTGATTGCAGCGCGTACGCGCAACAAACGAGGGGTATCGATGCCGGGAGCCTGAAGCAATCGACTGAAGGCGGAGAGCCCTTCAGCCAATGAAATCGGCTGGAAGCGGACAATGGACTCGTCCGATTGATCGAGAAGCTCAACATGGCACATGGCTTTATCTGTGGTGGTGTGAGGTAAGCTCAAAATCTCGATACTCCAAGGGTCGCCAAGCCGGACCTCATGCCTATAGGAAATGATGGCGCTAGGAGGACTGGGCACAGGCGCTTCCCCTCGCCAGATTCGAGCATACTCTTGATTGATCCTCAACAAGGCATCTCGGTTCCATTCACTAGGTAGAAACTGAGTATTTTCCCAAAAGTCATTCCAAGTTGTCACGCATACCCAATCCGCCTGTTGCGAGATCGCCGCCTCCCAATTGTCACGCAGAGTTCGCGTGCCAAACGACGGGCGATAAAAACTATTCAGACTACCCGCGTAGCCCTGTGTGATCCCGGCAACAAGTAATCCATTCGGCCGATACTGCTCAAGACCCTTTCGCCCATTCGACAGACGCTGCTTCATTTTCGCAACGCTGAAGCCATTGATTCCAAAATCATACAGCCCATCAAAAGTCTGGAGAATCTGCCGCATCCGTTCCTTGTTCTCCCAGAGGGTTGTCTCGCGTTCAGATTGAACGAGCCAATACGCATCGCACCCCTTTGCATGCAAGCGCCTCAGAATCTCCGCACATTCGGATATAGGGCGCCCTAACTTGTAAACAAACACCACGGGTTTGCCATTGATATAAAAATTATTCGGATGGTTGCCCCAACGCTTAAAATAGTCTGCGAGCGCTTCCACGACTTCGTTAATCGGAGTATCACCCCAGTCATCTACACAGAGCGCAATGTGGAATGGCAATCCTTCCGCTGCCTCGTAAAAGCGTCGCAGTGCCGAGGCATACGCTTCGGGTTTGAGGATATCTACTGCAAAGCCGTCGATTCCATATTGCAACGCAGAAAGGACTTCCAGCCTTACGGTGCTTCCGGCTCCAATATCTGTGTCCGCCCAAGGACCAAGTAACGGATGGTCAAGTAGTCGGAAGTAATTCTGAACGGGGTTTTCGTAATACTTCAGGAAATCGAATCCCCATCCTGCATAGTGCGCCCATACCAGCTTCGGAACAGGAGGTAATGGGGGAGAGGCACTGGGCGAATCTTCAGGTTGCGCACATACCGACCCGAGAAACAGTGCAGCGGTCAGAAGGATTATTCGATGTAGCCAGCGACCGACGGGGGACAGGATTATCAGGTACACACTTTAATACCGGACAAGGCCGCTTCGTAAATTTTTATCAGACTCCCTAGGTGAATCGTTCCGGTTGGATAGTTATTCCAGAATCTGTCGTAGGCAGCAACACCCATGGCTTGTCTCACTTCTCGATCTTGCAACCTTCGAATTTTCATCTTGAGATTCTCAACATCACCATCTCGAAAAATGAACCCATTCACACCTTCGGAAATGCACTCGACTCCAGCATTTCCATCGGAACAGATGACTGGAATTCCCATTGCCTGAGCTTCTAGAGGCGTGAGTGGCTGCCCCTCGTGCCAGCGTGACGGAAAAATCAAAAACGCGGCCCCGCGTAAACGCTCCCGAACTTCCCTTTGGGCAAGCCATCCGGTAATGTAAGCTTGGGGGGCTATCCTACGGATGGAATCCCGCAATTCTCCATCCCCTACAAACACCGCATTCCAATCGCTATCCGTGACTGCCTGAGCTACCAGATCCGGTCCCTTCTCTTTTGAAAGATGGCCGACGTAAAAAATGGCGGCATTCTCCTCGACACTAACCCGCTCCTCACGCGGCACGTTGATCGGGTTTGGCAAGCGGTGGTATTGAAAATGCGAACTCCAATAAGTCCGCACGAGCTTTTCATTGCGGTCGGATATTGTGATTATATGCACGCGCGCGCGCTTGATGAGCCAGCGCTGAACCCAGAAGCGAAATACCCGAAACAGCTTTTGCGCATAGTTTCTGCGGTCGCAGTTGGTCAGTGTGCAGCGGACTCCTCCGCCACGAAGCATGCAATGTGTGGAAGTCCGGAAATTGAATTGAGCGCCATTCGGACAGGAAAGGAAATAATCATGGCATGTGTACACGGTGGGAAACCCTAGGGCCATGGCCTCGCGAAACACTGCGACTGTCTGAACCTTCACAAACGCATGCACATGCACCACCGTCGTGGCGGGATTTAGACGCTCAAGCACCTCGCGAATCGCACGGCCAGCCGCCCGATTGTAGATTCCTTCCTTCAGTAATCCCGCTAGCGACTGTTCCTTAAGCTCCGTGCCACGAAAAACCATTACCTCGATCCCCAAAGCAGCAAATCTCATGGATATCGTATTTTCACCGGACGAAGACGTCACATAATAAACTTGCACTCCAGCTCTTCGTAACATCTCTGCCTCTTCAATCGCGACAGCAGCCGCCCCACCATTGACCGAAGGGAAATCATTGCAAATCACCACCGTCTGCAGCTCGGAGGTGGCTGTTAACATAGGTTCTTGTACTTGTTGAAATTCCTCACCCCCTGCACGGATAGGCGCTAACGTCCTGCAAGATGGCCTGCTCGCGAGGAATCAATCGGAGGCTCCATTGAAGTCGATTGCCAGCGGACAGGGAGCTTTTGCTTTCTCTTCGTCGGGATGGTTGAATTCGTAAATTTGAAATAATAGAAAAACAGGAATGCCGCCGCCAACACGTATAATGGCTTATTGAGATAATAAATGCCATACCACGCCGATCTCGGGCCAAGGAGAACCACCATCAGAAACAATACTGCCCACAATTTGTGTTTTCCCACGAGAAGCTGCCGGATTCCCAAACCCACCACCATTGCCCCGAAAATCACCCCAAACCAGCCACCCGACATGTAAAAGGAAGTGATCCATAATCCACCTCCCTTGTTCGGAATCAGGGGTAATAACAGAGATGTTGGCGACAGCTCGGAGTCTGCTCCGCTCAATGGATGAAAGGGAATCAGCGAATAAACAAGATGTTCGAGAGGACGCCAGTCCAACCCAAGCCGCTCTCTATATACCATTGAAGAAAAGAAGACATGAGACGCATCGACCACGGTATCTTGCGCCACCACATCCTTGAATGGAATATCCAGTTGGAATTGTTGACTCTCCCTGTAATTTCCAATTGCAACTAAAAGAATAAAAAGCATAGCTCCAGCGATGCCAATGGTAATCATTTTGCCACGGCTCAACTTGAGTTTCCATCTAGGCGCATCAATTTCGATTCCCAAAGCCCCAAGCACCCCTGTCAGGATGATGAATATCGAATCTGCACGCTCACCGGCGGCGGCAATAAACAATGCCACCAACACACATGTCGCTAGGACGAGCCGGTACCGCTTCTCTGCAGCAACATAGAGAATCAAATAGGATACTAGATAAAATACGTTCCATGCCCCCCCCGGCAATAGGGACTGTCGCGATCCCGATAGATGGAACGCCCATGGATAGGCAACCACTGCACCTAGTAAAAATGCCGCAAACACCGCCAGATAAACGAAGAGAGGAAGAGTAAGCATTTTTCGCTCGATCTTGACCTTCCGCACCGTAAGCAATGGTAACGTGACGACGATGCACGCGACAAAATAGAGGCGAAATGCCTCAGGATAATATTGGAAATATAGATCTCCAAAAATTCCGATAATACGCCCTGGTTCCCCTCCGTTGTTGATAAACGAAAGAAAGACACACGGAAAATAGAGGGACAGCAGCAAAAGCCGCATGAAGTTTGACTTAAATATTGGAAGGAAACTAAATAGTAAAGCAGTGAGAACCCAGTAAACCGCATTCTCGATAAAACTGTTTCCATTCATAGCTTCCTTTTGCCTCGTACCGAACCAGCGATTACCTGCTGCCGAGTTGCTAGCCTAGCATCTCCCGCTCATGAAGGCAGCCATCTCCCTTGGGTATTGTCCCGGCCATCACGCCATGCGAATCAAGCTTGATTACCTTAGACAGTGTTTTGGGAGTCACTACGCAATTTGCGGGGATCACCGAGTTATCGGGGATATTTACCGGACCGAGAATGCATGCACCAGTTCCAACCGTCACGTTATTACCAAGTTTGGGAACCTGATCACCAGGATATCGGTTTCCTATGCATATGCGCGCATACAACGTGGCTTGATCGCCAATTTCAACTCGACCATTAATTATTAAACCATATCCGTGATAAATTGTTAAGCCTTTGCCAATCG
>JAATET010000129.1 GCA_015655545.1 Chthoniobacterales bacterium | reverse complement strand
TGCTGCATGCCGAGGCGCTTGCCGGTCTGGATGACGCTGGGCAGCATGAACGTCTTGGCTTCGCGGATGATGTTCGCCACGGCGGGCGTGTTCATCAGGATTTCCATGGCGAGGGCGCGGCCCTGGTTGTCGGCGCGCGGGATGAGCTGCTGCGAGATGATGCCACGCAAAGATTCGCTGACCATGATGCGGATCTGCTCGCGCTGATCGACGGGGAAGACGTCGAGCACGCGGTCGAGCGTGCGTGCGGCATTGCCGGTGTGCAGGGTGCCGAGCACGAGGTGGCCGGTTTCCGAGGCGGTGATGGCGAGGGAAATGGTTTCCAGGTCGCGCATTTCACCGACCATGATGACGTCGGGATCTTCGCGCAGGGCGCCGCGGAGGGCGTTCGCAAAGGACTTCGTGTGCGTATGCACCTCGCGCTGGGTCACGTGGCAGCCTTTCGAGGGGATGACGTATTCGATGGGATCCTCGAGCGTGATGATGTGGTCGTGGCGGGCGCGGTTGATCTCGTCCACCAGGGCGGCGAGCGTGGTCGATTTTCCGCTGCCGACGGCGCCGGTAACGAGCACCAGTCCGTTGTGATATTGCGTGAGAAGCTTCAGCACCGGCGGGAGGCCGAGCTCGTCCATCGAGCGGAGGTTTGTCGAAATGATGCGGAAGACCAGGTCGAAGCCGAGCCGCTGGCGCACGACGCTGGTGCGGAAACGGCCGAGGCTGTTCGCGTAGGCGAAATCGACGTCGCCCACATCGGAGAGGTGATGTTTCTGCGGCGGGGTGAGGAATCCCATGGCCAGCTTCTCGGTATCCTGCGCGGTGAGCGGAGCGGCGTCGTTCCAGATCGGCTGGAGCACGCCGTAGCGGCGCCACATGGGCGGGGAATTGACGCTGAGGTGAATGTCGGAGGCGTCGTGTTCCTTGCCGACGGCAAGATACATATCGACGTGTGCCAGTAATGGATGGCCGGTGTCGGAAGGAGGAGTGTCGCTCACGGGGGTATAAACTAAAGCGGGGTTAACGGAAGGAACAAACGATTTCCACGCGTCTCTATTGCGCGGGAGGAAAAGCAAATGTCATGCGAAGCGTGGCCTCTTACCGGGCATGAGTCGGGGCGTCAAGAAAACGGCGATCCGCTGGCAGCCTTGGCGGTTTTTTAATAAGTGCGCGAGAGCAGGAGGTCATCAGACGCGGAAGGGGCGCGCGCTGGCTACCGTTGGAACCGCCCGGCGAGATTCGCGAGTTTGTGCGTGGCAAAGGTCGTGAGATGGGGCTGCACGAATGGGAAAATCAATCGGACGATGGTGAGAAGCACGCCAAAAATGGTGATCCCCCTGGCGGACTTTTCGCCTTTTCGCTTGCGCTCTTTCCTCCGCCGCCGTCCCGACAGCAGGAAGCCGAGGAAGGCCGCGCCGCCCAGCCAGGGGAGGGGATGCTCGACGACGGCGCGCTTGGTTTTGGCGGCGAAATCCAGCTCCGCGCGCAGGGCGGAGTAGTCGTTCCGAATGGCCCGGCGGCTGGCGTCGATCTCGAGGCGGATATCGTCGATCGTCATTACAATAAAGGCGTGGTCCCTCCGCGCAGCGAGGCGGCGTCCTTGCGGATCTCTTCCGCGGTGGCTCGGAAAACGGGTGTGCGGAAATTTTTCTTGAGGTAAATTCCCCCGATCAAGGCGGCGAGCAAGTGCCCGGCGGCGAGCCCGAGCGAAATCCACAGCCACGCGACGTGGAAAAAGTGGGCGATGGCGAACGCCACGAAAAGGATGGCGAAGATGTAGCCGAACGCCGCAAAGAATAACGCCGCGCCGAGCACGACCGCGAGCCGCACATAGAGCGCCACGGCCTCGCGCCCCTCCATGCCGGCCAGTGTGGCGAGCGATTGGAGATGGCGCGTGAGCGAGCCGAAAAGCCGGAGCGCCTCGGCGGTGATGCCCGTGGGCTCGGGATTTGACGGCCCAGGAGCGGTCGATGCGGTCATCCGGACTGAGAAACCTTTGCCATGGGCTAGCGCCGCATGATCAGGCCGAGCACGAATCCCACGCCGGCCGCGATGCCGATGGCCTGGAGGGGATTATCGCGGATGTATTGCTCGGCATCTCCCTGGAAATCCTGGGCTTTGCCGGTCGCGCTGCTGAGCGCTTCCTGCGCGCGGCCTTTGTATTCCCCGGCCTTGGAGCTCGCTTGGCTGCGGACATCCTGGAATTTCGCGCTGGCGGCTTCACTGATGTCCTTGGCGGCCTGGCTGAGATGGTCCTTGCTCGAGGAGATAGCGCTCTGGGCGCGCTTTTTTCCAACCTCGTAAACTTCCTTGGCGGCGGAGGTGGTTTCGTCGAGGGCGGCCTTGGCGTGGGCGGTGCCGCTTTCGAGTTTTTGACCGGCGATATTCGATTCAGTGGTGCTTTCCGACATAATGATATCCTGGATTCGCTACAGCTTGGCAGGGTGGTTGCCTCGTCGCAAGAAAAGATAGGGAGAGTTCGAAATGGAACACGCCCCCGGGCAGCGGAGATAATGATGCGGTTCTTCTATCGTCTGGTTTGGCGATCGAGGCATGCCGTTTCATTCCTAATCAAGTCGCGCACTCGACAAGGAGCCGGTGCGGTCCGTATTTTTGACGTTTCATGGAAAGCAACCTACAGCAGGTGATCCGCAATCTTCTCGTTTCCTACGAGACGGTCGGCGGATTGAACAACACCGATGGACTCAATCTCCCCTCGACCCGGGCGATCGAGTCCATCTGCGAAGATTTGTTGCAGCTGCTTTTCCCCGGCTTCCACGACGAAGAGCCGATCCATGGCAATTGCCTCACGCAGCTTACCGAGTCGCGAGTCACGAGCCTGTCGGCCCGGCTGGAGGATCAAATCTGCCGCAGCCTGCGCACAACGCAGCCCGACTGCCCGCTCTCGCTCGCCCGCGAAGTGCTCGGAGAATTTCTGGCCTCGCTGCCGGCGACCCGCGAACTGCTGAGCACCGACATCGAGGCGGCCTACGAAGGCGACCCCGCGGCGTTGAGCAGCGAGGAAATCGTGTTGTCCTATCCCTTTGTCGAAACCATCGCGATCCAGCGTTGCGCACACCTCCTTTACAAGGCCGGCGTGCCGTTGCTGCCGCGCATGATGACCGAATGGGCGCACGCGCGCTCGGGCATCGACATCCATCCCGGCGCGCGGATCGGCAATCACTTTTTCATCGACCACGGCACCGGCGTCGTGATCGGCGAGACCTGCCACATCGGCGCGCACGTGAAGCTCTATCACGGCGTCACCCTGGGCGCGCGCAGCTTTCAGAAAGATGCCGAGGGCAAACTCGTAAAAGGCGGGAAACGCCATCCGAACGTGGAGGACTGGGTCACCATCTATCCGAACTCCACCGTGCTCGGCGGCGAGACGGTGATTGGCGAGCGCTCCACCATCGGCGCGAACGTTTTCCTCATGCACAGCGTGCCCGCGCAGTCGCTCGTCTATTACGAGGAAACCCAGCTCAAAGTCCTGTCGAAACGCCACGTTCCCGCCGCCGTCGCCGAACTCGAATGGGTTATCTAGACTACAACGCCACCACCCAGCTCTCGCCCGCGGCGCTGGAGGCGATGCTGCCCTTTCTCCGCGAGGAGTTTGGCAACCCCTCGAGCATCCACGGCCCCGGTCGCCGCGCGCGCGCCGCCATCGACGACGCCCGCGACCGCGTCGCCGCGGTGCTTTGCGCGAAGCCGCACGAAATCATCTTTACCAGCGGCGGCACCGAGTCGGTGAATCTCGGCATCATCGGCCTCGCTCTCGCCCGCGCCGAGGCTGGCCGCCACCTCATCACCGCCGCCACCGAGCACCACGCCGCGCTCCATGCGGCGGAATTTTTACACACCCGGCATGGCTTCGAGACGACTATCTTGCGAGTGGATGCGTCCGGCCGGGTCGATCCCGACGAATTGAAGTCGGCGATCCGCCGCGATACCGCGCTCGTCTCGATCATGTCCGCCAACAACGAAACCGGAACGCTCCAGCCCATGGCCGAACTCGCCGCCGTTTGTCAGGAACGCAATGTGCTCCTCCATAGCGACATGGTGCAATCTTTCGGCAAGGAACCCGTCCTGCCTCGGGAGATGGGACTCGCCGCGTTATCCATCGCCGCGCACAAATTTTATGGCCCCAAAGGATCTGGAGTGCTTTATCTCAGGGCGGGCGAGTCTCTTGCCACGCTCCACCACGGTGGCGCTCACGAGAACCAGCGCCGCCCCGGCACCGAAAACGTCGCCGCCATCGTCGGCCTCGCCGCCGCCGCCGAAGCCGTGCAGGACGGTCTCGCCGCCGAGCAGGATCGCGAACGCGAGTTGCGCGATTGGCTTTGGGAGGGCATTCGGACGGAATTTCCCGAGGCGATTCGCAATGGCGATCCGGAATTTACCCTGGCAAATACCCTGAACGTCAGCTTCCCGGGCGCCGACGGCGAGACCCTGCTCATCGGCCTCGACATGGAGGGCGTCAGCGCCTCCAGCGGCTCCGCCTGCATGGTCGGCTCCGTGCAGCCGTCCCACGTATTGCTCGCGATGGGCCTGCCGCTCGAGGCCGCGCGAGCCACGGTAAGATTTTCCCTAGGCAAACCGACCACGGGCGCCGAAATTGAGGCCGCGCTCACCGCGCTATCCCGAGTTCTCGAACGCCAAAATCCGACTCTCGACTCATGAGACGCTCACCACGCCAGATGGTTTTTAATTTCGGTCGCGATCTGCTCCGGCAGATCAATCTCATCCCGCGCCACAATGCCATCGTGCGCGCCCCCCGCCGCTCTCCCGGCCTGCGCCGCGATCCCCTGCTCGAGGAAGTCGCCCGCATGCTCGTCCGCCAGGTCGGTTGCCGCCGCCTCGCGCAAGTCCTCACCGTCTCGTGGAATCCGCGCATGCGCACCACCGCCGGCCTCGCCTGCTACCGCACGAAGCAGGTCATCCTGAATCCGAAGCTCATCGAGATTTCCTCCGGCGAAGTCCAGCGCACGCTCCGCCACGAGCTCGCGCACCTCGTCGCCCAATCCCGCGCCGGTCGCCGCCGCATCGCCGCGCACGGCGAAGAATGGCTGAAGGCCTGCGCCGATCTCGGCATCCCCGACGAAAAACGCTGCCACGACCTGCCCTTCAAGACGCGCAAGATCGCGCGCCGGCATTTTTACCAATGCCCCGAGTGCGCCACCATCCTCGCGCGCGTGCGCCGGGTGAAATCCCGCGTCGCCTGCATCAAGTGCTGCCGCAAGCACAACGGCGGCAAATACCAGGAACGCTTTCGTTTCCGCGAGATCGCCATGCCCGACGAGCGCATCGCCGCGTAGCTTTGTCTGGAATAAGGGGCGTCGAACGGAGAGGGACGGCGGCAAAATCGGCATCCCGCGCCCGCTTGTCCACTCGACGGAGGAGGAAAGATCATGGCCCGGCCGAGAGCTTCGTGATCCCGCGATACGACGGCAGAAATGCGAGTCCCGCCAGTCCCCACAGGAGTCCGAGCAACGCGCCGCCCAGCGAGATCGAGACTGCGCGGGCGGCGGGAACGTTGCAGAGCTCGCCCATCAGCGTGACGAACAGCTGCTCCCGCACGCCGAATCCACCGAGGCTGAACGGCATGGCCGAAATAATATCCACGGCCGGCATGAACGCCAAAAAGTCCGGCAGCGGAATCTCCGCGCCGAAAGCCAGCGCGCAGAAATAAAACGTCAGGAAGTGCGTGATCAGGATGATCGCCGAAAACACCGAGGCGATTAGCGTCTGCCGCCATTCGCGGATGAATTGGAGATACGCGATCGAGGTTTCGCGGATGCGTTCGCGCAGGGCCGCGTTTTTTGGAAAACGCTGCGACAGGCCGCTCCGCGCGAGCAGAAAGGTGGCGGAGAGGAGCACGACCACGACGAGCAGATAGACAAAGACGAACCAGATCGCGTTCGCCACGATCTTGCTGCGCGAGAGCCACTCCAGCCGCCACAGAATGAAGGCCGTCGAGCAGACGATCAGCGCGCCCAGCCCGCTCATGCGGTCCATCAACACCGAGAGCAGCGCGGCGGACTTGCGATGACCATTCGCGGCCAGCCACACGACCTTCACGGCATCGCCGCCGACCGCGCCGACGAGGAAACTGTTGAAAAAAAGTCCGATGAACGAAAGCCGCAGCGTCTCCCATCGGCCGAGCGGAATGTGCAGCATGCGTAGAAAAATTCCCCAACGAAACGCTCCGGCGACATTGCCGATTCCCGCCGCCACGAAGCCCGCGGCCAGCCAGCCCAGGCGGGCCGAGACGAGCACATGCCAGGCTTGCGCGCGGAAGGCCGCATCGCGAAAAATCCAGCCCAGCAGCGCCGCGCTGACGAGCGTTTGCAGGACGATCGGCACCCATTTCTTGAGGAAGGCGGCGGTGGACATGCGGCGGTGCATTCGCGGGGACGCCGCCGCGACATGCAAGCGAAAACCGGCGTTCCCGCTCGACTCGCGCCCGCGCCGCAGGCTAAGGCCTGCTCTTCCATGTCCGAAAACGGCGTCGCGCTCTGCCTGAACTCCTCGTTCCTCGGTTACTATGCCCATGCTGGGTTTCTGGAGGCGTTCACCGGTCTTCACGGCCGTCCGGCCCGCATCGCCGGGGCATCGGCGGGCGGCTTCGTCGCGGGATTGTATGCCGCCGGCCTCGCCCCCGCCGACATCGTCGCCTTCGCGCTCTCGACGGAATTGCGCAACGCCTTCTTCGAATGGAACGCGGGCGCTCGCGGTTTCCGCACCCTTCTCAATCGGAAGGGAAATTTCGGCGTCCTGGGCGGGAAAAAAGTCCTCTCGCTCATGCATCGCACGGTCGGCGCGCGCCGCATCGAGGAATGCGATCCGCCGCTCTCGCTGGCCGTCACCAACCTCACCGCCGCCCGCTCCGAGGTCATCACCAGCGGTCCGCTCGCGGAGTTCATCGTGGCGACGTGCGCGTTTCCGATTCTCTTCACCGCCCGAGACATCGAGGGGCAGCTCTATTGGGATGGCGGCATCGCGAATTCCATGCCGTTCGGGCATTGGGCCGACGATCCGGCAATCGATACCATCGTCGTGCATGCCGTCACGCATCGCGGCGAGAGCGACGCGCGAGCCGGTGGCCGGTCGCTGAACGTTTTCGATGCCGTGAACCTCTCGCATCAGCTCATCTGCGACGAACTCGTACGCGCGCAGATCGAGCGCGTCGAACGCGCCGGCAAGCGCCTCGTCTTCCTGCGCACGAACACGCCGAAACCCCGAATCGGCCGGCCAAAAACCTGGCCCGAGCTTGTCGAAATCGGCCGCCGCAGCGCACGCGGGCAGGCGGAATCGCTCGCGGCCGTGATAGCTTGACTCGCGTCCCGCGCGTAAGGCATTAGGAACCCAGAAACATGTCCCAGTCCGCGCTTCCGGCCCCCGAAATCCTCGAATCCCAAATCCTCGCCGCCATCGGCGAGCGGATCCTCGAACTTCCCGCCGGATTCGACGCCGAATCGAACCTCTTCGATGCCGGCCTCGACTCGATGGCGATGATGCAGCTCGTGCTCCTGCTCGAGGAAAAATTCGGCGTCGTCGTGCCCGATTCCCACATCTGCCGCGTGAATTTCCAGAACGTCCGCCAGCTCGAGCAGCTCGTGCGCGAGCGTTCCACCGCCGGCGCGTAAATTTCGAATCGTGCAAGCGGGGGCCAAGCCAATCGACCGCGTTCCGGCCCGCGTTCCCGATTCTTTTCTCGTCGGCCTCGACGGCTTCATGCGCCGCACCGGGCAGGGACCGCACGTTAGCCAGTCCTTGCTCGAGCTCGATCGCCTGCCCGACCTCGCGCGGTTGAAGATCGCCTCGCGCCGCCTCGTGGAAAAACATCCGATCCTTGCCGGTCGGCTTCGTCGCGACTGGCGCTCGTGGCTGTTATATTGGGCGGTTCCGGCACCGCCCGCCTGCGGATTGCCCCTCGGGCTGTGGAGGGAATCGGGCTCGCCCGGCTTGCTCGGCGGCGGCGCGCGCATGATCGAGGATGGCATGGCAGCGCTTTACGAGACGATGAACGCGCCTTTCGTGCGCGACGAGATTTCCTTCAACGCCCGTCTCGACGTCGTCGAGCAGCGCGACGGTCGCTGCATCGTGGCGCTTTCCTGGGCGCACACGCTCATGGATGGCAAGGGCGCGGAGCTGCTCCTGACCGAGCTGGGGCGGCTGTGTGAAGGCATCGATCTCCCATGCGAGACGCGCGAACCCGTTCGTCCGCCGATGTCGTTCGGCGAAAAAATTCACCGCGTGAAAGGTGCGATCTTCCGTTTCTCGAAACTCGATCGCCTCGGGGTGCGTTCGCTCGGCGGACCGAAACCCCGCGCCGGCCGCTGCCACTATCGGTTGATTTCCTTGAGCGCCGCGGAATCGGCGATCGTTCGCGCCCGCGCGGAACGGCTCACCGGCTCGCTCTTCCCGCTGCCCTATTACCTGGCCTGCGCCGCGCGCGCTCATCACGCCGTTTTTGAAAAACGCGGGCAGCTGCCCGAGTGCTACGTGGCGAGCGTGCCGGTCCAGATGCGTCGTCGCGGCGGGCGCGGGCCCGTTTTCCACAACCACATGACGATCCTTTTTTTCTGTGCGATGGCGGGAGATATGGGCACGCTCGAAACCATCGCGACCGCGTTGAAAAAACAGTTCGCCGAAATGACCCGCGAGCGCCTCGAGGAATCGTTCCTGATTTTGCTCGAGCTGATGCGCCGCGTGCCATCGCGGATTTTCATGACGATCGTGCGGCTGCAGTTCGCGGGAGAAATTTCGTCGTTCTTTCATTCGCACACCGGGCAATTCGCGCCGGAGCTAGCGAGCTTTGCCGGAGCCGTGATCGGGAATGCCCATCACCGCCCGTGTCTCGGCTCGCCGCCGGGAACGGGCATTTTTCTTTGCGAGCGCGGCGACCGAGTCAACATCGCCATCTCGTGGCGGGACGGCTGCCTTTCCGACGACGAGCGCCAGGCCATGGAGGACCGTCTGCTCGAAGACATCCTCGGCGCCCCTCGTTTCGTGTCGTCCAACATTCCCGCCCATGTCGTGTGACCTGCTCGTGGCGGGCGGCGGCAGCGCGGGATTGGCCGCCGCGATCTCCGCGGCCCGCAGCGGAGCGCGCACGCTGCTCGTCGAGCGGCATGGAGCGTTGGGCGGCATGGCGACGGCGGCGCTCGTGCACTCGATCTGCGGGCTCTACGAACTCGCGGGCGACGGCGAGCCGGCCTGGGCCAACCCCGGCTTCGCCGCCGAATTCGCCCGGCGGCTCATCGCGAGCGGCGGCGCGACCGGTCCGGTGCGCATGGGCCGGGTGCAGGTCGTGATGCACCAGCCCGCAGCCTTCGCGCGACTGGCGGACGAGCTCACGATCGAGACCGCGAATCTCGAAGTGCTGCTGCACACGGAAATCGTGCGCGCCGATTCCGCGTTGGGCGAAATCGAACTCAGCACCAGGGGAATGCGCCGCATCATCACGCCGCGAGCCGCGCTCGATGCCACGGGCGATGGAGCGCTCGCCGCGATGTCCGGGGCGGCCTTCGAGCAGGCGCCGCCGGAGCGCTTGCAGCGGCCCGCCTTTATCTTCGGCATGCACGGAGTGGATCCGGCCAGGCTGGACGACGATGGCCGGCTGCGCATCGCCGGCCAGATCGCGCGGGCGGTGCGCGATGGCACCCTGCCTGCCGGAGCGCTCGGCGCGGCGGTCCGCGCGACCGGCCGCGGCGGCGAAGTCTATGTGACGGTCGATCTTGCCGGTCCGCTCGCATACGATCCGGCCCGGCCCGCCGATCTCACCGCGCTCGAAGTCGAAGGACGAAAGATCGCCTGGCGTCTGGCCGATTTTTTCCGCTCGACCGTGAACGGATTCGCGAACAGCGCCATATCCGCCTTTCCCGCTCGCGCGGGCATTCGCGAGAGCCGCCGCGTCGTCGGGCGCTATCGGCTCGAAACCGCCGATCTCGAGGAGGGAAGGAATTTTCCGGACGCCATCGCCCGGGCGACGTGGCCGATGGAATTGCGCGAATCGAATCGCGGCGCCCGGATGCGCTATCCGGCAAATGGGCGGCCCGCGGACATTCCGCTGCGCAGCTTGCGCGCGCGGGACCGCGATAATCTTTTCGTGGCGGGCCGTTGCATCTCGTGCAGCCACGAGGCGCAGGCCTCCGTGCGCGTGATGGGGACGTGCTTTGCGACTGGCGAGGCGGCCGGGATCGCGGCGGCGCTTTACACGGATGGGGATGGCCGCGCGGTCGAGGCAAGCGATGTCACCGCCGCGCGCGAACGCATTTCGCGGGCATGAATATTGTCGAAAAAATTTTCTCGAACGCGGACCGGCGTGCGATTGCCGTGATCCATGGCGAACGGGAAATTTCCTATGGCCGTCTCCTAGAAATGGTCGATGCCGCCCGCGTCTCCATCGGCGCGGCTTCGGCGGCGCGCGTGGGACTGAGCTGCCCGAATGGGCTGGAGCATATCGTGCTGGCGCTCGCCATTGTCCGCGCCGGAAAATGTCTCGTGCCGATCGCGGATGAACTTTGCCCGCGCGAGCGTGACGAGGTGATTCGCCGCACGGCCCTCGGCGCGATCGTCGAGGCCGATGGCCGCGTGCGATCGATCGTGCCGCCGGACGCACTCGCGTTCGACGAAGGGAAGCTGGCGGCGCTGAATCCCGCGTTCATCCGGTTCAGCTCGGGAACGACGTCGCGAAGCAAAGGCATCGTGATCTCGCATGAGACGCTGCTCGAGCGCGTGACCGCCGCGAACCGCGGCCTGCGCATCGGCCCCGGCGATCGCGTCGTCTGGATCTTGCCGATGGCCCACCATTTCGCCGTCTCGATCATGCTCTACCTTCTGCGCGGCGCGACGACGGTGATCGTCACCTCGCATTTGGCGGAGGACGTGCTTGCGGCGGCGCGGCGGCACGGCGGCACGGTGCTTTACGGCGCGCCCTTTCATCACGCGCTGCTTGCCGCGGAAGGCTCCGGGCTGCCCTGGCCGACGCTGCGCCTGGCCGTCTCGACCGCCGCCGCGCTGCCGCCGGCCACGGCGCAGGCGTTCGAAGCGCGCTACGGGCTGCCGCTTTCCCAGGGGCTGGGAATTATCGAGGTCGGGCTTCCGATTTTGAATCTCACCGCGAGACACGAAAAACCCGATTCCATCGGCTTGCCGCAGCCGGACTTCGAGGTCGATCTGCGCGGCGGGGAGTTGTTTCTGCGCGGTCCCGGCATGCTCGACGCCTATCTCGATCCTTGGCGCGGCCGTGCGGAAATTCTGGAAGACGGCTGGTTCCGCACCGGCGATCTTTGCCGGCGCGACGACGAGGGATTTCTTTACCTGACCGGCCGGAGCCATTCCGTGATCAATGTCGCGGGCATGAAATGTTTTCCCGAGGAAGTGGAGGCCGTGCTCTGCGCGCATTCCGGCATTCGCGCGGCGCGGGTGAGCGGGCGGCCGCACGCCAGGGCTGGCGCGGTGCCGGTCGCGGAACTCGTCGCCGCGGATCCCTCTTCGCCGCCATCCATCGCCTCGGTCTCGGCTCACTGCCGGGCTTCCCTCGCCCGCTACAAAGTGCCGATTGAATTTCGCTTCGTGGAAGCGCTCCCCTTGACGGCGAGCGGAAAGATCAAGCGGGGGTGAAAACAATCGCCATCATCGGCAGCGGCCCTTCGGGTTCCGCGCTCGCGACGTTTCTCGCCCAACGCGGCCTGGACGTGACGATGTTCACGAACGAGCGCCGACCCGGGCTCATCGTGGGCGAGTCGCTCATTCCGGCGCTGATTCCCGTGCTGCGCCGCCTGGGCGTCGAGGAGCGTGTCGCGGCCATCGGACTCCACAAGCCCGGTGTTTCTTTCGTAATGTCGAAGGACGAGAAAATTGATTTCTGCTTCGCGCCGGTCGCGGCCTGCCATCTGCCGACTTATTCCTATAATGTGCCGCGCCCGGCCTTCGACCGGATCATCGAGGATCGCGCGCTGGAGGCCGGCGTGCGCCGGGTGGCCCATCAAGCGAAGATCGAGAGCGACGGCTCCGACCGCGTGCGCCTCGATGCGGAGACGCTCGCGGCCGTGCCGTCGCTGGGCGGCCGTCAGCCGGATTTCATTGTCGATGCCTCCGGTCGCAGCCGCATGTTTGCTCGCACGCTCGGCATTCCCGCGCGTTTGGGCGGCCGCAAGGACGCGGCGCATTTCGCGCATTACGAGGGATTCGATCCGGAAGAGCCGCGCGGGCAGGTTCTCATCGGTCGCCTGGAGGCGGGTTGGTCGTGGCGCATTCCGTTGCGCGACCGGCTTTCGGTCGGAATCGTCGTGAACAAGGATGCCGCGGCGAAACTCGGGGCGACTCCGGAAGAGCGCCTTGAAACGGCGATTCGCACCGATCCCGCGCTTTCCGCTTCGGCGCGAAATCCGCGCCGGCTCACGGATGTCGTGACGTATTCGAACTACCAGCTCGTCTCGGAACGCGGTCACGGGGCGAACTGGGCCATGATCGGCGACGCTTTCGGCTTCGTCGATCCGATGCTCTCGCCCGGCATGTGGCTGGCCCTGCGCTCGGCGGAAATCCTCGCCGACAATCTCGAAACCCCGGCGATTTATTCCGCGAAAATGTCCGAGCTGATCGCCGCGTGGATGGAGCTGATCGGCTATTACTACGACGGTCGGATGTTCGCCATGTATCACACCGGCGTGCGGCTCGAACGGCGTTGGAATATGGCGCTCAGCCGTTTTATGCACCGGCATGTGGAGACGCACATTGCCTGCATGGCCTCGGGCGCGACGACGCAATCGGCCTACGGGCGCGGTGTCATCCGCTTCCTCGCCAAACACTTCATCGGCGGGGCGGATCCGCGGTCGCTGGCGATCCGCTAGCGCGGAGGTCGTGGCGGTGGAGGATCTGCCAGCAGATCGGCAGAAGAAAAATCGAAATGAGCGCGTCGAGCGCGAGGCCGAGGGCGCAGGTCAATCCCAGGCTGGCGAGGCCGCGATTGTTTGCCCAGCCGATGGTGCCGAAGCCCGCCGTGGCCGCGCCGGCGCACAACGCGACGACGAGTCCAATCGTGCGCTGGGCCTCGGCGACATCGCCGCCGTTTCTTCGCAAGGCCAGCAGCATGAGAATGCTGTAGTCGATGCCCGTGCCCAGGAGCAGGAGCATGGCGGCGAGGTTGAAAAAATTCCAATTCATGCCGAACAGGCTCATCGCGCCGGCGAGGGAAAGGAAGACGAGGACCATGGTGAGCACGAGCAGGCCGACGTCGCGGAAGCTGCGAAACGCGAGCAGCAGGAGCACGACAATGATGCCGACGAGTCCGCCGATCAGCCGCAGGAATTCGCCGGGCACGACGCGCTGCAATTCCGCCCCGAGCTGGCCCCAGCTCACGAGATAGACGCCGCCGGCCTGAACGTCGCGCACGACCTTGTCCTCGCAGCCCGGCGCGGCACGGACGATGCCCATCGCGACGGATTCTCCGCCGGTGCGGCTTGCCGTGCGGCGCATGATCCATTGGCTGGCGGCGTTGCCGGGCCAGATCGGCGGTGGTTGCTTCGCCCAGGCCGCCCATTGGCCGAGCACCGCGCGGGTGAGTCCGAAGGCCTCGGGAGCGAAGCCGGTGTCGGTGAGCATCCGGGCGAGGCGAGGCGCTTCGGCGGCGAGCGCTCCGAGCACGGGGAGATTGGCGCGCTGGCTTTCGAGATTTGGCCAGAGGGGGAGTGCGGAGTGAAAACTCTGGAGTTCCCCGCGCGACCTGGCCTCCCGCAATTTCGCATCGGCGATCTGCAATCGCGAGAAGACCTGCTCTTCGCTGGAGCCGGTCACGAGCAGGCTGAGGATGTCGCGATCGTCGGCGAGCTTCGCGTAGAGTTGATCCATCGCGTCGTAAGCGCCGCTGTGGCGCGGTCGCAGCATGCCGGCGGAGACATCGACCGGCGGGGGGCCTTTGATCGCGAGAATCGCGGCAAGGACGGTGACCAGCGTGCCGGCGACCCAGGCTCCGCGGTGCAAAAACACCGGCGAGAAAAAAGCGCGCTCGACGAAAGTGGGGGCGGGCGGGGACTTTTTCCACATCCGGGTGATGCGGGCGAAGATCAGAATCATCACGGCCGCGCCGACGATCATGCCGATGCCGACCAGATTCCCGAGCTGCGAAAGACCGGGCAGGCTGCTGAGATTCAGCGCGAAGAATGCCGCGGCGGTGGTGCCGGCGGTCCAGATGATATTTTGAAGAGAGTCCCATTGCAGCGCGCGCAGACTGCCGCGATGGTGGAGGGATTTTTGGTAGATGAGGTAGCCGTAGTCCACGCTCAGCCCGATCATGATCGATGCGAAGCCGACGCCGATGACCGTGAGCTGGTGCAGGAAAAGGCCGGCCACGCCCATCGAAATGACGAAGACGATGACGAGCATGAGGATCAAATCGAGCAGCGGCTTTACGCGGCGGTAGCAGAGCCAGAAAATGAGGCCGACCACGATGAGCGTGACGACGCACGACGAGATCATGTCCCATTTCATCGTGCCGGAGATGTCGGCGATGAATGCGGGCTGGCCCGTGAATCCGAGCTTTACCGGCTGCCCGGCGATGCCTTCGCGGGCGGCGGTTTTGATTTTGGCGATCCACTTGATCGCGACCTCGTAGTTGTCGATCGGATGGGCTGCCTCGAGATAAATGACGCGGAATTTCCCGTCGGCGGAGGAGAACTCGGATTGCAAATCCTCGGGAATGAGATCGGAGTGGAAAAGCGAATCGCTGAGCCGGTAAGGATCGTAGCCGAGCATGGCGATGTCTTGCGGCGAAAGAGAGTCGCTCAATTTATCGAGCGTCGCGCGGGCAATGCCGGGAGCTTCGGCCGGCGAGAGACGCCGCGCGAGGGCGGCGGCTTTTTCCGGCGCCTGATTAAGCAACAGGAAGGCGATGAGTTCGGAGAGCTGCTCCGGGTGGCTCTCCCAGGGCGGGATATCGACGGCCCGGCGCACGAGATCGGGCCGGCCTCGCAGATGCTCCGCAAGCTTGGTGGTCGCGAGTGCGACGGCTTCCGCGTCGTCGCCTTCGATCGTGACGATGAGCTCGTTCGGCAGCGCGAAGTGCTTGAGGAACAGCGACAGCCCCTGGACCTGCTTGAGGTTGCCGGGCAGGAGCTTGAGGATATCGACGTTGAAGCTGATGCGCGAGAGCCCCAGGGCGACGATCGCCACGAGGACGCCGAGCAGCGCGAACTTAATTTTTCCCACGGGTGATGGTGTAGCCGGCGAAGTCGAAATCGAACGTGCCGGGGGCCAGCTTGCGGTTCACTTGCACGTTCGAGAATTCGTTGCGCATTTCCGATCCGTCGCGAAAGACGATTTCGAAGAGGAGGAGATTTCCATTTTCCGTGTCGAAGGCGAACGAGAGTCGCTTGAGATATTTTTGCGCGCGCGCATCGCGGGGCATGACCTCGACATCGCATCGCGTGCCAGCGATCTCGACGCGGCGCACCTCGAAGCGCCGCGCGAAATCCTCGTAGCTCGCCGCCATGGGAAATTCCATCATCGGCAGGTCGCGCATTCCGGATTTTTCGGCTAGGGAGGCAAGATCCGTGCGGGTGACTTTCTTCGCCTTCACGGAAATGAGCGACATCTCATCGTCGCGGCGCAGGGCGATGGTCTCGGGCGGTGTGCCGAGCTCCCAACGAAATGTGCCGGGCGCGCGGAAGAAAAATTTCCCGGGGCGGGCGACGGGGTCGCGCAGCACGCGCAGGCGCCGTGTTTGCACGAAATCCGCGGCGAGTGTGTGCACGTCGGCTTGTTGGGAGATCCACTTTTTGATGGGGGCAACCGATGGCGCGGCCGCCTCTGCCCGGGCATTCGTGCCGACCAATACGAACGTGAGGAGGAGAAAAAAATGACGCATGATCGGGGCAGGTAGAAATGCAGGAATGGATCGGTGAATCAACGGATTCTTTCTCGCTATGTCTTCGGAGCGCGAGCTATATCAGGCCGTATGGCGTATGACGTAATTGTCGTCGGGGGAGCCCTCTCGGGGGCATCGACGGCCATCCTGCTCCTGCGCGAAAATCCGGCCCTGCGCATTCTCATTGTCGAGAAGTCGCCGCGTTTCACCCGCAAGGTCGGGGAGGCTACGGTCGAGGTGAGTGGCTATTTTCTCACGCGGGTTCTTGGACTCAGCCAGTTTCTAAACGAAACTCAGATCGCGAAGCAGGGGCTGCGATTTTGGTTCGCCAACGACCAGACGGGCTCATTGCCGGAGGCCAGCGAAATTGGCCCGCGGTATCAGGTTCGTCTCCCCTCATTCCAGATCGATCGCTCGGTGGTGGACGAGGAGGTTCTTCGCCGCGCGACCGCTGCGGGCGCCAGGCTTTTGAGGCCGGCGGCGGTGAGCGATATCCAGCTCTGCCCCGGCGGCATGCAGACGGTGACCGTGCGCCATGGAGAGACGACCGAGACCATCGAGGCGCGCTGGCTGGTCGATGCTTCCGGCGTGGCCTGCCTGCTCGCCCGCAAGGAAGGTTGGTGGATTCCGAACGCCGAGCACCCGACCGCGGCGGCCTGGGGCCGGTGGAAAGGCGTCAAAGATTGGGACGATCCTGGACTCGCCGCGAAATATCCCGAGTGGGCATCCGCTTGCCATGGCTTCCGCAATACCGCGACGAACCACGTGACCGGCGATGGATGGTGGAGCTGGTGGATTCCGCTCAAAGGCGGCGATGTAAGCGTCGGCGTGGTCTTCGATCAGCGGCTCGTCGAGTGGCCGAAGGGCGAGGAATCGCTGGCCGGGCGGCTCAAAACTTTTCTGCTGCAGCATCCGGTCGCGAGAGAAATGCTCGCCGATGCGGAGCTCATCGAGGGCGATGTGCATTGGCGCCGGAATCTTGCTTATTACAGCACCACCTTCGCCGGCGACGGGTTTGCGCTGGTCGGCGATGCGTCCGCGTTCATGGATCCATTTTACAGTCCGGGCATGGATTGGATCGCGTTCACCGCGGCGAGCACGGCCGACCTCATCGCCATGCAGCAGCGTGGAGAGAAAGTCGAAGCGCGGATCGCCGGTCACAATCGGGATTTCGCCGTGAGCCATCGGCGATGGTTCGAGGCGCTTTACAAGGACAAGTATGACTACATCGGCGAGTTCGATCTCGTGCGGCTGGCGTTCCTGCTCGACCTCGGCCTGTATTATCTCGGTGTCGTCGCGAAGCCGTTTCGCGAGGGCGTGCGAGCACTGTTGAATCCGCCATTTTCCCGGCCGTCGTCGCATTCCGCCTTCCACGTGATGCGCGCCTACAATCGCCGTTTTTCCGCGATCGCCCGCCGCCGGCGGGAACTCGGCCAGCTCGGAAAAAAGAACACCGGCCGGCGCCATCTCACCAATGGCTACACGCTTGCGCCCGGAGACATCCGACTGCTGGTCAAGCCGCTCGGCGCGTGGATTCGCCTGGAGCTGACGGAAGGTTGGCGCAGCTGGTGGCGTCCGGCGCGGCGCGGGATCAAGACGCCCGGCGAATACGTGGAAATGAAGCAATCCTCGTAGGATTGCGGGCTGCGCGGAGGGTCAGTCGCGAAAATTCTGGAACGCGAGGGCGACGCCGTGATCTCCGCCGCGGAGAAAGGCGATGACTTTTTGCAGATCGTCGCGCTTGGTGCCGGTCACCCGGATCTGCCGATCCTGGAGCGAGGCCTGCACTTTCCAGCCCTGTTCTTTAATGGCGCGGGTGATCTCCTTGGCCTTGTCACCGTCGAGCCCCTGCTTGATCGCGAGCTCCTGGCGCGAGTGGCCGAGCGGGGAAATATCCGCGTCCCTGGCTTCGACGTTGCGCAGGTCGATGCCGCGCTTGGCGAGTTTCTCCATCACCATTTGCTTGAGCGCCTTCATCAGCTCGCCCTTGTCGCTCGCGAGCAGGATGGAGCCGGTCTTCGGGTCGAGCTCGATCGTCGATTTGGCTCCCTTGAAATCGAAGCGGTTTACGAGTTCGCGGGTGGCGTGATCGATGGCGTTTTTCACTTCCATGCGATCCACTTCGGAGACGATGTCGAATGAGGGCATAGCCAGGGGCGACCGGAATTTGGGAAATTAATTTCCCTCCGCGAGATGCTTCGCGAGATACGCGGCGCCGATGATGCCGGCTTCGTTTTGCATCTGCGCGGGAACGATGAGGACCTCGGTCTTCGTGGTGAGAAAGGGCAAAAACTTCGCGGCCTTCTTGCTCGCGCCGCCGCCGATGATGAAAAGATCGGGAGAAAACAGCAGCTCCAGCTCGTTCAAATATTGGCTGAAATGCTTCGACCATGCTTTCCACGTGAGATCCTTGTCCTCACGCACTTTCTCCGAGCAGCGCTTTTCCGCATCCTTGCCGCGAATCTTGAGGTGGCCGAACTCCGTATTCGGCAGCAGTTTGCCATCGAGAAAAATCGCGGAGCCGATGCCGGTGCCGAGGGTGAGCATGATGATGACGCCCTCGCGATCGCGTCCCGCGCCGAAGCGCATCTCCGCGATGCCGGCAGCGTCCGCGTCGTTGACGACCTCGACCGATCCTCCGACGTGGCTCGAGAACAATTCGTTCGCGTTGGTGCCGATCCAGGTTTTGTCCACGTTCGCCGCGGAGTAGATGACGCCCTTTTTGACGATCGCCGGAAAGGTGACTCCCGTCGGCCCCTTGTAGTTGAAATGGTCCGCGATCTGTCCGACGACATCCGCGACCGCGTTTGGCAGCGAGGGTTGCGGGGTGGGAATGCGGAAACGTTCGGCGAGCAGTTCGCCGGTCTCCACGTTGACCGGCGCGCCTTTGATGCCGGTGCCTCCAATGTCGATTCCGAGGAGTGTCATTGGTTATTGGTCAATGGTCATTGGCAGGAGCCACGCAGCGTCCAATAGCAAAACCAATGACCATTGACCAATGACTATTGACCCAGCCGAAAAAAATTCTCTGCCGTGCGCGTGGTGACGGTGGCGACTTCTTCCAGCGTGTCGCCGCGGACCTCGGCGATTTTTTCGGCGACGAGGCGTGTGTAGGCTGGTTCGCAGCGTTTGCCACGGTGCGGAACCGGCGCGAGGTAGGGGCAATCGGTTTCGACCATGTATCCATCGGCTGCGACCCGCGTGGCGACCTCGCGCACCAGCTGCGCGTTTTTGAAAGTGATGATGCCGGTGAAGGAAACCAGATGGCCCATGCCGGCGATCTCGGCGGCTTGTTCGGGCAGATTGCCGAAGCAATGAAAAACACCGCGCAGCCTCCCGGTGTAGGGACGAAGGAGATCGACGGTATCGTCCCAGGCGTCGCGCTGATGGATGACGACGTTCAGACCCAGCTCGACGGCAAGATCGAGCTGCGCGCGGAAGGCATCGGCCTGCGCGGCGCGGTAGGCGCCGTCCATGATGGCCGCTCGGGCGTCTTCGGGAACTTCCGCCTGCAAGGCGGCAATGGCGGGAGAGCTGGAGAGCGTCTCGCTGGGTGGATGATGGTAGTCGAGTCCCGTTTCGCCGATGGCGGCGACCTTGGGATGCTTCGCCAGCTCGCGCAGGGCGGGGAGGAAGTCGCCTGGTTCGTCCAGGACGTTTGTGGGATGCACGCCAACCACGGCGAAAACATTGGAAAATCGCTCCGCGATCGCGATCGCGCGGCGGCTGCTCTCGATGCCGGTGCCGATGGTGATGATGCGCGAGACGCCGGCGGCGCGGGCTCGTTCGACGACGGCCTCGATGTCCTCAGCGTAGTCGGGGTAATCGAGGTGGGCGTGCGTATCGATGAGCATGATTTCAATTTCGCACACCAGGGCGCGAAGGACACGCAGGGATTTAGAGGAGCGCTTGGCGCCAGGCTGACTCGTCGAAGCCGACGAGGTGGGTTTTGGCATCGATGGCGAAGGGACGTTTCACGAGATTGCCATTCGAGGCGAGGAGGTCGATCGCTTCGGTTTGCGACAGCGCGGGAAGTTTCGCGCTCAGACCGAGAGCCTTGTAGTCGAGGCCTGAAGTGTTGAAGAGCTTGCGGAGCTGGCCGCCGTGCGCGGCGAGCATGGAGAGGAGTTCGGGTTTGGTCGGCGGAGTTTCGCGAATGGGGATTTCCTGAAAGGGGAGGTCGTGCGCGTGGAGAAATTTAGTGGCTTTTCGGCACGTGTCGCATTTTGCGTAGGCGTAGATTTTCAGCATGGGAGTCCGGGCAGTTCGCGCGGCGCTGTTGTTTGGCTGCGCCGCCGAGGATGAGAGTGGATACGGAGTTTCGCGGAATACAGTTTTAAACGCCGAGACTTTTCAGCGTGGCGCGGTCGAGGCGACCGGTCACGCGCAAGCCGTTGTCGGCTTGATATTGTGCGACGGCGCGGCAGGTCAGCGGACCGTAAGAGCCGTCCACGGCGCCGCTGTAGTAGCCGAGATTGGCGAGCTGGGATTGGGCTTGGACCAGCGTGGAAGCGGGGCGTGAGACGCGCACCGCTCGTTGAACGTAATAAGGTGCCGGCTGCGCGTAATAGACCGGGCGATAGATCGGGACGGGCGCCGCAAAGGCGATGCCGAATGCTGGCCCGCCCCAGCCGTAACCGCCACCCCAACCGAAGCGCGGGCCGCAATACCCGCCGCCGCCCCAGCCCCAGCCGGCATGGGAAACGCCCGCGGAAAAAAGCAGCGTCGCGGTCAGGGCGAGAAAGATTTTCGTCTTCATTCAGGATTCGATTTTCAACGGAAAGCTAACGCGGAAATCTTCTCTCGCAAGATGGAGCTAGAAATTGCCCGCGGCGTTTTCCCAACGGGTCGATCCTTTGGGATTCGGCATGGTGCGCGGGTGGAACGGATAGCTGCCTGTCCATTTTAGGCGGTCGATTTCCTGAGAACTCTCCACGGATTCCATCGCCAGGGACGAAGAGGCGCGCGGGTTTTCGAAGAGCTTTTGGAGGCGAAATTCATGGTCGCAGAAATCGACTTCGTGCATCCGCTGAAGGTTGCGTGAACGTCCACTGATTTCCCGCGGCTGGACGGCGCGGCCAAGGACCGTGATGCGGGGCAGATTCTGAATCGTGCGCGTGGCGACGACTTCGAAGCTGGCCATGCGCATCATTCCTTCGAGCGCTTTGCGAGTGGGCAGCCAGTAGGTGTATTTCTCGGGGTTGATCTCGGCGACAGGATTGAAAACCATCGATGCGGAATCGTTGTCCGGAGCGTAGGCCGTTTCGACCACGAAGTAGCCGCCTTCCTTGACCAATCGGCGGCAAACGAGGAGGGCGCTGAAGGGATTCAGCATGTGATAAATGATTCCGGCGCAGGCGATGAGGTCGAAGGATGCGGGCTGGAAGACGGAGAGCAGATCCTTGATCTGCAGCTTCGGGTGATACTCGATCTCGATGCCGAGCGCCGCGATCGCGAGCAGGAAGGACTTCATGCGATACGTGTCGGAGGCGACGACTTTTTGCGCGCCGAGAGCTTTCATCCCAAAACTGAGCAGGCCGTCGGCGGCCCCGATGTCGAGGCAGGTCTGGCCGCGCAGGTCCATCTGGCGGAGAAGATCGAAGACGCCGTAGAGCGTGCAATTTTGAGGAGTTCCCGGCTCGAACCGGCCGGAAGTCTGAAAGTCGCCGCAGTCGATGGCGTGGAACCAACTGAATTGGTCGGCGAGCCCGGCCAGTTCCTTCCGTCCCAGAGTCGGGTAAAGATGAACCGGGATCATCGAATGCGCGCGCATGGACGCTGCCTATCCGAGGAATCCGCGAGCGTAAAGCCCGGAGCTTATCTCACCACTGGATGACGCTGCTGGCGTAAGTCAGGCCGCCGCCGAAGACGACGAGGAGGATGTAATCGCCGACTTTGAAGCGGCCTTCGCGGTTGGCCTCGTCGAGCGCAATGGCGACGGCCGCGGCGGAGGTGTTGCCATAGCGGTCGAGATTGACGTGGAATTTTTCGATCGGGATTTTCAGCCGATCGGCGAGCGACTCGATGATGCGCATGTTCGCCTGGTGCGGAATGATGCAGGTGAGGTCGTCGGCGGTGAGTCCGGCCTGCGCGAGAGCGGCGGTGGCCGCGGCGCCCATGGAAAGAACGGCCTGCTTGAACGTCTCGCGGCCGTTCATCTTGAGCGTGTTCAGCTTTTGGCCGGCGTTTTCCGGAGTCGTGGGCATCGCACATCCGCCACCGGGGACGTGGAGGATGTCGCCGTAGTTTCCGTCGCTGGCCATGAAGGTCGTGATGACGCCGTGCGAGCGGGCGCGGTAGCGCAGCACGGCGGCGCCGGCGCCGTCGCCGAAGAGCACGCAGGTGTTGCGATCCTGCCAGTCGATGATGGAGCTGAGCTTGTCGGCGCCGATGACGAGGACGGTATTGTAGGTGTGGTTCGCGATGAACTGCTGCGCGATCTCGACGGCGTAAAGGAAGCCGGAGCAGGCGGCGGAGATGTCGAAGCAGGCGGCGTTTTTCGCGCCGAGGATGCGCTGCACGTGGCAGGCGGTGGCCGGGGTGAAGGTGTCGGGCGTGATGGTGCCGATGATGATAAGATCGATTTCCTCGGCGGTGACGCCGGCCTGCTCCATCGCGTTTTGCGCGGCCTTCGCGGCCATGTGGCTGGTGTGCTCGCCCTCGGCGGCGATGCGGCGCTCGCGGATGCCGGTGCGGGAGGTGATCCATTCGTCGCTCGTCTCGACCATTTTCTCGAGTTCGGCATTCGTGAGGATGCGCTCGGGCACGTAGCTGCCCGTGCCGATGATGGAGACGGTGCGGTTCGGTTTGGTGGACCGCGTCTTCGGAGACTTACTCATTGAACTTCGCGATGGCTTCGACGATGCGGGGATTGATTTTTTTCTCGATGAGGTCGCAGGCGACGCGGATGGCGTTCTTGATCGCGAGGGGGCTGCTGGCGCCGTGGGCGATGATGGCGATGCCGTCGACGCCGACGAGCGGGCTGCCGCCGTAGGTCTCGTAGTTCGTCTTGTCGCGGATGGCGCGGAAGGCGTTTTGGGCGAGCATGGCGCCGGCTTTGCGCTTGGGATTCGCCATGAGCTCGCGCTTGAGCCAGCTGAAGACGGCGCTGGCGGTGGCTTCGCAGGTTTTCAGGACGACGTTGCCGGTGAAGCCGTCGCAGAGGACGACTTCGACGGGGTTTTTGAAAAGGTCGTGGC
>JAATET010000070.1 GCA_015655545.1 Chthoniobacterales bacterium | reverse complement strand
CGCATCGAACGTTGCTTCGGCTCCCTCAAAAAGCACCGTCGCTTGGCCACTCGCTTCGACCGCAACGATGCCTCCTACCTCTCCTTCATCTTCCTTGCCGCTTCTCTTCTCTGGCTCTGATTGAATGTCGATTCGCTCTAGGCGGAACGCCGCCGAATTCTGCGAAGAATGGCGCCAAGCGCGTCCTGCGTGGCTTCCACCCGCATGGCCACGCACAGCCCGAGATAAATGGCCCCGGCGCTGCCAATGACCGCGAGAAGCGAGAGAAGGCGCACCATGAAATGCGCGTCAAAAAGCCAGCCATCCAACCACCTCGTGGCCGCCCAGCAAGTGACGCCGAGAGCGGCGGAGGCGATTCCGCAGCGGCCCAGGGTGGAGAGCAGGCGTTTGGTTTTGAGCGTTCCCGCGGTGCGGTGCATCAGGACATACAAAACGAGAAAATTTGCAGACGCCGCCACCGCCGTCGAAAGCGCGAGACCGCGCGGGCCGAAATGCGCGTGGAAAATGAGCAGCCAGTTCATCCCGATGTTCAAGGCGATCGAGCTGAAACTTACCAGCATGGGAACCCATTTGTGATTGATCGCGTAAAAGGCCGGCGAAAGAACCTTGATGCCCGAATACGCGACAAGACCCAACGCGTAAAACTGCAGCACGTATGCCGATTGCTCGGTATCCCTCGCGGTGTAGCGATAATGACCGTAGATCACGGACATGATCGGCCCGGCCAGAAACCAAAGGCCGGCGGCGGAGGGCAGGGTCAAAAAAGCAGCCAGCCGCAGCGCGCGACCGAGAGTCGGCCCGAACTCGCTCCGGTCGACGTTTGCCGCGATCCGGGACACCACCGGGAGCGTGATGGTCGCCACCGCGACTCCGAAAATTCCAATCGGCAATTGCATGAGCCGAAACGCGCTATCGATCCACGTGACGGCGGATTTTCCGAGCGTGGACGCAAAACTGCTGTTCACCATCACGTTCACCTGCACGGCGCTGGCTGCGATCACGGAGGGAACCATGAGCACGAGAATCTGACGCACACCGGGATCGCGCCACTTGAAGTCCAAACGAAAACGAAAACCCGCCCGCGCCAGGCTGGGCATCTGGACGAGCAGCTGCAACGAGCCGCCAATCAGCGTGCCGATGGCGAGGCCGGTGAGCGCGCGCCCGCCGAAGGCCGGATCGAGCCACCAGCCGAACAGGACGCCCCCGGCGATCGAGCCGATATTGAAAAAACTCGAGGCCATCGCCGGCACGCCGAAGATGTTTTTCGAATTCAGCATGCCCATCACCAGCGCAGCCAGCGAGACCATCAAGATGAACGGAAACATGATCTGGGTGAGCCAGACCGTCGCCTCGACATCCTTCGGATTGAAGCCCCAGGCCAGGATGCCGATGAGCGGGCGGGCGAAAATAATTCCCATCAGCGTCACCGCGCTCATGAAAACCGTGGCAAGCGTGAACATCTTCGAAGCCAGCGCCCATGCGGCGCCGTCGCCCTCACTTTCGATTTTTTTCGAGAAAACCGTGATGAACGCCGTGGACAGCGCGCCCTCGGCAAAAAGGTCGCGCAGTAAATTTGGAGCGCGGAACGCGATTTTGAAAATGCCCATCAGCTCCGCGCCGAAGAGCGCATTGAAGAGAATTTCCCGCACGAGCCCGAGCAGGCGCGAGCACATCACCGCGAGCGCGATGATGCCCGAGGCTTTCGTATTCAGCTTGTGCCGCGACGCTTGCGGCGCATTGCCGGCGCTACTCACGCGTGGCGGCCTTTTTTAAACGCTCCATGATGGCGGCGCCCAAGCCTTCCTCCGGGATGGACAGCGCAAGGATGCGGGCCAATCCGCGTTCGTCAAGGCGGCGCATGCCGGCGTAGAGGTTCGCCGCCACTTCGCGCAGGTCGCCGGCCAAGGAAAGCACCTCGATCGCCGCGAAGCCTGCGACATCGGAGACCGGATGCCATGCGAGCAGGCCGGTATTTTCACGAATCGCGCCGGACAAACCCCCGACGAGATCGAGCGGCGTCAACGGCGCATAGTGGCTTTTGAGCGAGCCGGGCGTCGCGATGCCGCGATGCGCGGCGGAGCGAATCGTCGCGAACTCCGCCAGCTCGCCCGCGGTAATGGGACCGTGCCGGAGGATTTCGATGCCGCCGTCCGCGACGAGCGCGATGGCCGATTCGATGCCGTGCGCGCACGGCCCGCCGTCCACGATGATGCCGATGCGGCCGTCGAGTTCGGCGAGCACATGCTCCGCGCGCGTCGGGCTGATGCGGCCGAAACGATTCGCGCTGGGAGCGGCCAGCGGCGTGGCGGCGGCCTCGGCCACCGCACGAAAAACCGGATGCGCGCTCATGCGCACGGCAACCGTCCCCTGCCCCGCGGTCACGAGATCGGGCACGACGGCGCGTCTTGGCAGCACCATCGTGAGCGGGCCGGGCCAGAATTTTTCGGCGAGGCGCAGCGCCAGATCGTCCGGCGTCGCGATGCGTTCGAGCCAGTCAACGGACGGCAGATGGACGATGAGCGGATCGCTGAGCGGACGATCCTTCGCCTCGAAGATGCGGGCGCAGGCCAGGGGATCGAGCGCGTTCGCCGCGAGTCCATAGACCGTCTCGGTGGGCAGCGCGACAGGCTCGCCCGCAGCCAGCGCGCGGGCGGCGCGGTCTATGGCCGATGCGTCGGGAGAAAGAATCTCGGTCTTCAAGGAGAGTTTTAAGTTTTAAGTCTTAAGTTTGTAAGTGAATACCGGCGGTCTGCTTAAAACTTACAAACTTAAAACTTAAGACTCACCGCAGCTTGCTCTTCAAGGCCGCGGCGGTCTGCTGCCTGCGGAACTTCGCGAGCGCGGCGCGGATCGGCGCGTGATCGGCGGCGAGCAGTTCCGCGGCGAAGAGGGCGGCGTTTTTCGCGCCGGCGATGCCGATGGCGAACGTCGCGACCGGAATGCCCGCGGGCATTTGCACGATGGAGAGCAGCGAGTCGATGCCTTTGAGCGCCTTGCTTTCGACCGGAACGCCGAGGACGGGCACGGTCGTGTGGGCGGCCAGCATCCCCGGCAGGTGGGCGGCCCCGCCCGCTCCGGCGATGATCGCGCGCAGGCCGCGGCGGGCGGCGGTTTTCGCATAGCTCGCGAGAAGATCGGGGGTGCGATGCGCGGACACGACACGCGACTCATATGGCACGCCAAGTGCTTCCAACAAGGCACAAGCTTCACGCATGGTGTCCCAGTCCGAAGTGCTTCCCATCACGACTCCGACAAGCGGTTTTTTCTCCATCCACCTTCGTATATGCTGAACCGTTCGATTTTTGTAGCGAATAACCGGCGCAAGGCCGTGGAGGCCCGGGCGTAAAGGCTGCATCGATGCGCGGGCGCCTCGCAAAATGTCATTGGCTTGTAATTTATGGCTCGAGGAACAGTAAAATGGTTTAACGACAAAAAGGGGTTCGGGTTCATCGTCGATCCCGAGGTCCCGGGGGATATCTTCGTCCACTTTTCGGCGATCCAGACGAATGGATTTCGCACGTTGAAGGAAGGCGAGGAGGTCGATTACGAGCTCTACCGGGATGAAAAAGGCTCGCGCGCCCGCAATGTCCTGAAATTGTAGCGGCGTGCTGCCGAATATTGTTCTGATCGGATTCATGGGCTGCGGAAAGTCGTCCGTCGGCCGACGCATTGCCAGGAACACGGGACATCGCTTCATCGACACGGACGAGGTCGTCGCGGCGCGCGCCGGCAGCTCGATTGCCAGGATTTTCGCCGAGCACGGCGAAGCGTATTTTCGCGATCTCGAGACGGCGGCCCTGCGGGAGCTCTCGAGCGAAACCGGCATCGTGCTGGCCACGGGCGGCGGAATTATTCTGCGGAAGGAAAACCGTGACACGCTCCGCCGCATCGGCCCGGTGGCGTGGCTGGACGCGAATCCGGATCTGCTTTTCGAGCGGGTTTCGAGAAATAAGAAGCGTCCCCTCCTCCACACGGAAAATCCGCGCGAGACCTTCGACGCCTTGCTGGCGGCGCGACGCGCGGTCTACGAAACGGCAGCGGATTTTCGCGTGGATTCGACCGAACTTTCGCACGATGCCGTGGCGCTCGCAGTCGTCGAGAAGCTCTCGAATTGACCGCGCGCAAACGGAATCGGGTTTGGCAGTTGACGCCCGCCCGGGCTCCCGTTTTACTCGACGCGCTGTCATCGGTGGCGGACGTGCGGATCATGTGGATTCGTGGTATATTGATCCGCTGCCGCTTCGGCATCATTTACAAATATCATCATGGCAAAAATCGGAATTAATGGCTTTGGAAGAATCGGACGTCTCGTATTTCGCGCGATCGCGGAGCAGGGCCTCCTCGGCAAGGGAATCGACGTCGTGGCAGTGAACGACCTCGTTCCGGCCGACAACCTCGCCTACCTCGTCAAATACGACTCCACGCAGGGCAAATTCGCCTACGACGTGACGAGCGAGAAATCCGATCCCTCCGTCCCCGAGGACGACGTGCTCGTCGTGGACGGCCACCGCATCAAGTGCCTCGCCGTGAAGGAAGGCCCCGCTGCCTTGCCCTGGAAAGAGCTCGGCGTGGACATCGTCATCGAGTGCACCGGCCTCTTCACCGACGCCGCAAAGGCCAAGGGCCACCTCGACGCGGGCGCGAAGAAAGTCATCATCTCCGCCCCGGCAAAGGGCGAGGACATCACCGTCGTCATCGGCGTGAACAGCGACCAATACGACGCCGGGAAGCACCACATCATCTCGAACGCCAGCTGCACCACGAATTGCCTCGCGCCGGTCGTGCACGTGCTGCTCAAGGAAGGATTCGGCATCGAGGAAGGCCTCATGACCACCATCCACAGCTACACCGCCACGCAGAAGACCGTGGACGGCCCGAGCAAGAAGGATTGGAAAGGCGGCCGCAGCGCTGCGATCAACATCATCCCCTCCACCACCGGCGCCGCCAAGGCCGTCGCGCTCGTTTGCCCCGCCGTCAAAGGCAAGCTCACCGGCATGTCGTTCCGCGTTCCCACGCCGACCGTCTCCGTCGTCGATCTCACGGTCAAGACGACCAAGGCGACCAGCTACGCCGAGATCTGCGCCGCGATGAAAAAAGCCAGCGAGACCTACCTCAAGGGCATCCTCGCCTACACGAGCGACGAGGTTGTTTCGTCGGATTTCATCCACGACACGCACTCCTCGATCTTCGATGCCGGCTCCGGCATCGAGCTCAATGCGAACTTCTTCAAGCTCGTGAGCTGGTATGACAACGAGTGGGGCTACAGCAACCGCACCGTCGATCTCCTCAAGCAAATCGTCGGTTGATAAAATTCGAAATTCGGAATGCGAAATGGGGAATGATTCCTGCGGCAATGTCGTTCTCGAGAAGAGCTACGACTTTACGCTGCGAGTGATTTCCTTCGCCACACAGCTGCAACGCGAAGAGCGTGAATTCGTTCTCTCGCGTCAGTTGGTGCGAAGCGGCACCGCCATCGGGGCGCTTGTCGAGGAGGCCCAAGCCGCCCAGACACGCCCCGATTTTCATACCAAGATGTGCCAGGCCGAGAAGGAATCTCGTGAGACACACTACTGGCTGCGCCTGATCCGCGATTCGTTCGCAGCCTTCCGCAATGACGCGCTTCTTCTCATCGAACCGGCCGAAGAACTGAAACGCATTCTCTCCTCCATCACCAAATCGACGAAGTCCTAGCCATTTCGCATTTCGAATTATGAAGAAAACTATTAGAGACCTCGCCCTTGCCGGCAAACGCGTGCTCATGCGCGTGGACTTCAACGTCCCGCAGGACAAACAAACCGGCGAGATCACGAATACCCAGCGCATCACCGCCGCGCTCCCGACCATTCAATACGCTCTGGAGCAAGGCGCCTCCGTCGTCCTGATGAGTCATCTCGGACGCCCCGACGGAAAAAAGAATCCGAAATACACGCTCAAGCCGGTCGCGACGAAGCTCGAGGAGCTGCTCGGCAAGCCGGTGAAATTTCTCGACGATTGTGTCGGACCCGAAGTCGAGGCCGCCTGCGCGGCCCTCCAGCCCGGTGAAGTCGTCCTGCTCGAGAACGTGCGCTTCTACCTCGAAGAGGAAGGCAAGACCAAGGACGCCGATGGCAATTCGGTGAAAGCCGATCCCGCGAAAGTCGCGGAGTTCCGCGCCAGCCTCACGAAGCTCGGCGACGTCTACGTGAACGATGCTTTCGGCACCGCGCACCGCGCGCACTCCTCCGTCACCGGCATCGATCTGCCCGAGAAAGTCGCCGGCTTTCTCATGGGCAAAGAGCTCACCGCCTTCGCGGCCGTCATCGACCACCCCCAACGTCCGCTGCTGGCCATCCTCGGCGGCGCGAAGATCGCGGACAAAATCCCGCTCATTCGCAACCTGCTCGACAAGGCCGACGAAATCATCGTCGGCGGCGGCATGGCCTACACCTTCCACAAGGTGCTGAGCGGAATGGAAATCGGCAACAGCCTCTACGATGCCGCAGGCGCGGAGATCATTCCCGAACTCGTCGCCCTCGCGAAGGAGAAAGGCGTAAAGCTGCATCTGCCCGTTGATTTCATCACCGCCGACAAATTCGCCCCCGACGCGAACACCGGCACCGCCACGGTCGAGAGCGGCATCCCCGCTGGATGGCAAGGCCTCGATATCGGACCGAAAAGCCGCGAGCTGTTTGCCGAAGTGATCGGGCGCGCGAAGACCATCGTTTGGAACGGCCCGGCCGGCGTGTTCGAGTTCGACAAATTCATGGAAGGCACGAAATCCATGGCCGACGCGATCGCGAAGGCCACCGCGGGCGGAGCGACGTCCGTGGTCGGCGGCGGCGACACGGCCACCGCGGCGAAGAAATTCGGCGTCATCGATAAAGTCACCCACGCCTCGACCGGCGGCGGCGCTTCATTGGAGCTGCTGGAAGGCAAGACGCTCCCCGGTGTCGCCGCTCTAAGCGAAAAGTAAAAACCAACAGGATTGACCGGATTTACAGGAAAGAAATTTCTGAATCCCTTTTAAAAATCCTGTTAATCCTGTGAATCTTGTAAATCCCGTTTAGTTCACACTCATATGCGCAAAAAAATCATCGCCGCGAATTGGAAAATGAACCAGACCGTGGCCGACACGGAGAGCTTCCTGACCGATTTCCGCCTCGAGGTCGAGGACGTGTCCGGCGTGGACATCGTCATCGCCCCGCCCTTCACCTCCCTGGCCAAAATCTCCGAGCTGCTCGGCGGGTCGCAGAAAATCCGCACCGCCGCGCAGAACATGTATTATGAGGCCAGCGGCGCCTACACCGGCGAGATCAGCGCGCAAATGCTGCGCGAGCTTTACGTGAAATACGTGATCCTCGGCCATAGCGAACGCCGCCAGATTTTCGGCGAGACCGACGCGCTCATTAACAAAAAAGTCATCGCGGCCATCGAGTCCGAGCTGAAGCCGATCCTCTGCGTCGGCGAAACGCTCGCCGAGCGCGAAGCCGACAGGGAGAACGAAGTCCTCGAGACCCAGCTCCGCGGCAGCCTCGCGGGCGTCACCGCCGAGCAGCTCGCCGAAATCGTCATCGCCTACGAGCCCGTCTGGGCCATCGGCACCGGCAAGACCGCCTCGACGCAACAGGCGCAGGATTGCCACCTCCACGTCCGCAAAGTGCTCGCGGAACTCAGCGACGCCGAAACCGCGGACAAAGTGCGCATCCAATACGGCGGCAGCGTGAAGCCCGCCAACGCGGCGGAGCTCCTCGCCCAGCCCGACATCGACGGCGCGCTGGTCGGCGGCGCGAGCCTCGATCCGCGCGGCTTCGCGGAGATCGTGAAAGCCGGCGTGACGGCATAGAACGCGCGAGTTCCCGTGGTCCCTTTTTAAATCGCCAGCGGGGTCCAAAGCCCCTGCCGGCCGCTACAATGCCTCGAAGCGGCTCAGCTCCCGGAAACGTTCCAGGCGGCTGGAAATTTCGTCGGTCGTCACGGTTTTAAGGCGTTCGAGGCTGAACTGCTCGACGTTGTAGCTCGCGAGCACGCTGCCGAGCACGACGGCGGCGCGCAGCGTGTTGAAGGTCACGTGCCCGCCGTTCCTTGCGAGATAGCCGGCCAGTCCGCCGGCGAAAGTATCGCCCGCGCCAGTCGGATCGTGGATGTCTTCGAGCGGATACGCCGGGCAGCTGAAAAATTCGCCCTCGCCGAAGAGCAGGCAGCCGTGCTCGCCTTTTTTGATCGCGACGTATTTCGGGCCCATGGCCTGGATTTTTTTCCCGGCGCGGATGAGGCTGGTCTCCTCGGTGAGCTGGCGGGCTTCGCCGTCGTTGAGAATGAGCATATCCACGCGGGCGAGCAGCGAGACGAGCTCGGGCTTCGCGATGTCGATCCAGAGATCCATCGTGTCGGCGATGATGAACTTCGGACTTTCGATCTGGTCGAGCACGTGGTGCTGCAGGCCGGGAGCGATGTTCGCGAGCAGCACGATCGGCGTGGCGCGGTAGGCCGCGGGCAATTCCGGGGAAAACGTTTCAAAAACGTTCAGCTCGATCGAACGCGTCTCGCGAGTGTTGAGATCCCACATGTATTCGCCGGACCAGCGGAAGGTTTTTCCGGGAACGGTCTGCAGGCCGGCGAGATCGATGTTTCGATTTTTCAACAGCCCGACATGCTCCTTGGGAAAATCGTCACCGACGATGCCGACGAGATTGACGGGCGCGAAAAAGCTCGCGGCCACGGACGCGTAGGAAGCGGAGCCGCCGAGAAGATCGGCGTGTTCCTCGAGAGGAGTCTTGATGGTATCGAGCGCGATGGAGCCTACGACGAGAACGGACATAAGCCGGCGAAGATGCGAAAGCCGGCTCGGACTTGGCGAGAAAAAATCGGAAGCGCGTTTCGCGCTAGGAAGCCGCTTTTTCCCGGGCCGCGGCGAACTCCGCCATCACATCCTTGAGCGCGTCGAGGCGGATCGGTTTGGCGAGAAAGTCGTTCATGCCCGCCGCCAGACAACGATCGCGGTCTTCGATCATCACGTGCGCCGTGAGGGCCACGATCCAGGCGGTGTCGCCCTGTTTGCGCAAATGCCGGGTGGTTTCAAAGCCGTCCATGCCGGGCATTTGAATGTCCATGAGCACGAGATCGAACCGCTCGCGGGCGCACTCGTCGATGCAAGCCTGGCCAGTGTCCACCACCTTCGCCTCGTAGCCGAGGTTCCCGAGCATGCGTTTGATGAGCTTTTGATTCACGGCATTATCCTCGACGATCAGGATGCGCGTGCGGCGGGAATCAGGCCCGGCTTCGAGCTCCAGCTGGAAATGGGATGGCGCGATCGGAAGCGACACCGCATCTCCGCTCGTGAAGACGGACTCGAGAGCTCCAAGCAGCGCGGCGGCATGCACGGGCTTCGGGAGCCGCCGCCACGCATCCGGCAGCCTCTCCGGAATTTCGGAGGCCGGAACCCCGAGCGGAACAAGCACGATGACCGGGACGTCTCGCCGCGAAGCCAGGCCTGCGACGGCATCCGTCGCCCCGGCGGAACTGGAATCCACGAGAATCAAGTCGATGGGGTTTCCCGAATCGCCGGCGACCGCCACATCCGCCGGCTGGGCGCATCCAAAGGCATCGACGCCCTCGTCGACCAGCTGCCGCACGATCGAGGACCGAAGGGCATCGTTCGGCACGGCGACCAGCACCCGGCGGCCAGCCAGGCGCGACCTGTCGGGTTTCGGGAGCGAATCGACGCGCTTCAGCCGCACCGTGAAAATGAATTTGGTGCCCATCCCCGGCTCGCTGGCGACCGAGATTTGTCCGTTCATCGCCTGCACGAGGCGCCGGCAGATCGCCAGGCCCAGTCCGGCGCCGCCGTAACGCCGCGACATCGAGCTGTCGGCCTGCACGAAGGGTTCGAAGAGATGTTCGAGCTTTGCCCGGTCGATCCCGATGCCGGTATCGCTCACGCAAAACTCCACGGACACGTCGCTGCCCTGCAGCCAAACCAGCCGGCAATGCACCATGATCTCGCCTGCCTGCGTGAACTTCACGGCATTGCTCACGAGATTCGACAAAATTTGCTGCAGCCGTCCGGAGTCGCCGACGACCGCCGGCGGCACATCCTCGGCGAATTCCGAAACGAGCTCGAGCTGCCGCGCGAAGGCGCGGGTCGCGTGGACGTCGAGCACGTGCTCGATGCATTCGCGCAGGCCGAATTCGCGCGACTCGAGCTCGAGCCGCCCCGATTCCATGCGGGAGAAATCCAGAATGTCGTCGATGATCGTGAGCAGCGCGTCGCCGCAGCCGGCGATCGTGCGCAGATATTCCTCCTGCGTGTCGTCGAGACGCGTGTGCAGGAGCAGGTTGGAGAATCCGAGCACGCCATTGAGCGGCGTGCGGATCTCGTGACTCATCATGGCGAGGAATTCGCTCTTCGCGCGGTTGGCGGCCTCGGCGGCTTCTTTCGCGGCGATCAAATCCCGCTCCACCTGCCGGCGGACGGTGACGTCGGCGAGCGTGCCCATCGTGCCGGTGATCGCGCCCGAGCCGTCGCGCTTCGTGCGGCAATCGCCTTCGAGCCAGAGAATGCCTCCACCCTTGCGGATGAGCCGGAAGGCGATGTTCGCGAACTCGGCTTCCCCGGAGAGCTTTTGCCGGCGGATCTCGGCGACCATTTCGTGGTCTTCGGGCACCACAAATTTCTCGTAGGCCTCGCCGAGAGCCTCGCCGATCGCGTAGCCGGTGACCTGCTCCCAGGCCGGATTCAGGAACACCCATTTTCCCTCGATGTCGGTCTGGAAGACAATGCGATCGAGGCCTTCGACGAGTTCGCGATATTTCAATTCGCTGGAAGTCAGCTGATCCTGCGCGCGTTTGATATCGCGCAGGTCGTGCCAGATGATGAGCATCACTTTTTTGCCCCCGATCGTCACGTAGGTGGCGCTGACTTCGACCGGAACCAGCTCGCCGCTGGCCGTGCGCTTGAGCACTTCGCGGCGATGCACGCCTTGCACGATCGTCGCCTCCTTGAACTCCCGCGCGTGCTCGTCGGTAGTGCGTCCGTCGGCTTGAAACTCGGGCCAGAACTTCGCCAGCGGCTGGCGGATGATCTCGGACTTGTCGCGGTATCCGAGCATCTCGACGGTGGCGTGATTGCAATCCACCACGCCCTCCGCATCGACGAGCATGTGCGGCTCGGTCGAGGATTCGAAAATCACCCGGAATCTCTCGTCGCTGATCCGCCGCTGCGTGATGTCCAGGATCACGCCATCCATCGCGGTCGGCGCGCCGCCGGCGTCGAACGTGAAGACGGCGCGATCGGAGACCCAGGCGTAGTCTCCGTCCGCGCGGAGCATCCGGTATTCGACCGCGAATATTTCCCGCTCGCTTTTCGCGGCGTCGAAAATTTTTCGCACCCGTTCTCGATCGTCGGGATGCACCGCCGCCAGCCACTCCTCCATTGTCCGGCTGGCCTGGGAGGATCCGAGCCCGACCAGCGCCTCGCATTTTCCGCTGTAGGTGATCGCATCGTGCTCGAGATCGAAATGATAAACCACCTCGCCGAGCGCCTCGATGAGCAGCGCCTGCTCGACCTCGGCGACATGCCTCGCCACCTGCGCTCCCGCCCGCTCGCGTTCCGCCCGCAGCGCCTTCCGCCGGATGCTCCAGACGAGCGCTCCCATGATCATCGCCGCCAGGCCCGCCGCGCCGAGACCGCTCCACATCGCGAAGCGATTCCGGGCGAGGCGTTGATAAAGCTGCGTGACGTCGAGATCGACTCCGATGGCCGCCACCGGCTTGCCTGCGGAATCGTAGATTGGCGCCAGGCCGGTGATGAACGTCCCGTAGGCGTCCTGCACCGGTTTCGACGCGACATAGGAATTCCCATTTCTGACCGCCATCTCCTCCCGCGTATCCTCCGCCGGCGAATCGCTGCTGTAGGGCTCCATCACGCCGGAAGCATCCATCTCGCGACGAAACCCCAGCCGCTTGGCCTGCGTCGCGGTATCGAGAACGAAATACAATTTCCCGCCCCGTTCGACGAAGGAATACATGTAGGCGATATCCGGCACCCGGCGATGCATGGCCACCAGCGGATCGATCAACTGCCGGTAAAGCGGCGAGTCCGTCCCCACCGTCGCCGCGAGCTCCTGGTGCTTGTCGCCGTCCACGAGCCCCGCCGCCGCATTCGCGTAGCGCAGCAGATCGCCGCGGACGAGTTCGAGCTGCGACTCGCGCGCGAAGTGATCGATGATCATGATGCAGATCGCCGAGGAAAGAAACACCAGCAGCATGGTCGCAAGGGCGTCCCGCGCCGGCCGCACAATGAAGCCGCCGCCGTTTTTCGGATGCTCTTGCGCACTCAAACCGATCGAGACGGGCTTCACTGAACAATAGTCATAGAAAAGGAGTTGTTGCTAAGCAAGGTCATGGAACGCGCCTTGCTTGCCTAACCCGCCAGAAGTTCATGCCACAGAGACACCTTTTGCTCCTCCTCCCGTTTGGATTGCGCGCGCGGGCGGGAATCTTTACCCACTCCGCAGCGCGATGATCTCGATCTCCATTGAAAACCTCGTCAAGAAGTTCGGCACGAATGTCGCGCTGAACGGCCTGACCTTTCGCATCGAGCCGGGCGAGTTGTTCTTCCTGCTCGGACCGAGCGGCTGCGGCAAGACCACCCTCCTGCGCAACATCGCCGGCTTCTACATCCCCGAAGGCGGCCGCATCCTTTTCGACGACGACGACGTCACCCATCTCCCGCCGCACCAGCGGAACACGGGCATGATGTTTCAAAGCTACGCGCTCTGGCCGCACATGACGGTCGCGCAGAACGTCGCCTTCGGCCTCGTCGAGCGCAAGGTGCCGAAGCCCGAGATCGGCCGCCGCGTCGGCGAGGCTCTCGAGTCGGTCAAGATGTCCGCCTACGCCGCGCGCAAGATCGCGCAGCTTTCCGGCGGCCAGCAGCAGCGCGTCGCCCTCGCCCGCGCGCTCGTCATTCGCCCGCGCGCCCTGCTCCTCGACGAGCCGCTCTCGAACCTCGACGCGAAGCTGCGCCTCGAAATGCGCACCGAGATCCGGCGCGTGTGCAAGGAATTCGGCCTCACCGCGATCTACGTCACGCACGATCAGAAGGAAGCGCTCTCCATCTCCGACCGCATGGCGATCCTCGAGGGCGGCCGCATCGCGCAGATCGGCGACCCGCAGGCCGTTTACCGCCGCCCGAAGTCGAAGATCGTCGCCGACTTCATCGGCGAGACGAATTTCATCGAGGGCAAGATCATCGACGCCTCGCATGGCAAGGCCCGCGTGGATACGCCGCTCGGGATCTTTGCCGGAGTGATCTCCGACCTGGATTGGCGGCCGGCCGCCGGCGAAGCCGCCACCCTCTCCGTGCGGCCCGAATGCTGGCGCATCGAGCTCACGCGCCCGCCGCAAAACGCCACCTCCGGCCGCATCGGCGAGTCCATTTATCTCGGCGAGATCGCCCAGTATCAGTTCCAGCCACCCGCGGGCCCGGGGCTCAAGATTTTCGAGCTCAACCCCGATCTCACCCGCCGGCCCCAGGACCGCGAGCTTTACGCCGCCGCCGATCCGGACGACGTCGTGGTGTTGCGCAAATGAGTTTTAAGTTTGTAAGTCTTAAGTTTTAAGCAAATGCCGCGCCACGCCTCCCCACTTAAAACTTACAAACTTAAGACTTAAAACTCCGCGATGCCCGCCCGCTTGCTCCTCGTCCTCGCCGCGCTCGCGGCGATCATCGCGCTGCCCTTCGCGTTGAAACCGAAGGCCAGCCTCCTCGCCGAGGCCGACGACACGCTCGTCATCATCAGCCCGCACAAGGAAGTCATCCGCTACGAATTCAGCCGCGCCTTCGGCGCATATTACAAAAAGAAAACCGGCCGCACCGTGCGCATCGACTGGCGCATCATCGGCGGCACGACCGAGATCACGCGTTACCTCTCCGGCGAATATTTCAACGCCTTCCAGCGCGACTGGGAATCCACGGGCCACAAATGGAATGCCGAAGCCGCCTCCGCCTTCGCCAACGGAGCGATCAAACTCCCGGCCGATCCCGCGCAGGACACGACCGCCGAGGCCGCCCGCCGCGCCTTCCTCGCCTCGAAAGCCGGCATCGGCATCGACCTTTTCTTCGGCGGCGGCTCGTTCGACTTCATCGGCCAGGCCAAGGCCGGCAACCTGGTGGATTGCGGCGTGATCCAGGCGCATCCCGACTGGTTCACCGGCGCGAGCATTCCGCTCACCGTCTCGGGCGAGCCGTTCTACGACACCGACGGGCGATGGATCGGCGCCGTCGTCTCGTCGTTCGGGATTTGTTACAACACCGATTCTCTCCGCCGCCTCGGCGTGACCGAACTTCCCGCCAGCTGGAGCGACCTCACGAACCCGAAGTTTTTCAAGCAGGTCGCCCTCGCCGATCCCACGAAGAGCGGCTCGATCGCCAAGGCCTTCGAAATGGTCATCCAGCAGCAGATGCAGCAGGCCGTCGGCTCGGGCGAAGCCACCGACGCCACGCTGGCGGAGGGCTGGGCTCGCGGCCTCCAGCTCATTCTCAAGGCCTCGGCAAATTCCCGCTATTTCGCCGACGACGCCTCGAAAGTCCCCGTCGATGTCGCGCTCGGCGACGCCGCCATCGGCATGTGCATCGATTTCTACGGCCGCTACCAGAGCGAGATGATCCGCGTCGGCGACCAGCCGTCGCGCCTGCAATACTTCACTCCGCTCGGCGGCTCGTCGGTCGGCGTGGACCCGATCGGCCTGCTCCGCGGCGCGGCGCATGAGGAGCTCGCCCGCGAATTCATCGCCTTCGTGCTCTCGGTCGACGGGCAGAAGCTCTGGAACTTCAAAGTCGGCACGCCCGGCGGCCCCGCCCGCTACGCGCTCCGCCGCCTGCCGATCCGCAAGGAACTCTACGCGCCGGAGTTCGCGCCCTTCCGCTCCGACCCGACCGTGTTTCCCTACGAGGAAGCGAAGTCCTTCACCTACCACGACGCGTGGACCGGTCCGCTTTTCTCCGCGATGCGCTTCATCATTCGCGTGAGCTGCATCGACGCACACGATGAGCAGGCCGCCGCGTGGCGCGCCCTCATCGACGCGAAATTCCCGCCGCGGGCCACCGCCGCCTTCACCGACATCTCCGCCATCGACTACGCGACCGCGAAGAATGTGATCCGGCCAAAGCTCAAAGGCTCCACGCCGCTCGCCGAGGTGGAACTCGCGCGCCAGCTCGGCGATCATTTCCGCGCCCAATACCGCCGCGCTAAAAAACTCGCCGAGGAGGGCAAATGAACAGCCACCCGACCCAGATCGCATTGCACCCGAAAAGAACGCCCCGCCGTTTCCCCATCACCGGCCCGCATGTCGTCTTCACTCTCACCGCGCTCTTCTTCTTTTTCTTCTTCGCGCTGCCGATCTGGGAAACTGTCAACGGCGCCTTTCGCCTGCCCGGCGGAGGATTCACCTTCGCCTACATTCTCGAAGTCTTCCGCAATCCCATCTATCTCGAAGGGCTTTGGAACTCCGTCCTCATGGCCGTCTTCAGCACCGCGCTCACCGTCCTCATCGCGCTGCCCCTCGCCTTCCTCACCGACCGTTTTCTCTTTCCCGGAAAAAGCCTTTTCTCCGCGCTCATCCTCATCCCGATGATCCTGCCGCCGTTCGTCGGCGCCATCGGCGTGAAGCAAATCCTCGGCCAGGAAGGCGCGCTCAATGCCCTCCTCGCCGCGCTCGGCCTGGAAGATCCCGCGCACCCGATCGACTGGCTCGGCGCCAGCCGCCTCGGCGGCGTGGTCGTGATGAATGCGCTCCATCTCTACCCGATCCTCTATCTCAACGTCGTCGCCGCGCTCGCCAACGTCGATCCCGCCATGGAAGAGGCCGCGGAAAATCTCGGCTGCACCGGCTTCCGCAAATTCCGCAAGATCACGCTCCCGCTCATCATGCCCGGCCTCTTCGCCGGCGGCACGATCGTCTTCATCTGGGCGTTCACCGAACTCGGCGTGCCGCTCATGTTCGACTTCCAGCGCGTGACGTCCGTGCAGATCTTCAGCGGCATCAAGGATATCGGCGGCAACCCCTTTCCCTTCGCCCTCGTCGCCGTGATGCTCGTCTCCACCGTCCTGCTCTACGCGATCAGCAAGCTCACCTTCGGCCGCGCCAGCCACGCCATGATGGCCAAGGCCACCAGCCAGGGCGGCCCGCGCGCCATCCCGCCGCTCCGCGCGTGGCTTTGCACCGCGGCATTCGCGTGCATCACCTTCGTCGCCGTCCTCCCGCACCTCGGCGTCATCGTCTTCGCCTTCTCGAAGGACTGGTATGGCACGATCCTGCCGAACGCCTGGACGCTCGACCATTTCCGCGCCGCCCTCGGCCACGACCTCACGCTCCCCTCGATCCAGAACAGCCTCAAATACGCCACCCTCGCCACCCTCGTCGACCTCGTCCTCGGCGTCGCCATCGCCTACGTCGTCGTGCGCACGAAGATCATCGGCCGGGAAATCCTCGACGCCATGGCCATGCTCCCGCTCGCCGTCCCCGGCCTCGTGCTCGCCTTCGGCTACGTCGCCATGACCCAGCCGGGCAAGATGTTCGGCTTCATGGACCCGAAGATCGACCCCCTGCTCATCCTCGTCATCGCCTACAGCGTGCGCCGCCTGCCCTACGTCGTGCGCAGCGCCGCCGCCGGCTTCCAGCAAACCAGCGTCACCCTCGAAGAGGCCGCCCAAAACCTCGGCTGCCCCCCCTTCCGCTCCCTCCGCAAAATCACCATCCCCCTCATCGCCGCGAACCTCACCGCCGGCGGGCTGCTCGCCTTTTCCTTCGCCATGCTCGAGGTCAGCGACTCCCTCATCCTCGCGCAGAAGCAGCAGGACTTCCCGATCACGAAGGCCATCTACGAGCTCTATCAATTGCTCGGCGACGGCCGCTTCATCGCCAGCGCCCTCGGCGTCTGGGCCATGTGCTTCCTCGGGGTCACGATCCTCGGCGCGAGCCTCATTCTGGGCAAGAAGCTCGGCGCGATTTTCCGGGTGTAGGGAACTCGCGCGCAGCCCGTATTCCTTCTTTCCGCCTTCACGCGGGAAGCTCCCGGCATTCCGAGCTTGTCAGGCAACAGGCGATGCGGCATTTCAAGCGGGTTCCCATGAAAATTTCCCAACTTGCAGCAACCCTTCTCGCCGTCGCGGCCCTCGTCGGTTGCGGGAAAGAAGCCCCTTCCGTCAAAATCGGCCTCAACACCGAGCTCACCGGCGAGATGCCCGCCGTCGGCGCCTCCTCGAAAAATGCCGCCGAACTTTTCGCCAGCCAGATCAACGCCGCCGGCGGCGTGAAAGTCAGCGACCAAACCCTCCCGATCAAACTCGTCATCGGCGACAACGGCGCCAAGGCCGACCAGGCCGCCTCCGTCGCCCAGCGCCTCATCACGCAGGACAACGTCCTGGCCATGATCGGGCCCGACGCCAGCGCCTGCGCCATCCCCGCCGCCGACATCGCCGAGGCCGCCAAGTGCGCGATGATTTCCCCGTGGTCCACGAATCCGAAGACCACGCTCGATCCCAACACCGGCAAGCCCAAGGAATACGTCTTCCGCGCCTGTTTCATCGATACCTTCCAGGCCGGCGTGCTGGCGAAGTTCGTCCTGAACAACCTCAAGGCCAAGACCGCCGCCGTCCTCTACGACAGCACCTCCGAGGCGCCGAACGGCCAGGCCACCTTGTTCAAGGAAACCTTCGAGAAAAACGGCGGCCAGATCGTCGGCTTCGAGACCTACACCACCGGCGACAAGGACTTCTCCGCGCAACTCACCAAGATCAAATCCACCAACCCAGAGGTCATCTTCCTCCCCGCGTATTACAACGACGTGCCGCTCATCGCCCAGCAGGCCCGCCGCCTCGGCATCACCGCGCAATTCGTCGGCAGCGACGCCTGGAGCTCGCCCGAGCTCATCAAGCTCGGCGGCGCCGACATCGAAGGCTCCTTCTTCTGCAACCACTACTCCACCCAGATCGCCACGCCGATCGCGCAGAAATTCATGAGCGACTACCAGGCCAAATACGGCATGGCCCCCGACGACGTCGCCGCGCTCACCTACGACGCCTTCGGCCTCCTCACCCAGGCCGTGAAAGACGCCGGCAAGCTCGACCGCCAGGCCGTGCGCGACGCGCTCGCCAGGATTCCAAAATACGACGGCATCACCGGCACGATGCAGTTCGTCCCCGGCAGCGGCGACCCGATCAAGAGCGCCGTCATCCTGCAGATCAAGAACGGCAAATTCGTCTGGGTCGCCAACGCACAGCCTTGAAAAATGCGAAATGGCGAATGCGAAATTCGAAATGATCTAGCCGCGCGAGGCGCGAGTCTTCATTCCCCATTTCGCATTTCAAATTTCGCATTTTCCTGATGCTCCACGACCTGCTCTACCTCGCCCAGCAAACGATCAACGCCCTACAGCAGGGCTCGATCTACGCGCTCATCGCGCTCGGCTACAGCATGGTCTACGGCGTGCTGACCATGATCAATTTCGCCCACGGCGACTTGTTCATGCTCGGCGCCTTCGCCTGCATGCTGCTCGCCGGCGTGGTCACCCCGCTGCTCACCGCCGTCCCGCCGATCCTCGTCTTCATCCTCATACTGCTCATGGTGATGGCCGTCATCGGCTTCCTCGGCGCGTTCATCGAGCGCGTCGCCTACCGCCCGCTGCGCGGCGCGCCGCGGGTCTCCGCCATTATCACCGCACTCGGCTGCGGCCTCCTCATCGAGAGCCTCACGCTCGTCATCTTCCCCTACTCGCAATCGATCCCGCCGCTGCTCGCGAACCGGACTTTCGAGCTCATGAAAGTCGCCGATCCCGCCGGCGCCGGCGCGCCGCTCACCCTCACGATCACCGCGCTCCAAATCCTCATCATCCGCGTCGCCATCGTCCTCATGGTCGCGCTCGATTTCCTGATTCGAAAAACCCGCTACGGCATGGCCATGCGCGCCATTTCCTTCGACGCCCGCACCGTCCCGCTGATGGGCATCCCCGTCGACCGCATCATCTCGATGACGTTTCTCATCGGCGCCGGCCTCGGCGGCGCGGCCGGCATGCTCTACGGCCTCGCCTATCCCGTCATCGCCCCGAGCATGGGCATACTGGTCGGCTGGAAAGCCTTCATCGCCGCCGTCGTCGGCGGCATCGGCAGCATCCGCGGCGCCGTGCTCGGCGGCTTCATTCTCGGCGCGGTCGAGGTGCTTGCCGTCGTCTTCTTCGAATCCACCTACCGCGACCTCATTTCCTACTCGCTGCTGCTGGTCATCCTCATCTTCAAACCCTACGGCCTGCTCGGAAGCGCGCCGAACCAGAAGGTGTAAATGAAAGCCTTCCTCGCCTCCGCCGCCCGAGCCCGCTGGCCCCTTCCCGCGCTCATCGCGCTCGGCTTCGCCATCGCGATCCTTTCCCAATACCAGCCGATCTTCAGCGGCTACGCGCAGATCGTCCTCATCACGATCGGCATCAACATCATCCTCTGCGCGAGCCTCAATCTCGTGAACGGCTACATGGGCGAGTTCTCGGTCGGCCACGCCGGATTCATGAGCCTCGGCGCCTACACGTCGGCGGTCTTCACGACGAAATGGCTCCCCGACCTTCCCGCGCTCTTCCCCGTGGCCGTGGTCTTCGGGGGCGCGATCGCCGCCCTCATCGGCTTCCTCCTCGCGCTGCTTTCCTTCAAGACCCGCGGCGACTACCTCGCGATCATCACCCTCGCCTTCCTCATGATCGTGAAATCGACGTGGGAAAACATCCCCTACGTCGGCGGCCCGGCCGGCCTGCTCGGCGTCGATAAAATGACCACGCTCCCCTGGACGCTCTTCTGGGTCGTCATCACGATCCTCGTCATCCGCAATCTCATCTATTCGAAATTCGGCCGCGCGATCATCGCCATTCGCGAGGACGAAATCGCCGCCAATGCCATGGGCGTGCGCGTGCGCGAGGCGAAAATTCTCGCCTTCGTCGTCTCGTCATTTTTCGGCGGCGTCGCCGGCGCGCTCTACGCGCATCTCAACTTCATCAACCCGAAATATTTCGACATCGTGAAGTCCACGGAAATCCTCGTCATGGTCTACCTCGGCGGCATCAGCTCCCTCGGGGGATCGATCCTCGGCGCGATCATCTTCACCTTCCTCCTCAACGCCCTCGAGCCGCTCGGCTACTGGCGCATGGTCATTCTCTCCGCGCTGCTCATCGCGCTCATGCTCTTCCGTCCGCGCGGCATCATGGGCCTGCGCGAGCTACCTTGGTTTTTGCCCCGGCGCGAACTTTTCGCCAAAGGCGTCGTCCCCCTCGCCCCGAAAAAAACATGAGCGCGCTGCTGGAAATCGAAAACGTCACCAAGCGCTTCGGGGGCCTGTGCGCCATCTCGGCGTGCAACGTCCGCGTCACCGCCGGCCACGCCCACGGCATCATCGGCCCGAACGGCGCGGGCAAGACCACGCTCTTCAACCTCATCACCGGCATCTACCAGCCGACCGAGGGCGCCATCCGCTTCCGCGGCGAATCCATCGCCGGCCTGCGCCCGAGCCGCATCGCGAACATCGGCATCGGCCGCACGTTCCAAAACATCCGCCTCTGCAAGCAGCTCACCGTCCTCGACAACGTCCGCATCGCCTTCGACTCGCAGCTCCACTACGCGCCGATAGAGGCCCTCTTCCGCCTGCCGCGCTCCGGCCGCGACGAGCAGCGCTCCATCGACGAAAGCCTGGCCCTGCTGGGCCCCTTCGGCCTCCTCGGCCACGCGCACGACATCGCAGGAGACCTCCCCTACGGCTCGCAGCGCAGGCTCGAAATCGCCCGCGCCCTCGCCCTCAAGCCTGAGCTCCTTCTCCTCGACGAGCCCGCCGCCGGCATGAACACGGGCGAGACCGCCGCGCTCACGGAATTCCTCCGCTGGGTGCGCGCCGAGTTCAAGGTCACGCTCGTCCTCATCGAGCACCACATGCACCTCGTGATGAACCTTTGCGACCGCATCACCGTGCTCGATTTCGGCCAGACCATCGCCGACGGCACTCCCGAGGAAATTCGCGCCAACCCGCGCGTGATCGACGCCTACCTCGGAGGCTCGGAGGACGAACAGGCATGAGCGCGCTCACCGTCGAAAATCTCACCGTCTCCTACGGCGACATCCACGCCGTGAAGGGCCTCTCCTTCGAGGTCCGTCAGGGCGAAATCTTCACGCTCATCGGCGCGAACGGCGCCGGAAAAACCTCCACGCTCCGCGCGATCTCCGGCCTGCTCCGCCACGGGGGCCAGGTCTCGCTCGACGGCCAGGGCTTGCGCGGCGTCGCCGCCGAAAATCTCGTCTCCCTCGGCATGGCTCACGTGCCCGAAGGCCGCGGCATTTTTGGCAACCTCACCGTGTTGGAAAACCTCAAACTCGGCGCATGGATCCGCCATGACGCCAAGGCCGTCGCCGAAGATCTCGAGCGCATGCTCACCGCCCTGCCGCGACTGCGCGAGCGCCTCGCGCAGGCCGCCGGCACCCTCTCCGGCGGCGAGCAGCAGATGCTGGCCGTCGCCCGCGCCCTGATGAGCCGCCCGAAAATTCTCCTGCTCGACGAGCCGTCGATGGGCCTCGCGCCGAAGCTCGTGAAGGAAATCTACACGCTCCTGAAACAGATCAACGAGACCGGCGTCACGCTCCTGCTCGTCGAACAAAATGCGAACATCGCCCTCAAGCTCGCCCACCGCGCCGCCGTGCTCGAGACCGGCCTGCTCACGCTCGCGGGCGACAGCTCCCAGCTGCTCGCCGATCCGCGGATTCGCGAGGCCTACCTCGGCGCCTAGCGGCGGCGGGTCGCGCGGCGCATCGCGTCGAGCCGCGCCGCGGCTTCGCCCGACTGGATCGCTCTCCTGGCCAGTTCAAGCCCTCCGCCGACTTCCTGACAAACTCCCGCGACCGTCAGCGCGCCCGCGGCATTCCAAAGCACGATATCCTCGATCGCACCCGGCAGCTTCCCGCGCAGCAGAGCCTCCAGCGTCCCGGCGTTCTCCGCCGCACTCCCGCCGCGCAGCTCCGCAAGATCAGGCCGCCGAAGTCCAAACTCCGCCGACGCCAATATGCCGCGTCGCAACGTTCCATTTTCGACCGCGCAAACTTCCGTCGTGCCGAGCGTGGACATTTCGTCCAATCCTCCCTCGGGCGTGTTGCCATGCACGGCCCAGGCCCGCGTGCGCCCGAGTTCGATAAAAACCTTCCCATAAATCCCGACCATTCCCGGATCGAAAACTCCCGCGAGCTGGAACGCCGGGTTCACGGGATTCAGCAGCGGGCCGAGCTTGTTGAAAACGGTGGCGATTCCGCGCTCCGCGAGCAGCCTGCGCACCGGCATCACGGCCTTGAACGCCGGATGATAAAACGGTGCGAACAGAAAGACGCAGCCGACATCCTCGAGCACCGCCGCCGCGTGCGCGGGCTCGAGCTCGATGCGCACCTCGAGCGCCTCCAGCACATCCGCTCCGCCGCTTTTCGAAGTAATGCCGCGGTTGCCGTGCTTGACCACGCGCACGCCGCAGGCCGCCACGACGAACATCACCGCGGTCGAAATATTGAACAGGCCATGCTTGTCGCCGCCCGTGCCGCACACGTCCATCACCGGCGCGCCGTCGCCGCGAATCTCGATCCGCCGCGCATGCCCGAGCAGCGCGCGCACAAAATGCGCGATCTCCGCGGGCGTCTCTTCCTTGGCGGACAAGGCCTCGAGCAGCTGCGCGCGCGCCGCGACGGGCTGCGATTCGTCGAGGAGCGCCGCACACATTGCGTCCACGTCGGGGCCATCGAGTTCGACATGCGACTGCAGTTTTTCGAGAAGAGCGGACATGAGGTGTATCCAAGGAAAGCAGGAAAACCGGCAACTCGGGAATTCCTTTCCTGCCCTCCCGCTTTCCCCGGCTAAATCAAAACCGCCAGCACCGCGCCGAAGACGAGCAGCGAGCCCGCGAGCCGGCGCACCATGACTTCGCGCGCATCGCGCGCCTCCTCCGCCTGGAGGAAACGGGCCAGCATCCATGCCAAGACCACGCTCCACACCGCGCGGGAGCCGTAGACGATATTCACCGCGGTCGCGCTTTCGTGCAGGCCAAGCGCCACGGCCATGCCCAGAATCTGGAGCGAATAAAGAATCGCGCCCGCGCCCAGCGGCTTGATTCCCGCCGCCGGAATCCCTCCCCGCAACCCCGGCAAAAAAACCGCGAGCACCAGAATGCCGGTGCAGCCGAACATCAGCGCGACGAAAGCCGGAATTCCCACCGCCCGCTCCCAATGCTGCACGAGCACGTCCGTCAACCCGAAGGTGATCGCCGCGCCGGTCGCGAACAGCGCATCCCGCCGCAGCAGCCGCGGAGCAAGCGTGCGCCAGGTCGCGCCGGTCACGAGCACCACGCCAAGCGAGCAGGCCAGCGCGCCGAGCCACCAGCGCAACTCCAGGGCCTGCGCGAAGACGATCGCGCTGAACATCGCCGTGAACACGACCTTCGTGCCCAGCACCGGCGTCGTGACGGAGACCTCGCCATTGCGCAACGCGAGAAACGTGAAAACTTGTCCGCCGAAAAACGTGCACGCCGCCACGGCGGGCTTCCATGCCTGCGTCCAGTCGAGCGGGCCGGAATACAGCCAGAGCAACTGAAAGATCACGGCCGGCAGGAGATTGACGCACAGGTTGACGTGCCGCTGATCGCATCCCGCGGTGATCGCCTTTTTAATGAACAGGGCGGCGAGGACGTAGAGGAGCGCCGACATCGCCGGCAGCAGCAGCAGCAGCGCCTGACGGCTCACGACGACAGCGCGCGCAGCTCGGCGGCGGACCACTGGCCCGCCACGTTCGGGCGCTCGATCCAGCCGTAGTTCAACACCGAGCCGCAGGCCATCGCCGCCACGCGCGAAGCCTTGCCGAGCGGGCCCATGCCCATCACCGAGGTCGGCAATGGCGGAGCGTCGAGGATCGAGAGCAGCGCGCCGAGTTCGCCGGGCGAGCGCGGGGTCACCGCGATTTTGAAAACATCCGCGCCGGCCGCGCAGGCTCTCCGTTGCAGCGTTCGCAAGGACTTTGGCGTCCCGGAAAAGTCGTGGAAGGAGAGAATGATTTTTTTTCCGGCCCGGCGCGCGGCTTCGATCACGGATTTCATTTCCAGGCGCGAGGCCAGCTCGATATCGATGGCCGCGGCGCGCTCGAGCACCGCGAGATAACGCGACGCGCGCTCGCGGACATTCAAATTATTTCTGCCTCCCTCGGCGGGACAACGCACGGTCGCGATGAGGGGAACCGGAATTTCGCCCAGATCGGGAGCGGCGTCGAAAGCATCGAGCCGCAGCTCGAGCGCATCCAGGATGCCCGGCTTCATCTTGCGGGCAAGCCGAAGCGCGGAGGGCGTCTCGGCGATGCCCACGATGTTTGCGCGATGGAGCGGGTGCGGGCTTTTCCTTTGACGCGTCATTGAAGCTGACCTTACCTAGCCCATTCCTTGGAAATGGTCACGCAGGGACCAACGTCATGCTAGCGCGCAAACAGGAAATCAATCTTCAACTCAACGAACTGGTCGATGCCGTGATCCTCGGCGCGACGTATTGGCTGTGTCACTGGCTGCGGTTCCGCGGCATCCTCAGCCTGGACAGCTCGCCCGAGATTCCGGAGTGGAAATATTTCTGGTGGGCTCTGGCGCCCATCGTGCCTTTGGGGCCATTTTTACTGGAGCTGCAAGGCTACTATCAATACCCGCTCGAGAAGACCATCTGGCGATCGATCACGCAGATCGCCCGGGCGGGAATCTGGCTCACGGTGATTTTAGCCGCGACGATGTTTCTGTTGAAATACGAGCTCCCCAGCCGCTCGGTGATCATCTTCTTCGTGCTGGCCGCTCCGGCGGCATTGATTCTGAAGGAGCGGATCGTCGTCTCCATTTACAAGCGCACGCTGAGAAATGGCGCGATCGGCGAGCGGATCCTGATCGTGGGCGAGCCGGCGAAAATGGCCGAGGTCGAGAGCAGCTTCACGCGCAGCCAGCGCTTGGAAATCACCGTCGTCGGACGCGTGCCCCTCGCCACCGACGACATGGCTCCGCTGGTGAACGCGGTGCACGAGCACTCGGTGGGCCGCGTGCTGCTCGCCTTCAGCAACATCGAGCTGAAGGTCGTGCAGAAGGCGATCGAGGCCTGCGAGCTCGAAGGCGTCGAGGCGTGGCTGTGCGCGGATTTCATTCGCACGTCGATCGCCCGGCCGACCTACGAGCTCTTCGCGAGCCGCCCGATGCTGGTTTTTCGCACGACGCCCGACATTTCCTGGGCGCTGCTCGTGAAAAGCGCTTTCGATCGCGCCTCGGCCTTTCTCGGCCTCGTGCTGCTTTCGCCGCTGCTGCTCCTGATCGCGGCGATCATCAAGCTCACGTCGCCCGGCCCGGCCTTCTTCAAGCAAAAGCGCGCCGGCCGGCACGGGCGCCCGTTCACGATGTATAAATTCCGCTCGATGAACACGAATGCCGAAATGCAGCGCGCCGAGCTCATCGCCTTCAACGTCATGAGCGGGCCCGTCTTCAAGGTCGATGCCGATCCGCGCGTGACGGGATTCGGCCGCTGGCTGCGCAAGACGAGCATCGACGAGCTGCCGCAGCTGCTCAACGTGTTCTTCGGCGACATGAGTCTCGTCGGTCCCCGGCCCCTGCCGGTCTACGAGGTCGAGAAATTCGAAAGCGCCTCGCATCGCCGCCGGCTGAGCATGCGGCCCGGCCTCACGTGCCTGTGGCAGGTGCAGGGCCGAAACCAGGTCACGAATTTTTCCGAATGGGTGCGCCTGGATCTCGAATATATCGACAACTGGTCGCTCGCGCTCGACTTCTGGATCCTGTTGCGCACGATCCCGGCGGTGATCTTCGGCTTCGGCGCGAAATGACTTTTGCGCGCGTCGCCGCGCGTTTTCTTTTTCTGCTGGCATTGCGCGGCGCGTTGCGAATAGACAACCTCCCTCATGTCTGAAGTCCGCACGAAACCCACCAGCGTCGTCACCGGAGGTGCCGGGTTCCTCGGCTCTCACCTCTCCGATCGTCTGCTTTCCGAAGGCCATCGCGTCGTCGCCATCGACAACCTCATCACCGGCAACATCGCGAACATCGAGCACCTCGCCGGCAACGAAGACTTCAAGTTCATCCACCACAACGTCACCGACTTCATTTACCTGCCCGGCAAGGTCGATTACGTCTGGCACTTCGCCAGCCCCGCGAGCCCGATCGATTATCTCGAGCTGCCGATCCCGACGCTCAAGGTCGGCTCGCTCGGCACGCACAACGCCCTTGGCCTCGCCAAGGAAAAAGGGGCGGCGTTCATCCTCGCCTCGACTTCCGAATGCTACGGCGACCCGCTCGTCCACCCGCAGACCGAGGATTATTGGGGCAATGTGAATCCCATCGGCCCGCGCGGCGTCTATGACGAGGCCAAGCGCTTCGCCGAGGCGATCACGATGGCCTATCACCGCTTCCACAAGATGAACACGCACATCGTGCGCATCTTCAATACCTACGGCCCCCGCATGCGCCTGCGCGACGGCCGCGTGGTCCCGGCTTTCATCGGCCAGGCGCTCACCAACCAGCCGCTCACGATTTTTGGCGACGGCTCCCAGACCCGCAGCTTCTGCTACGTCTCCGATCTCATTGATGGAATCTTCCGTCTCATGATGAGCGACTACCACGAGCCCGTGAACATCGGCAACCCGCGCGAAATGACGATCAAGCAGTTTGCCGAACACATCATCGAGATGACCGGCACCAGCGCGCAGATCGAATTCAGGCCGCTGCCCGAGGACGACCCAAAGGTCCGCCAGCCCAATATCGGCCTGGCCAAAAAGCTGCTCGGATGGGAGCCGCAGGTCGCCTTCGAGGACGGAATCGTCCGCACTGTCGACTATTTTCGCGATCGTGTTTGACCGCACGCAACAAAATAAATTCCACGTTATTCACAAGAACCTATTGCCTTGAATCCGCGCGTTCCCTTAGTGTGACACGTCCCTCAAAACATTTTCTCAGCCCCAGACTATGATTCGACAGTTTTTCACGGCAGCCCTGCTTCTGGCCACCGCAGCCGTTTCGCAAGCACAGTTCACTCCCGCGAACTCGCCCGTTCAGATCACCGACATCAAGCCCTCGCTCGAAAAGTCGCCGGATTTTAATATCGGCGTCGGCCCGCAGCGTAAAGCAGCCAGCCAGGACTGGCTCTGGGTCGAAGTCACCTTCGCCTACAAAGGAACCGGCCGCCCTCCGGTGTCCGGACAAGCCGACGAAATCACGTTTAATTACTACATCCTGCTGAAAAACGCTTCGGCCAAGAACCGCGTAAACACGCTCCTCACCGGCGCCATTACCCATACCGGAGTCATCCCGGGCAGCGATCTCCACCACTCCGTGGCGCTGGTCAGCCCGCAGACTCTGAAAAGTTTCTTCGACGGCAAAACGCCCGCCGCCATCGCTTCCACCGTGCTGGCCATCGGCGTCACGGCCACGATCCAGGGGCAGTTGGCCGCCGAGGTCAGCACAGGCGCCGGCAAGAACAAGCCTTCGTGGTGGCAGACCATGCCGCAAGGCCCTCCCGGTCTGGTGCTGAGCAAGGATCAGACGCCTTTCGCGCCGCTCTTCTACGACTACTTCGAGGCCGTCAAAGCCAAGGGCGCCGCCTACTAAGTCCCTCAACACGATCCCTTTTTTTAACGAATGTCCTCACCGACCCGCACCCGTGTGCTGAATCTGGGCATGCAGACGGTGGCACTCGCTGAGTTCCACACATCCGCAGACGGCTCCCTGACCCTCGATCAGCTTCAATTCACCGAGCTTCTCACCGATCCCGGTGCCGACGCCTCCCGCCCCGGGCAGCTCGAAGGCGCGGTGGCCGAACTTAAAAAGACGGCCAAAAGCGCCGGCGGCAGCGTCAACTACGCCCTCCCCTCCCAGGCGGTCTTCGCCCGCTATCTCTCGCTGCCAGTTTCCTCCCCCGACGATCTCAACCAGATCATCGCTTTCGAAGCGCAGCAGAACATTCCTTTTCCGATCGACGAAGTCGTTTGGGATTATCAGGCACTCGGCGAACCGCATGACGGCAAGCTCAACGTCGTCCTGCTCGCGATCAAGACCGACACGCTCGAGGACGTCAACAAGGCCGTCGAAGCCTCCGGTTTCGCCCCGCACATCATTGACGTCGCTCCGGTGGCGCTGCTCAATGCCCTGCGCTACAACTACAGCGACCTCGGCGGCTGCTCGCTGCTCATCGATGTCGGCGCTCGCACCACGAATCTCCTCTTCGTCGAAGGCAACAAATCCTACTCACGGAGCATTCCCGTCGGCGGAAACACCATCTCCACGGCCATTGCCAAGGAGTTCCACCAGCCGATCGAGGCCGCGGAGCTCATGAAAAAGGAAAAAGGCTTCGTGAGCCTGGGCGGCCCCTACGCCGATCCCGAGGACGAAATCGTCGCTCGCATTTCCAAGCTCTCGCGCACCACGCTCACCCGGCTTCACGCCGAGATCGCCCGCTCCATCAGCTTCTACCGCGCCAATCAGGGCGGCTCCCAGCCGTTGCGTATCCTGCTCGCCGGCGGCGCCGTCAGCATGCCCTACATGCTGGAATTCTTCGGTGAAAAGCTGCAGCTGCCGGTGGAATTTTTCAACCCCTTCCGCAACGTCATCATCGCGCCCACCGTGGATACGGAATTGCTCACGGCCAAGGCGCATGCCGCCGGAGAGGTCGTCGGACTCGCCCTGCGCGAACTCGGCAACTGCCCGATCGAGATCAATCTCCGTCCGCCCACGGTCATCGCCGCCCAGACGCTTTCCAAGCGCAAGCCCTTCCTCCTCGCCGCCACCGCCTGCCTGTTCCTGCTCCTCATCCAGTGGTGGGTTTATTTCTCCAAGGCCGCCGCCGTGCAGGATCACATGCTCCAGTCCGTCAATCAGGACATCGCCAAGCTCGACGTGCAGGCGCAGGCGTTCGACAATCTCAAACGCAAGCAGGACGAAGTCGAAGCCATCGCGGCCCCACTGCTCACCGCCACCGCGGAGCGGGAAGTCTGGGTGCGGATCGTTGACGAACTTTCCGCCAAGCTGCCGCCGCGCTTCATCTGGATCACCCAGCTCACGCCGCTCTCGAATGGCAAACCGATCAGCATGCTTGGCACCACGCCCGGCCAAAGAACCGCACCCGCCGCCCCGGTCAAACCCCCATCCGCGACCAGACCCGGCATCGGTGGCAACCAGTCTCAGCCGGCCCAACCCGCCATCGACACCCTGGAAATTCGCGGGCTGTATTTCTTCAACGAGCCCAACCAGGCAAAGGTCGTGGACGATTTCGTTACCAATCTCGAAAGCTCCGATCTGTTCGCCATCGATCACGCGAACAAGGCCAAACTCATCACCGTTCGAGCCACGCCGGACGAAGAAAGCTGGGCCTACCACTACACCATCATTCTCCCGCTTCGAAACCCCATCGTCCTCCCATGAATTGGCGGAACCCCTTCCTCATCACCTATCTCTCCATCACCGTAGTCGGCGCTGGAATCTTCGGTTACCTTCTTTACTCGGGCTATAGTCACTATTCCGACGTCGTTGCGAACTACGACGACGCCGTTCTGAAGCTGCGAAAGCTCCAAAATCGCACGCCATTTCCAAGCGCCGAGAACAATCAGAAATACGTCGATTACACCAAGCAATATCGCGCCGAGTATGATCAGCTCCTCGCGAAGATTGGCAGCATGCAGAAAAACGCGGAGGAGATTACCCCGCAGACTTTTCAGGATCGCCTGCGCGCCAATGTCTCGCAGGTCGAGGCTGCAGCCAAGGAAAACGGGGTCGCACTCTCTCCGGGATTTTACCTCGGCTTCGACCAGTATCAGGGCACGCTTCCTCCCGACTCAGCCGCCGGCCCGCTCGCCCGCGAGCTCGCCGCCATCCGTCTCGTCGTCGACAATCTCATTCAGGTCAAGGTGAAGGAAATCACCGGCATCAAACGCGATCTCCTTCCCCTGGAAACTGGTGCCGCTTCCGCGCAGCCGACGCCCGCGCCCCGCAGCTTGCCGGGAGCCAGACCCCGCAACAACGGAGGCGACACAGGCGGCGTAACCGCGAACTCATTCGAGATCATCTTCGTGGCCGATCAGGGCGCCGTGCGCTCCACACTGGACTACATCGTCAATGCGCCGCAGTTCTTCATCATCCGCTATCTCAACGTGCAAAACAGCGCTCTCGACGGGCCAAAACGCGTGGAGGAGGCCAAACCCGACGCCCAGCCTACCCCCGCGCCTGCGAACGACCTGGCTGGAATTCTGGGCGGTGCCGCCGGCGGCGGTGCCAGCAGCGGCCCAGCCACGGCGCAGCATACCTTGCGAGTGCTGGTGGGCCGGGAAAAGCTCACCGTCGGACTTCGCATCGAAATGATCACATTCAACAATCTCCCTTCCCAGAAGTAGCTCCCCGAAGATCATGGACTGGCTCAAGAAGCATTTCGACCGCGTCATTCTCGCCGTAATGGGGATCGTTCTCATTGCCTGCGCCGGGCTGATCATTAGCTCATCGCTCTCCTTCAACAGCACTTTCACCGAAAGCCAGACACCTCCGCGCCGGAATGACAATGTCCCTCCCCCGGCTACAGAACTCGTCAAGGAACGGATCTCTGCTCTTGTAAAGCCCAAGGACTGGGGCATTCATCCCGGCTCGCTCTTCGTCTCCGACCCTTACGTCACCAAGGACAAAGGCAAACCGCTGAATCCCCTCGAAGACAAGGAACCCTTGTATCCGCCAATCCCCAACCAGTGGATTAAAGATTACAACCTCGACTTCTCCGATGCCGACCTGCCCGACGCCGACGCCGATGGCGACAAGTTCTCCAACATCGAGGAATACAATGGCAAGACCGATCCCACGGATCCCCGATCCATGCCCGCCTACATCACGAAGCTTCGGCTGCTCGAGTTCATCCAGGTTCCGTTCCGCTTGAAATTCAGCGGTTCGCCCGATGAGGGCACCTACTCCATCAACACGATGGACCTGAAAGGGCCGACCCAATTTCTCAAGATCGGCGAAATGGTCGCAGGCACTTCCTACAAGGTCGTCAAATACGAACCCAAGAAGATGGACAAGGAAGGCCTCGAAGTCGATATCTCCGAGCTCACCGTCGAAAACCAGAACACGGGGCAGAAGATTATCCTCGTTAACGACAAGCCGGTCAACGACCCCACCGTTTACGCCAAATTCAAATACCTCTGGGACGGCTCGGAGTTTAAGGTCAAAAAAAACGACAGCTTCTCCGTAAAACCGGAAGAGACCGTAAAGTATAAACTCATTGACATCTCTGATAGCGAAGCGGTAATCGAAAGCGCCCAAGGGGCCAAGATTCAAGTGCCCAAGGGCACGCCCTAGTAGGTCGCCGTTCTCGAATGACATCCTCTCGCAATTTCAGGCTCACATTCTGCTAACCATCCCTCTTTTCTCCCCACGCCGACTCTGCCCCAACCATGCCAAGTAAATCCGCCCTTCTACTCGGAATTTCCACGCTTGCCGCGTTCCACCTTACCCCCGTTCTTGCCCAGCAAGCCGGGTTGCAGGGTGCCGCCGAACGGGAAATTTATCGCCGGGAAAACGTCAACTCCTTTGCCCAAAAAGCCATCACGCAAGGCAACGAAGCGTTGAGCAACCAGGACTACGAGTCGGCATACGCCTACTTCAAGAGCGCCGTCGATGCGCTTCCCAGCGGCGGACAAGCCACCACCGAGCTGCGCACCGAGGCCATGAACGGCTTCGGCACCGCCGTCATCAAGCTGGCCGACCAGCGAATTTCCGAAGGCCGTTATCAGGATGCCGAGACGGTCGTCAAAAAAATCCTCGAAGAGCAATACGACCCGAATTACCAGCCCGCCCTTACCCTCCTGGCGAAACTCCAGTCGCCCGATACCTTTAATAAAACGCTGACCCCCGGCTTCGTCGCGAACGTCGAACAGGTCAAACAGCTCCTGCGCGAAGGCGACGGATTCTACCAGAGCGGTCGTTTCGACCTCGCCTACAAGCGCTGCGAACAGGTGCTCAACATCGACAAATACAACATCGCCGCCCGCCGGTTGATGGAAAAAGTCGATGCCGCCCGCACCAGCTACGCCGACCAAGCGGCAAATACCACCCGTTCCGAGCTCGTCACCCAGGTGGACAAGGCATGGGAACTCCCCGTCACCCGTTTCGACGTGGGCAACTCCCAGGTCATCGAGCAACCGGTCATCGATACCCGCGGCACCGCCAGCATCCAACGCAAGCTCGAGGAAATCCACATTCCCAGCATCAACTTCCGCGAAGCCACCGTGCGCGAGGCCCTCGATTATATCAAGCTTCGCGCCTCCGCCCTCGATCAGGGCGAGCCCGACCCGAATAAACGCGGCATCAACATCGTGCTCAAGCTCGATCCCGCCACTCAGGACGCCGCCTCCGCCCAGCGCATCACCCTTCAGCTCACCGACGTTCCCCTTGGCCAGGCACTCGATTATATCGCCCAGGCCGCGAATCTCAAAAAGAAGGTGGAACCCTACGCCGTCGCCATCGTTCCGCTGAACGAAGTCACCGACGTGCTGATTACCAAGGAATACAAAGTCTCCCCCGGCTTCATCACCAGCCTTCCCGCCGCGGATGGCGGAGGCGCAGCCGACGGCGGCGGTCTCGGCGGTTTCAACGCCCCTGCCGCAGGAGGCTCGGGCACCGTCGCCAAATCCGGAGCGAAGGAATTCCTCGAAGCCAGCGGCGTGACCTTCGGCCCCGGCGCCACTGCGAACTATCTCTCCAGCAGCAGCAAGCTGATCGTCCGCAACACGCAGGCCAACCTCGATCTCATCGATCAGCTCGTCGAAAACGACAGCCAAAACACTCCCACCCAGGTTCAGATCGAATCCAAGTTCGTTGAAATCACCCAAAACAACCTGAAAGAGCTTGGCTTCGATTGGCTCCTCGGCCAATTCCAGATGCCCTTTGGCAGCGGCGTTTATGGCGGCGGCGGCACCACGCCTTTCGGATCGAGCCTGACCGGCACCACTTCTTCCTCGAGCGACTCTGGCGGTGGCACCACCACGAGCAACAGCGCCTATCCCTTCCAGGCGCCCGGCTCGAATGGCGTGCCCATCGGAGCGACCAGCACGACATCCGGCCCCCTCACCGGCGGCAACCGCACGGGCAGTTCCGCCATCAGCGTAAACGCTCTCGACGGCCTGCTTTTTGGTTCCCCGGTAGGCCCGGCTCCAGGCGTTCTTGCTCTGGCTGGTGTCTTCACCAACCCCCAGTTCCAAGTGGTGCTCCGCGCCTTGGACCAGAAAAAAGGCATCGATCTCCTGTCCGCGCCGAAAGTCACTGCCAAAAGCGGCCAGCACGCCACGATCTCCATCGTCCGCGAGTTCAAATATCCGACCCAGTTTGATCCGCCACAGATTCCCCAGACTGTGAACACAGGCTTCACTCCGGTGACACCTACGACACCATCTGCTTTCGAAATGCGCCCACTCGGCGTCGAACTCGAAGTCGAGCCCACCATCGGACCCGACGGTTACACGATCGACCTTACGCTCTCCCCTCGCGTCACGGAGTTCGACGGTTTCATCAACTACGGCAGCCCGATCTACACCAGCGCCCAGTCCATAACTTTCGGCGCGATCGGTCAAAACGGCGGAATTTTCGGCGGACTTGCCAACCTTGGCACCATCCTCGGCAGCCCGACCCGCGTGCTGGTCTCCGAAAACGTCATCAACCAGCCGATCTTCAGCGTCCGCCAAGTCACCACCCAGGTAACCGTTTACGACGGCCAGACTGTCGTGCTCGGCGGCCTCATGCGCGAAGACGTCCAAAAAGTCGAGGACAAGACTCCCATCATCGGAGACATCCCCCTTGTCGGACGCCTGTTCCGCTCCTCCGCCGACCAGCATATCAAGAGAAACCTCATCATGTTCGTCACCGCGAACCTGATCGATCCCGCCGGCCAGCCCCTCATCAAAGAAGTCGAAGACGGCACGGAGGTCGCTGTCCCCGATTCCAAAAATATCGGTTCCGAAGCCGTCCCCGGCGATTCGCTCACCGGTTCCCCTCTCCCGGCTGGTCCCAACAACTAATTTCCGCAGCTGCTTTATTCCATGATCAAACCCCTCGATTCCCGGATTCGGCCGATTGGATTCTGCCTGGCCTTGGCCGCGCTGAGTCTTCCCTCCACTTTTGCCGGAAGTTACTCCAGCTCGTCCAGTTCACTCGACTCCTCCGCGCAACGTGAAATCGTCCGTCGCCAGGAAGACATCGCTTCCGCCCAGCGCCTGATTCAGCAAGGAGATCGCGCTCTGGCCAGCCAAGACTACGCCACCGCTTACGACTCCTACCGCCAGGCGGTCGATTTGATCGGTTCCGGCCCTGCCGTGACCGTCGAGCGCACGGAAGCTCTGAACAAATTCAGCCAGACCGGCGTCGCCTACGCGGAATCCTTGATCGACCATGGCAAATACGGAGACGCCGAAAAAGTCGCCAAGACCATTCTCCTAGTTCAATACAATCCTACCTACCGGCCGGCCATCGTGTTGCTCTCCAATCTCGAGCAACCCGACTATTACAACAAGACGGTCACGCCACGGTTCGCCGAAGAGCGCGACCAGGTCTCCAAGCTTCTTGTCGAGGCCGACGGCTTCTATTCGCGAGGCAGCTTCGATCTCGCCACCAAACGCTACGAACAGGTGCTCAACATAGATCCCTACAATATTGCCGCACGCAAGGGCATGGAAAAAGCCAACGAGGCGCGGCAAAAATACTATCACGAAGCCTACAACCAGACTCGCAGTGAGATGCTCTGGCAGGTTGATAAAGGCTGGGAGCTTCCCGTCCGTCGATTCACGGGCGGAAAGGACACCGTCACCTCCAGCCGCAGCGACGTTTCCCGCAACGAAGCCATCATCGCAAAACTCAATCGCATTATCATTCCTCACCTCGACTTCCGGGAAACCACGATCCGCGAGGCCGTGGACTACCTTCGCCAGACCAGCAAGAAACTGGATACCCTGGAACCCGATGGCAGTAAAAAAGGTGTCAATATTTTCCTGAAGCTGCCTTCGGCCAATGCGACGGCCGCCGCCGCGAGTTCGGACATCCTTTCTCCCGGCACGGGCACACCCGGAGCAGCGCCCGTCGCCGCCGCTCCTCTGACCACCGAGGATACCCAGATCACCCTCGCCTTGAACAATATTCCGCTCTACGAAGCGCTGCGCTACGTCGCCGCCCAGGCCGGATTGAAAATCAAGATCGATCCCGTCGCCGTCTCGATTGTTCCGCTCACCGATGTGAGCCAGGATCTCATCACCAAGGAATACAAGGTTCTCCCGACTTTCATTCCGAAAGTCGAGGATAGCGCCACCGATGCCTCGGCCCCCTTCGGAGCCGCCGTGGTCGCCGGCAGCACGGAAAAAAGGGTCAAAGGACGCCAGAACGCCCAAGAATACCTGAGCAAGCTCGGCATCCCCTTTCCTCCCGGCTCCAGCGCCCAATACATTCCCGCCGGCAGCAAACTCGTCGTGCGCAGCACGCAGGATAACATCGATCTCATCGACGCCATCGTGGATGCCGCGGCGGGCCAGGCTCCGACCCAGGTCCAGATCGAATCGAAGTTCGTCGAAATCAACCAAAACAACCTCAAGGAACTTGGATTCAGCTGGCTGATGGGGCCGCTGCAAATCGGAAATGGCGTCTATGGCACCGGCGGATCGATCAACTCGGACACCGCTTCCCTGCCATTCGTGGCCCCCGGCGGCGAACCGATCGGCGTGAATAACGTCACCCAAGGGCTTCGCTCCGGCCAGGGCACCGGCGGCAGTTCCGCAATCTCGAACAACGGATTGGACACCCTTCTTGCAGGCGGCACCAGCCTCCTTACCGGTGCCGCTCCCGGCATCCTCGGGCTCGCCGGCATCTACACGAATCCGCAATTCCAGCTGGTCATTCGCGCCCTGGACCAGAAAAAAGGCATCGACCTCATGTCCGCGCCCACGGTCACGACCAAGAGCGGCAACAAGGCCGTCATCAACGTCATTCGCGAATTCCGCTATCCGACTGAATTTGACCCGCCGCAGATCCCACAGACCGTTGGAGCCGCGGCCAATGACGTCAATGGCGTGGGTTCGGGTTTTGGAACTTCCGGCGTCATCACGAATCCGATCATTACCCCCACCACTCCATCGGCTTTCGAAACCCGCAACCTTGGCGTGACTCTCGAGGTCACCCCGACCGTGGGCGCGGATGGCTACACCATCGATCTTGAGCTGGCTCCCGAAGTGGTGGATTTCGATGGTTTCATCAACTACGGCAGTCCGATCCTCACTCTCGCAGCCGCCGGGTCCGCCAGCATCGGCGGGAAACCCCAAAGCGTCGAGGTCAGCCCGAACGTCATCAATCAGCCCATCTTCAGCACTCGCAAGGTCACGACCAGCATTACGATCTGGGATGGCATGACGATCGCCATCGGCGGCCTCATCCGCGAAGACGTGCAAAAAGTTCAGGACAAAGTTCCGTTCCTCGGTGACATCCCGCTCGTCGGACGCCTCTTCCGCTCGGACGTGAACCAGAAACTCAAGAAAAACCTCATCATCTTCGTCTCCGCGAAGTTGATCGACGCGGAAGGCAAACCGCTTCGCTCCGACATCGAAAAAGAGGAAGTCGTCGAGCCGCTTGGCCTGCCTGATGACATCGCACCTCCCGCGATGGATATGAAGGGCATGCCCGGTAAGTGAAATTCGCGGCAACGCAGGCGTCGTTCGCGGCGGGGAGGCATGCCTTCCCGCCGTTTCGCTATCCAGCCCCGGCCGTTTAAGTCCCACACCAATCGCATGCCCACACTCGGAATCACCGGCGGCGTCGCCACGGGCAAATCCACCTTCCGGCGCCTGCTCCTCGACCGCATCGACGCCGACTTCTTCGACGCCGACGCCTGCGCCCGCGAGCTCCTCGATTCCAACGAAACCATCCGCGAGCAAATCCTCGAAACCGTCTCCCCGCTTGCCTATTCCAAAACCGGAGAGCCGAATCGTCCGCTCATTCGCGAGATCATCTACAACGACATCGCCAAAAAAAAGACCCTCGAAGGAATTCTACATCCAAAAATTCGCGACCGCTGGACTTCGCGAGCCCGCGAATCCGTCGGCCACGACCGCATGTTCGTCGTCGATATCCCGCTGCTCTTCGAAACCCGCGCCGAAGGCCTCTTCGATCATGTCATCGTCGTCGCCTCGACCGAGCAGATCCAAATCCGGCGCATGACCACCCTTCGTTCCCTTTCCGAGGATCTCGCGCGGAAAATCCTCGCCTCGCAGTGGAGCCTTGACGTTAAAATGCGCGGCGCCGCCCATGTCGTCTGGAACGACGCCGGCCTCGACCTGCTCGAATCGCAAGCAGCCCTTCTCGCCGCTTATCTCCGCCACAAGTATGACTGACGTTGTCTCGCCCGACGCGACGCCCACCACCCCCGAGCCTTCCACCATCGTGGAACCGGCCGCGACGCCCGCATCTCCGCCGCTGGTCGTTTCGCTGAATCTCCTCCAGGGCTTGAGCCGTGCGGCACTCGCCGCCCGCGCTCGCGAGTTTTCCATCCGTCTTCGCCCCGACGGCGGCCTCCACCACCTCGTCCTCGACCAGGTGCGCTTCCACCTTCAGCGCGGCGACATCGTCACCGCCGACGGCATCTTCGACCTCGACAACAACCGCGGTCTCCTGCGCTGGGAAAAATTCAGCTTCCGCCCCTGCCCCGAGGACGTCTCCGTGCCCCAGCCGTTCATCAAGCAGCACAACCTGCGCGTTGGCCTGAAAATCCACGGTCGCCTCCGCCTCCCGCAACCACGCGAGCAAGGCCTCGTCCTCGACTCCATCGTCACGATCGAAGGCAAACCCGCTGCGGAATGGCTCACCCCCACCGACTTCGACAAACTCACGGCGATGTTTCCAAACCGCCGCATTTTCCTCGAAACTCCCGGCCACTCCGATCTCGCCCCCCGCGCCATCGATCTCATTTCGCCGCTCGGCATGGGCCAGCGCGGCCTCATCGTTGCCCCGCCGCGCGCCGGCAAGACCGTCATCCTCAGCCAGCTGGCTCAGGCCATCCGGCGCAATCATCCCGCCATCCACCTCATCCTTCTCCTGGTGGACGAGCGTCCCGAGGAAGTCACCGATTTCGAACGCTCGCTCGACTGCGACATCTTCAGCAGCACCTTCGACGAATCCCCCGCCCGTCACGTGGCGCTCGCCGAGCTCGTTTCCGAGCGCGCCAAGCGTCTCGTCGAGACCGGCAAAGACGTCGTCATCCTGCTCGACAGCATCACCCGCCTCTCCCGCGGCTACAACAACCTCCAGCCCACCAAAGGCAGCCGCACCATGAGCGGCGGCGTCGATGCTAAGGCTCTCGCCCGACCCAAGAAATTTTTCGGCTCCGCGCGCAACGTCGAAGAAGGCGGCAGCCTCACCATTCTCGCCACCGCGCTCGTCGAGACGCAAAGCCGCATGGATGACCTCATCTTCGAGGAATACAAAGGCACCGGCAACATGGAGGTCCACCTCGACCGTTCCATCGCGGAGCTGCGCGTTTTCCCGGCCATCCACATCACGAAATCCGGCACCCGCCGCGACGAGCTCCTCCTCCATCCCGACGAACTCGCGCGCATCGTCACGCTGCGCAAACAGCTCTCCGAACTTCCCGCCGTGGAGGCGATGGAAGTCCTCGTCACGAATCTCCAGCATACGAAACAGAACGCCGAGCTGCTCCTCGGCGGATTGCGCGGCATCTAGCCCATGCGGGACTGGCTACTGCGACTCGCGGATCCCCCCGCATTTCGAGCCTTCCTCCGGCGCGCGCACACGCGCGACCTCCGCCTTGCCCTGCGACTCTGCCTCCCCGCCGCACTCGTGGCCATCGCGCTCCGCGGGTGGCTGCTCGCGGAAATGCCCGCCGCATTCGTGCACAACGACACCGCATCGATCGCCGGGACCGCAAGCGGCCTTCTCTCCCGCGGCGCGTTCGGGATCGACGGTAAAAAGACCTTTCTCGCCCCGCTGCTCTACTGCGTGCCGGCGCTGCTCCACCTTCCCATCCTTCCGTTTATCGCGGCCATCCAGCACCTGCTCGGCGTCGCCAGCGTCTTCCTCGGCGGCCTGCTCGTTCACGCGTGGTTCCGATTCTGGCGCTGGCTGATCGTTCCCGCCACCCTGCTGCTCGCGCTCGATCCCGTGCTGCTCTGGTATGAACACGTCGCGCTGGCCGAGACTTACGCGATCTTCGGCATTCTGCTGGTCGCGCTCACCGCCACCGCATTCTATCGCTTCGCAAATCGCTATACGCTCGCCGCGCTCCTGCTCGCCGTTTTCTTCATCGCGGGCACCCGCCCCGAGGGCCGCTTGTTCGCGCTCTTCGCCATCGCTCTCGTTATCCGCGTCCTCTGGGGAAATTGGCGTCCATTCCGCATCGCCCTCGCCATCTCCCTCGTCTGGACCGCCACGATTTTCTCGCTCACCCGCACCCACCAAAGCGGGCTGCTCCTGCTGACTTCCCTCGTCCACCTCGCTCCGGAAAAACTCGCGGCGTCCCCCGGCGTCGCCGAAAAACTGGCCGACCTCTCCGCCCAAACTCGCGCTTCCTGGTCCGGCGCGGAGCCGCCAAAGCTGGTGCCGCTCCGCAAGGAAATATCCCGTCGCCTCCAGGCGCTCACCGGCTCGAGGGACCGCATGGATTCCGCCTGCAAACGCGCCGGCCTGGAAATCGCCCTGCGCCATGTCGCCGAGCTGCCCGATCTCGCGCTGCGAAAATTCGTCATCGCCCACCGCGAACTTCCTTGCGGCGATTTCGATTCCTACGCCATCGCCGGACAGCTCGACGCGCTCTATGGCAACGGCGACGACTTGAAAAATCTGCATCTTGCCCGGCTCCTCTGGGGCCGGGACTTCGCCGACGAATCCGACGCCCGCGCCTATCTCGAAGCCACGTATCGCCCGATTCCCGGCGATGCGTTCACACGGTGGTTGCAGACTTTCGCCGCCGCCGGCGTCGCATCCATCGCGCCATTTGCCTTGCCCGGCTCGAGCGCAGGCGGAGTATCCATCCACGGTCTTCCCTGGCTTTACACCTTTGCCTTGCTGGGATTGCTCGCCCTCGCCTTCCGCGACCCGCGCCCTCTGAACTTCCACCAGCTCTGGGGCGCGTTTCTCCTCGCCCTCTGGCTGCTCATCATGGTCACGGCAAATATCCGCGCCCGCTTTCGCGTGATCTTCGAGCCGCTCTGGATTCTCTACGCGCTCGCGCTCCTCGACAGCGCGCTTATCCTCGTCGCACGTTTTCGGAAATCCCGCGTCGCATGAAATCCCTCCTCCCGCCGCTCCTGCTCTTCTTCGGCGCGTTCCTCGTCAGCTGGATTTACCAAACCCCGCCGTCGCTCGGCGACGACCTGAATTACTGGGGTCTCGCGTTCGATCTGCACCACCACGTCTCCGGCGCCTGGAGCACCACTTCCTTCCACGACCTCCGCTGGCCCGTCTGGGGCCTCTGCTGGCTGCTCCAGATCCCGTTCGGCTACAGCGCGCTCTCCTACTATTTGGAACCGATGGTCTATCTCGGAGCGGGCGCGGTCGTCGTCTGGCTGCTCGCACTCGAGGTTGGCGCCACCGCCCGCACCGCCATCGTCGCGGGAATCCTCTTCCTCTTCCACCCGCAACTCGATTCCGTCATCGACCGGCCGATGCCCGATCTCTCGGAAGGCTTTTGGGTCGCGGTCGCTTTCCTCGCGTGGCTGAAAATGGTCCGCTGCGACCACCGCACCCGCAAAATCGCCCTCGCCGCCATCGTCGGCCTTGCCCTGGCCATCGGCCAGGCAAACCGCATCACCGGCGTCTTCGCCATTCCCGTCCTGCTGCTGGCCACGCTCGCCTTTTATCCGCGCCAATTTCTCTGGCTCGCAGTCAGCGGCCTTTTCATGATGGGCTTCGTCGCGATCGAATCCGCGATCTACTTCTCGCTCACCGGCGACTGGCTCCACAGCCTCCACGCGAATCTCGGCGCAAAAGGCCGCAAGGGCACGGAGACGATCCAGCTTTGGGAGTTTCCCACGCGATTTCTCCCTCTCCTCAAGCGCCGCTACACCGACACCATCTTCAATCTCCTCGGCCTCCTCGGCATCGGCATCGCTTGGACCCGCTTCGGCGTCGCCGGCCGCGCCCTCGTCATCTACGCCGTCGGCTATCTATTGACCTACAGCTGCGCGCTGCAGAGCCTCTTCCCACCGCGGCCGCTCGTGCGCGACGGCGAGCGCTTCCTTGGCAGCCTCGCCTTCCCGCTCTCCATCCTCACCGCCTTTGCACTCGCCTGGATCGCAGCCCGACTGCCCACGCGCGCGCCGGTCGCATTCTTCCGCCGCCACTTTACCGCCGCGCTCGCTCTGCTCGCCATCCTCTGCGTTGCCCTCTCGAGCCGCTCCTTCCGCGGGCCGAACTACCTCCACGAAATCGCCGACTATCTGCGCACCGCTCCGCCCGGGCTCCGCGTCCTTTCGCACGATGCCATGCGCCACGTTGCAAATCTCGCCGATCCCGCCGCAGCCTCCCGCGTCCACTGGACCTTGCAGAAGGACCTGCTCGATCCATCTCCCACCACTCTTGAACTCGCCCGCGGCTCCGACGAAATCTGGTTCAACCGAAAGTGGATCTGGACCGGTTCCCGCAAGAAGAGCGAATACAACCAGCTCGACGCCATCGGCGACATCGCGCCATACCTCCGCCCGCCGCTCGATGGCTGGACCGCCCGCCGCGCCATCCTCAAGGGCGACGTTCCCGACTTCGTCTTCCTTGCCCGCGACGCCGCCGGTCTCACCGATCGGCTGCCCGATGGCCGGCCGCTCCGTTCCGCGCTCCTCCCGAATCTTCCCGTTCCGCACGAGTGGACGTTCGAGAAAGCTCCCACCGATCCGATCGACCTTCCCGTCGTGCCGCTCCCGGAAGGGCTCTCCGGCCGCACGCTATTTCTTTCCATGCGCTATTCGTCGAACGCCACCGAGCCCGTTCGCGCCGCCGTCGATTTTCTCCGCGCCGGGAAATCCATTCAGTCCCTCGTCTTTAAGCCCTACTTCTTCGACCGCACCAGCGAGGATTTCTTTTTCCTCACCGTCCCGCCCGATGCCGACGCCCTGCAGATCCGCCTCCGCCTTTCGAGCAAGACCCGGCGCATCACCCTCGAGGATTTCCAGCTACTCACCGACCGCACGCCCTGACCCTTTCCTCCTTTCCTGTCTTCCTTATTCAAAACCCGTCTTCCATCATTCAGCCATGATCCTTCGCGAAATTGCCGATCTCGTCTCAGGCCACGTCGATTCCCTCCACGAGTCCGTCGAAATCCACGGCCCCGCCTCTCTCGTCGAGGCCGGCGCCGGCGACATCGCCTTTTTCGGCAACGCCAAATACCTCCCCGCCCTCCGCGCCACGCAGGCCAGCGCCGTTCTCGTTCCCCACGGCTTCACCGAAGAAATCAAACCTGCCCGCATCTGGGTCGAAAATCCCGCCGAAGCCTTCGCGAAAATCCTCGCCCGCTTCGCCCCCGAGCCCATCGTCCATCCGCCCGGCATTCACCCCTCCGCGATTGTGGCCCCCTCCGCGCAAGTCGATCCCACCGTCCACGTCGGCCCCGGAGCCATCATCGAGGCTGGCGTAAAAATCGGAGCCCGCACCGTCGTCGGCGCCCAATGCTACATCGGCCATCACGCCACCCTCGGCGACGACGATTTTCTCCACCCGCGCGTCACCGTTCGCGAGCGTTGCAAGATCGGCCACCGCGTCCAGCTCCACAGCGGCGCCGTGATCGGAGCCGACGGCTTCGGCTACGAGCTCAAGGACGGTCGCCACGTAAAAATCCCCCAGACCGGCATCGTGCAGATCGACGACGACGTGGAGATCGGCGCCAACACCACCATCGACCGCGCCCGCTTTGGCCGCACCTGGATTCAGCAAGGCACCAAGATCGACAACCTCGTCCAAATCGCCCACAACGTCCGCGTCGGCGCGAACACCATCATTTGCTCGCAGGTCGGCATCTCCGGCAGCACCCGCATCGGCAGCTACGTCACGCTCGCCGGCCAAGCCGGCATCGTCGGCCACATCGAGATTGGAGACCAGGCCATCGTCGCCGCCCAATGCGGACTCAGCCGCAATCTCAAATCCGGCGAGATCGTCTGCGGCAGCCCCGCGCGCGAGATCCAGACCTGGAAGGAACAAGCCGCCCAGGTCAATCGCCTCGGCAAACTTTACGACCGCGTCAAGAAACTCGAGGAAGCCGCAAAGGCCGCTCCCGATTTGCCGATTTAGTCGCCCCGCCCAAATTCGGCGCTTGAACTATCGAGGCCTCAGCTATTTTCTGCATTCTATCGAAGATTCGTCCGCGCCATGGAAAACAGCCCAACGAACCCGCCACCGCTCCCCGTTACCAGCGGCAGCGACGATAAAATCTGGATCATCCTCTGCCACCTCTCGCTGCTCCTCGGCGTCGGATTCATCCTGCCGCTCATCGTTTACTTCGTGAAAAAGCAGGACGCCCCGCTCACCGCCGACCACGCCAAGGAGGCGCTGAACTTCCACATCAGCGCCATCGTCTCACTCGTGCTCTGCTCCATTTTCATCGGCATTCTGCTTCTCCCGATTGTGATCGTTGGCTCGGTCGTCTGCGCCATCCTGGCGTGCGTGAAAGCTTCCGCGGGAGAATTTTACCGCTACCCGCTCACCATTCGGCTCGTCTAACAAACCCGCGCCGACTCGAGCATTCTCCCCATGATTCGAGTCCTCGCGCTCACCCAGTTCGCCTTCCTCGCCCTCGGGATCGTGGCGTTCAAAATCATGGTGCATGCGGATACCACGGTCCCGCCCTCGCTCGAATCGCTGAACCAATGGTCGCTGTGGCTGTTCGCAATCCCGCTTGTCTGGGTCGCCTTCGCCTCCCTCTGCGGCCACCTGGAAAAAGCGCCGCTCTCCTCCGCGGTGGCGCGCGTCATCGGTGTCATCGTCGCCGTGCTCTGCTTTTTGTTTTTGGTTTCGGCTACCTTTTTGCCGGGGATTTAATCGTCCGGACGATCCCTCACTCGTGAATCGCTAACAAAGTCCGGCCCCGCCGTGCTCGTGGTCTTCGTGGCTTGGGCAGCCATCTCGAAAAATCGATCGGACCGCCGTATCCACGCCATTTCGTGAGACGCATCCGCGTTTGACGAAACGCCGCCCGGGCGGCATATTCCCCGGCTCGAATGAACGGCAACGGCAAGCGCGTGCTCGTCGGCATGAGCGGCGGCGTGGACAGCAGTGTCACCGCCTACCTGCTCAAGCGCGACGGATGGGATGTCATCGGCGTGACCATGAAGGTCTTGCCGCAGGACTGCATTTCACGCGCCGAAGACAAATGCTGCGGCCCCTCCGCCATCGCCGACGCCCGCGGCGTCGCCCACGCGCTCGGCATCCCGCACTACGTCGTCGACGAGGCCGACCAGTTCGAAAAACTTGTCATCGATTATTTCTCCAGCGAATACCGCGCCGGCCGAACGCCGAATCCCTGCGTGATGTGCAACGAGAAACTCAAGTTCGGCAATCTCTGGACAAAAGCCAAAGCTCTCGGCGCCGAATACATCGCCACCGGCCACTACGCCATCATCGAGCACCATCAGGGAGACCCCGAGGGCCAGGGCCGCGCCGTCCTCCGCAAAGGCCTCGACGACCGCAAGGACCAGTCCTATTTCCTCTTCAGCCTACGCCAGCCGCAGCTCCAGCGCGCGCTCACGCCCCTCGGCGGCATGACCAAGCCCGAGATCCGCGACATCGCCCGCTCGCTCGGCCTCAAAGTCGCCGACAAGGTGGACAGCCAGGAAATTTGCTTCGTCCCCGGCAACGACTACAAGGCCTTCCTCCGCTCGCACCTCGGCGAGCAGGAATTCCACCGCGGCGGCATCTACGACACGACCGGCACTTTCCTCGGCGAGCACGAGGGCATCGAAATGTTCACCATCGGCCAGCGCAAAGGCCTGCCCGGCGGCTCGCCCTATCCACTCTACGTCATCGACATCGACGCCGACCGCTCGCGCGTGATCGTCGGCCCCGAGAGCGAGCTCGTGCGCGGCGAATTCGAAATCGACAACGTCAACTGGCACATCCCCGAGCCCGCCGAGCCGCTCGAGATCACGGTCAAGATCCGCTACGCCCACCCCGGCGCCGCCGGCGTCATCGAGCCCTCCGACACCGGAACTCACCGCATTCGCCTCACCGAACCCCAGCGCGCCGTCACCCCGGGCCAGGCCGCCGTGCTGTATGTCGGCGACCAGGTCGTGGGAGGCGGCTGGATCGTGCGCAAAGCATCCCCCATCCAGCTCCATGCCGCCGCAGCCTGATCTTCGCTGCATCGTCACGACGTTCGCGAAAGAACCCGACGCCATCGGCGCGATTCGCACGCTGCTCGCCGAGAGCCTCATCGCCTGCGGCACCCTGCTCCCCCCCGCTCGCTCCATCTATATGTGGAAGGGCAAGATCGAGGACTCCGAGGAAATCGTCGCCGTTTTAAAAACCTCCGTTTCGACCGCAGAAAAAGCCGCCGCGCGGCTCAAGGAAATGCATCCCTACGAGACACCGGAGATTCTCATCTTCACGCCCGAAGCCGCCGACGCAGCTTATGCGCAATGGGTAAGCGACACCTGCGCTTCCCAGTGATGCCGCGAATCGCGTAATCTGCGCCTCGCGTGAGCACTTTCCTCGATCAAATCCTCGCCGACGTCGCGCACGAGCTTTCCTCCACGAAAACCCGCCGCCCGATCCATGAGGTGCGCACCATGCTGGCCGATGCTCCGCCGATTCGCGATTTCCACGGCGCGCTCGCGGCCTCCTTCGGCCTCATCGCCGAAATCAAGGAGCGCTCGCCCAGTGTCGGTCCCATGCGTGCGGAAAACGTCGCCGGCGCACCGGATGCCTACGAGGAATCCCCCATCGTGCGCGCGCTCTCCATTCTTACCAACGCGCATCATTTCGGCATGGGTATCGAGCGTCTCGCCACGATCCGCGCCCGAGTCACCAAGCCGGTGCTGCGCAAAGATTTCATGGTGGACGAATATCAGGTTCGCGAAGCCCGGGCCTTCGGCGCCGACGCCATTCTGCTCATGGCCAACGTCCTCGACGCCCCGCGCCTCGCCGGCTTTCACGACCTCGCCTGCGAGCTCGGCATGGAAGTCCTCTTCGAAGTCCACACCGAGGAAGAAATCGCGCTGCTGCCCGCCGGAGCCCGAGTAATCGGCATCAACAGCCGAAAGTTCAAATCCACCACCGGCTTCGTCGGCGCGACCGGCAGCTCGACGAGCGACTTCAGCCTCTCCTTCGACGCTTTCGACCTCGCGGAAAAACTTCCCGCAAACTCTCTCCACATCGCGGAAAGTGGAATTTCTCCGGACAATCTCTCCCTCGCTCGCGACCGCTTCGACGCCGTGCTCGTCGGCACCTCCCTGCTTCGCGATCCCGCCGGCATCCGCGCCTGCCTCGCGCAATTCGAGGAAGCTTTGCCATAGATCCTATAAGACCTATTGGACCTATATGCCCGATCCCATCAGCAATCCCGAAGCTCCCGACACACCGTTCGACATCTCGCTGCGCCCGCCGCTGTTCGAAGAGTTCTCCGGCCAGGAAAAAACCATCGAGCGCCTTCAGCTCATGGTCGAGGCCGCGAAGATGCGCGACGACGTGCTCCAGCACATCCTGCTCAGCGGCCCGCCGGGGCTGGGCAAGACCACGCTCGCCTACATCATCGGCAACGCCGTCGGCGCCGAAGTCAAGACGACCAGCGGCCCGATGATCGAAAAAGCGGGCGACCTCGCGGGTCTGCTCACCAATCTCCAGCGCGGCGACGTCCTTTTCATCGACGAAATCCATCGGCTCCAACCCGCCATCGAGGAATACCTCTATCCCGCGATGGAGGACTTCAAAGTGGACATCCTCATCGACCAGGGCCCCAGCGCACGCGCCGTGCGGCTGCATCTCGCGAAGTTCACCCTCATCGGCGCCACGACCCGCGCCGGCATGATCAGCGCCCCGCTTCGCTCCCGCTTCGGCATGAATTGCCGTCTCGATTACTATGACATCGGGCCGCTCACGAAAATCGTTCTTCGCAGCGCCGGCCTCATCGGCGTGGAAATCGACGAACCCGGCGCGTTGGAAATCGCCCGGCGCTCCCGCGGCACGCCGCGTATTGTAAACAACTACCTCCGCTGGGTCCGCGATTTCGCACAAGTGCGCGCGCAGGGCCACATCACGCGCGATGTCGCCGCCGCCGCCCTCACCATGCTTGATGTCGACGAGGACGGCTTCGACGAAATGGACAAACGCATCATCGAGAGCTTGATCATGAAATTCGACGGCGGTCCCGTCGGCGTGAACGCCCTCGCGGTCGCCGCCGGCGAAGAGCCCGGCACGCTCGAGGAAGTCCACGAGCCGTATTTGATCATGCAGGGCTATTTAAAGCGCACCCCGCAAGGCCGCGTCGCCCTCACGCGCGCCTACCGCAAGCTCGGCCTCGAATCTCCGGGCCGCGCTCAGGACGAGCTCTTCCAATAAACGAGCCTCAAGCCCGCGGTCGATGATTCGCATCCTGCCGCTGGTGATCGATCGCATCGCCAAGCAACTCGGAAAGGGGAACGCCCTTCTCGCGCAAAGCAGCCTCGAGTCCCGCATCGAAGCGACGCTTCGCTTCCTCGCTCTCGTAAAACGCCGCCGGTTTATCGTCACCGATCTCTTCGGGGGAAATTTCTCTTTCGGCCATGTAAAAATCTCGTCCTTTCTCCGACATTGTCAAAATTTACGAACCGCGGTTGCGTCGACATCGCCGTGGACTACTTTGGTTTTCAAGCCATGACCTCCGAACTCGTTCCCCTCGCCAAGACCGAACGCCGCGCCACGGTGAAAGATCTCGTGATCACGCTCCTCACCTTGTGTCTTTGCTTCAGCCTGGCGGCTTTGATTTACGAGACCCGCAAACATCAGGAGTTTTTCAAGCTCTACTCGGAACAATGGGAAACGACACAGGCCATGCAGCGAACGATCGATCGCTCGTCCGCCGAGGCCGCGCAGAACAAAACCCAAGGCGATCGCGCCCTCCGCCGGGCCCAGCTCGCCATGAAGGCGAGCACCGGGGCCTGGAACATCGCTCTCCGACTCCGGCAGGCCGACGCCGGCAAGAGCGCCGCGCGCTAGCTCTCCCGCGCATCGCGGAGTCGCTTTCCACATGGCACGCGCGATGCTTTGTGAAAAGACCCGATGATTCACGCCAACTGTCGTGCTCGGTTTACGGCGGACGATTTCGACTTCATCGTCCGCGCTCTCTCCCATTCCCCACGCGACGCCGTTTCGCTTCAGGAACTCCTCATCGACGCCGACACGCGCGATGAAATCCTGGAACACGACGCCCTCGCCTCGGCCATTCTCGAATCCGCCGAATCGCTGAAAATTTCCACCTCGCTCTACTTCTACGTGCTCTGCCGCCGCGTGCTGAAAAACACCGCCGTCTCCAGCCGCGATGCCGCCGACTACATCGCCGCCATGCTCGACACATTCACCTCCACCGCACGAGTGCGGCGCATCGATCCCCATCGCGATATCGAGATGCGCTACGTCTCCGACATTCTGCTCGCGATTCGCGAAGCCTCGCCCTCCGAGGCCTTCCTGCTCCGCACGCATCTCGCCAACTACGCGCTCTTTCTCAGCGGCCTGTTCTCGGAAAATATCGACAAACGAGCGCGACGCGGCGCTCCCGACCTCTCGTTCTACGAAGACATCGGCCGCTCCAGCTTCCGGGTCGCCGCCGAGCACCGCGACGCCCGCCGCTTCGATCTCTCGGGCATTTACCACGAGCTCGCCGGCGGCTTTCGCGAAGCCCGCGTCGCCCTGAACGACCTCGCCGACCGCCTCCTGCACCTGCATCCGAATCCGACCCTGGGATGAAAACGCTCTTCAGCGAAATCCAGCATCTTTTCGAACGCACCTACACCAGTGCCGGGATCAATCTCGAGGAGTGTCTTGTCGACTCCGGACGCAGCCGCCAGCTCGCCGCGCTGGCCGGCGCCCAAGCCGCCGAGCTCGCCGAAACGGCGCGCACCTTTCTCCGCGCCGCGGATGGCAAGCTCCGGATCGGCATCTACTATTCGCATTGGCTGATCGAGCAGCTCGAAAAGCACGATCCGCGCGCGGGCTTGAGCGAGCACAACATCCGGGAGCTCATCGCTTTCGTGGAGGAAATCAACCACGCCCTGCATGCGGCGATCCAATTTCACCAAGGCACCGCGCCCACCCGCGACGAGGATTACGCGCGCAATCTGGAGCTGCAGGGCAGCGTGGATACCTACCTGGTGCTCACGCTCTTCATGGCTTTCTTCCGCAATCCCAACCCACTCACGAAATTCGACCGCCGCTGGATTCGTTTCCATCTATTCGAATCGCGCAATCCGCACGCTTATCAGGACAAGACCTTGCGAGGCCGCTACATGGAGACGACTCAGCTGGCAAAGTCCTATACGAAATACCTCGAGTCGCTGACCGCCGCGCGCCGCGTGGAGGAGATTCGAACTTTTCATGCGCTCACCTACGACGACAAACGCCACCACATTCTGGCTTTGAAAGATAGACAGGATTAACGGGATTTAGAGGATTTTAATCCTTTGGAAACAATCCTGGAAATCCTGTCTAAGTCTTCACCGCATCGCCGCGCTGGAAGAACGCGATCCGGTCCAGCACCCGTTCCTGGAATTTTTCCATGTAGAAATAGAAGACCGGCGTCACGTAGAGCGTGAGCACCTGCGAAACGAGCAGGCCGCCGACGATGCAAAGTCCGAGCGGTTGACGGCTCGCTCCATCCGCACCGAAACCGGCGGCGATCGGAATCGCGCCGAAGACCGCGGCGAAAGTCGTCATCAAAATCGGCCGCAACCGCTCCTCGCACGCCTCCACGATCGCGTCGTTCAATTCACGTCCCTCACGCAATCGCTGAATGGCGAAGTCCACGACCATGATGGCGTTTTTTTTGACGATGCCGATGAGCAGGAAAAGGCCGATGTATCCGTAAAGCGAGAGACTCATTCCGAAAATCCACAGGACGAGCAGACCTCCGACTCCGGCGGTCGGCAAGGTGCTGAGCACCGTGATCGGATGAATGTAGCTCTCGTAGAGAATGCCGAGGATCACATACATCGCGAAGATGGCGATGAAGAGAAACACGACCATGCCGGAAATCGTCTGCTGAAACTGCTGCGCCTCGCCCGCGAGGCTGCCATGAATGCCCTGCGGCAGCGTCTCCGCGGCCAGCGCATCGAGTCGAGCGGTCGCCGTGCCGACCGGAAAATTCGGCTGGAGATTGAAGAAAATGGTCACGGAGGTGATCTGGTTGATGTGGTTGATCGTCTCGGGACCGGTCGATGCCTTCCACTTCGCCACCGAGCGCAACGGAATCATGCCCCCCGACGCGGAACGGATGCGCAGCCGATCGAGACTCTGCGGAAAGCGGCGGACATCATCCTGCAGCTCGAGGACGACGTTGTATTGATTGAGCGGCGTCATGATCTGTGCAATGCGATTTCCGGAATAGCCGAGCAGCAGCGCCTGCTCGACGGCGGCCGCATCCACGCCGTAGCTGTGCGCCTGGTCGCGCAAGATTTCGACATCGAGAAACGGCACCTGGTGGCGCATGTCGCTCGAGACCTGGAGAAAGCCCGGCTCCTTCTGCAACTTCGCGAGAAGGTTTCCCGTCGCCGCATAAAGCTGATCGGGCTGCGTGCTCGTGAGCGTGTAAGCGAATTCTCCCTGTTGATTGGAGGTCGCGCCGGCGGAGATTTGCAGTGTCGGCACGGGCCGAATGAGCGGAAGCACGCCGGGGACCTGTCCGTAAATCTGGCCGTTGATCTTGGCGTAAACTTCCTCGATCGGCGGGCGTTGTCCCTCGGGTTTCAATTCCGTCCAGGCCAGCCCCATCGAACTTGGCAGGAAACTGAGGTTCGTGACCGAGACGCACTTTTGCAGATACGGACTCGCCTCCAGAATTTTCATGATGCGGGCCTGGTAGTCTTCCATCTGCGCGGGCGAAGTTCCCTCGCGCGCGACGAAGGGCCCGAGCATCGTTCCGCTATCGCCGACCGGCAGAAAAGTTTTCGGAATCGCCTGATAGAGCAATACCGAGCCGGCCAGGCAGGCCGCCCACGCCACGAGAGCGATCCACTTCCGCCCCAGCATCCATCGAAGCGAGCGGCCGTAACTGCGGTGCAGCGACGCGAAGAGCGCGTTCACTTTTCGCTCGAGCAGGCTGCTGTCCGATGGTGCGCGCTTTTTGAGAAGGCGCGCGCACATCATCGGCGAGAGCGTGATCGCGACGATGCCGGACATCAGGATCGCGAAGACAATCGTGAGCGCGAATTCGTGAAACATGCGTCCGAGCAGCCCTGGCATGAACACCAGAGGAATGAAGACCGCGGAAAGCGAAAGCGTCATCGACAGCACGGTGAAGCTGATTTCCTTTGCGCCGTTGAGCGCGGCCATGAGCGGTGTTTCGCCCATTTCCAAATGGCGCACGGTATTTTCGAGCACGACGATGGCGTCATCGACCAGGAAGCCGACCGCGAGGGTGAGGGCCATGAGCGAAAGGTTATCGAGGCCGAACCCGCACACGCTCATCATGGCGAAAGTGAAGAACAGCGCCATCGGCAGCGCGAAGCTCGGGATGACGGTCTCGCGCAGACGGCCGAGGAAAAGAAAGATCACGAGCACCACCAGCGCGAAGGCGAGGAGGATCGTGAATTTCACGTCGGAGATGGAATCGAGGATCTGCGTGGATCGCTCATAGATAATCTTCGTCTGGATCGATTTCGGCAGCGAGAGGCGGATCTCGTCGAGCGTCTTGCGAACATCGTTCGCGACATCGACCGCGTTGCTGCCCGGCCCGGCGGTGATCGCGACGACGTTGGTGGACGGCCTCTCGGCCTGGCCGGCGATCCACATGCGCAAACGGAGATACTCGCTCTGCTGGCCTTCCGTCGCGGTGGCGACATCGCGCAGGCGCACCGGAGCTCCTTTCTCGTAGCGAAGGATCACGTCTTGATAAGCGTCGGCCTTGAGGAGCTGGCCGTTGGGATCGACGGTGTAGGATTGCCGTGGTCCGTTCAGCGTGCCGGCGGGCTGGAAGACGGTCGCATTTTGAACGGCGGTCGAAAGGTCGTTCAACGTCACACCGCGAGCGGCGAGCGCGTTGGGGTCGGCCTTGATCCGCACGGCGCGCGGGGAACCGTAAACGCTCGCCTGCGAGACCCCGCCGATCATCGACATGCGCTGCGCGATGAGGTTGTTCGCGTAGTCGTAGAGATCGCCGAGCGGCATCGTGTCGCTGGAGACGCCGATGTAGGAAATCGGTTTGTCGTTCGGATTCGTGAGCTGAAAGGAGGGCGGAGCCGGCAGGGCGGCCGGCAGGCTGCCCATCGCGCGCTGAATGGCCGCCTGCACATCGGTCGCGGCGGACGCCATCGTCTTATCGAGCGCGAACTGCAGCACGATCGTCGAGACGCCGGTCATGTTTTGCGAGGTCACCAGCGAGAGGCCCTGTATCTGCATCATCTGCAACTCGAGCGGCGTCGAGACGTTGTTCGCCATGATTTCCGGGCTCGCGCCGGGATAATTCGTGGTGACGGTGATCACCGGATACGCGGCATTCGGCAGGTCGCTGTTTGGCAGCGTGAGGAAAGCCGTGATGCCAAATGCGAGCGCCGACAACGCGGCAAGCGTCGTCATCACCGGCCGCCGGACGAATGGCTCGGAAAGGTTCATTTTACGGCCTCTGGAGCCGGAGTGGGCGAGGATTGCACCGCCACTTTTTCTCCGGGCGCGAGGGCAATCTGTCCGGAGATAACGACTTTTTCGCCCGCGGCCAGCCCGGTCGTGATCACCATGCGATCGCCTTCGCGCTGTCCCTTCGTCACGATGCGCATGGCCACGGTATTGTCCGCCTGCAGCACGTAGACGTAACTGCCCGTCTGGCCGACGAGCACGGCCTCGACGGGCGCGACGACGGCGTTTTTCAAAACGGTGAGAATCACGCGCACATCGACGAACTGTCCCGGCCACAGGCGCTGTGCCTTGTTCGGCAGCGTGGCGCGCATCATCAGCGTGCCGGTGCCGCTGGCGATTTGATTGTCGATGAAATGCATCTTCCCGGTTTCCACGGGATTATCGTCGCCCGGGACGGTGATCTGCACGTCGAGGCCGTCCTCATCGATCCATTGACGCAGCTTGCCGAGGTCGGCCTCGGAAATCGTGTAGTCCACGTAGATCGGGCTGATCGTCTGAATATTCGCGAGCTTCGAGGTATTTGCGGTGACGAGGTTGCCCGTGTTGATGAGATAGGGGCCGGTCTTGCCATCGATCGGCGACGCGATCGTGCAATAGCCGAGATTGATCTTCGCGTTGTCGAGTGCGGCTTGCGAAGAGGTCACATTGCCCTGCGCGACTTGCTCGGCGGCCTGCGCGTCCTGGAGATCCTGCACGTCGTTGACCTTCGTTTGATAAAGGTTTTGCTGTCGGGCGAGCTTTTGCCGGGCGTTTACGAGACTGGCCTGCGCGGTCTCGAGGTCGCCTTGCGCCTGCTTCACGGCGGCTTCGTAAGGAGCCGGGTCGATTTGAAAAATCGGCTGCCCCACTTTGACGAATACGCCCTCGGTGAATTGCGTCTGCGAAAGAATTCCCGTCACTTGCGGCACGATCGTCACCGACGCGACGGTGGCGCAGTTGCCAAACGTATCGACGTAAAACGGCACATCCGCGGTGGTGGCGGTGGCGACCTGCACGGGCAACAAAGGCGAAGCGGGCGGCTTCGGTTTTTGGCACGCAGCCAAAGACGTCAACAATGCGGCGAAGAAAAGAACGCGGGACGCATGCATAAGGACCGGACAGAATTAACAGGATTTGCCGGATTAAGCTGAAACAAATCCGGAGAATCCTGTAAACCCAGTCGGAATGCATTTCCTCGCGAGCGTCGCGTCGGTTTTCGGGCTGGGCTTCGTCTATTTCATCTCCGCGATCCCCGCCGGGGCGGCTTTAAAGCTGCCTCTCTGGCTGGCTGCGCTGGTCGCGTGGCTTGGCTATTCGGCCGGCGGCGTGGTCGCGGCGCTGATCGGAGAGCCGCTGCGCGCGCAGCTGATGAAGCGGCTTAAAATCCAGACGAATCCGGAAAAACCCTCGCTCGTCCTTCGGGCCTGGAAACGCTTCGGCCTCCCGGCGCTGGGTCTGCTCGCTCCGGTGACGATCGGGCCGCAGGCCAGCGCGCTGATCGGCATCGCGCTCGGCACGCACAAGGGCCGTCTTGTCCTCGCCATCTCGCTGGGCGCGATTCCATGGGCGATCGCCTTCGCCGTGCTCGTCGGCTATGGCGTGAAGCTCGTGAAGTGAAAACTAAACGAGATTTACAGGATTAACGGGATTTGCAGGATTCAAAAAATTTTCGAAATCCAGTTAATCCTGCAAATCCCGTTAATCCTGTTTAGTTCCCACTCGGAACCGGAATCGCTTCGCACGATTTCCGCCAGCCGGGAAAATTCCACGCATTCGGAAATCCGGCGCATTGATGCGGCTTGCCATGACACGGCATCGCGCAAACAATTTTTTGACTACGCGATGCCGAGAATGAATCCGACCGAAACCCAGGAGCCCGCTGCCGAGACTCCCTCAACCTCCGTCTGGTATCAGTGCCAGCGCTGCGGAAATTGCTGCCGGTGGCCGGGTTTCGTGCGGTTGAACGACGCCGACATCACTGCCATCTCCAACTTTCTCGGAATGGACGAACTGGTTTTCATCGAGCGCTACACCCGCCTGCGACCGCAACGTGACGGGCTCGCTCTCATCGACAAGCCGAATGGCGAATGCGTGTTCCTCGAAGGAATCGACTGCACGATCCAGCCGGTAAAGCCCCATCAATGCGCAGGATTCCCCAACGCTTGGAATTTCCCCGGCTGGCGCGACGTATGCGAGGCCATCGAGGTCCGGACGTAAATCAGCACCGCCGCGCAGCCATTCGGCGGCGGGTGATAGCGGCTTTGACACACGCTTTGCACTGCGACTTCCGGCCAGAAGGCGTCCAGGGGCAAGGTTCGAGTGCAGGAGTAGCAAGTCCTGTGGCCCTCGGGCGGCGGTTCCGGGACAATTTGAAATGGAACATCCAAGGGGAAGTATTCGCTGTCCGGGCTCGCGAAATCGGGATGGAGGCGGAATCCGATGATGGCCCTTTTCTCGATCCGAACCTCGGCAAGAAGGGAGTGGGCGATCTTCTTCCGCTCGAAGTTATCTTGGACTGTTGGCAGCAGGGCAACCCCAAGAACAATTCGACGAACCATTCCCTCCACGTCGTCGGGCACCGGAAGCGGCGGTCGGGAATTTTGGATTTGGCCCATGCGTGTCTCGATTTTCGCTCGACGGGCTTTGAGGTCATCAAGGCTGATTGCGCCCTCCTGGTATGCGTCGAGAAGGCGATCCCGCTGGCCTCTCAATTTTTTGAGTTCGGTCTTCGGCGCTTATTAGCATTGCCATCGGTGTGGCGCTTCTTGGGTATGTTTTCTGGCCATACGGATGGTTCAACGGCAGCGGCAGCCAATCTTTAGTTTCTAAAATTTTTGGCGGTCATTCAGATGCCGCCACTGTCCAATCAATCTATAATGCGCCGGATATAGAATCCGCAAAGAAGATCGCTAAAAAATATGTAATAGGCACATGGACATCTACAGTCCCCGGAAATTTCTGGAGTAAATGGATATTTAAGGATAATGGCACGATGGAAGTATACGACGCAATGCCATCCAGTGATGGCTGGGGAAATGCAAAGACAGAAGAATGGGAAGTAGTTACCGAAAAATACAGGGATACCGGGGAAAGATGGTATGGTATTTGGGTTAAAGGATATATTAAACCAGCAGTTTTTGTTGTTGATGGCGGGTCTCTTGTATTCAAGCCAACGGATGACCCCGCTGATATCTTTATAAAAGGTGACAAGTTTCCTTTCTCCAAATGACCAATTAGGCTAACAGGATACTGCAGCTAACACATAGCCACGAAGCGCCAACTCTCGTGACGTAGAAGGGGGAAATTCCTGCCCATGTTTTTTTGGGAGGATGACCCAAAAATTAGACTTCATCGTTTCCGGTGGGCAGACAGGGGCAGACCGCGCCGCGCTCGACTTCGCCATCACGCACGAAATTCCGCACCAGGGCTGGTGCCCACAGGGGGCGCAAAGCAGAGGACGGATGCCTTCCCGACCGCTACCGTCTGACGGAAACGACCTCGGGGGGCTACAAGCAGCGCACCGAATGGAACGTCCGCGACTCGGACGGAACGGTCATTTTCACGCTCGCTGAAAAGCTGACGGGCGGCTCGCTGAAAACCATGCAGTTCGCACAGAGGGCCGGGCGTCCCGTGATTCACCTGAATCCGACGTTCCCCGACCCGGCGCAGAGCCTCGCCGAGTTCGTGGAGCGCCACGGCATCCGCTCCCTCAACGTGGCCGGTTCCCGCGCCAGCAAGGAGCCCGGCGTGTATCACTTCGTTCAAAGGATACTGGATGAAGCCTTCGCGTAGGTTTCCACCGCGCCGTGGGATGACCGGTAAATTGTGGGGCGTGATTTTTTAGGAGGATGTCCAAACGCACATCCACCCACACACATAAGCGCCGCTCCACCAAGTCAGACGCTCCCCCGGCTGCCGAGCCTCAACCCAAGCCCGAGGAACCACACCGCACCACCGTCCACGGAATCCTCCAACGGCGTGCCACGGGAGAAATCCATGTTCCGTGCATCCGCGTCATGGGAAAGTGGCTACTCGATCTCGGCTTCGTCAACGGCGACCGTCTGACGATTCAGACGCAGCCCGGCGAGCTTCGGATTCTCAAAACGCCGAAAGAGTAACCCCGGAAAAGGCGGGCGGGGGTGTCATGCCGCCGCCCGCCTGAGCGTGCGGGAAAGGTTGGGCAGATGCCAGCGACCGCCGCCCGGTGAACCTTGTGGCTGGTGGCGCACTTTCTTTCGAGGCTGCCATCGGGCAGTTCAAAATCCGATTCGCAATCCCCCTGAAACCGTCTGGCTCTGGTAATTGTTCCCAAGCTGGCCGTCGTAAGAAAGATAGGCCATCAAGCATTCATTGAATTGCACGGACACGCCGGCACCGATAAGGGCGCTGTCGCGACTGATCTGCGGGCCCGCGACGGTGAAAGTGTTCCCGGCCCCATTGGCAAAGCTCGAGTCGAATGTATATGGATCGTCGCCGAATTCGTGCTGCCACGCCGCGCGGATTCCCGGCCTGATGAACACCTTGCCAAGTTTCCAATCGTAACTGGCCTTGAAGCCAAAAGCGCTGCGCAGCGAGTCGGCATCTTGATAGCCGTAGCGCAATGGGGCGAGCGAACCATGCTCGGTAAAGCCATCAAGACCGACGTATGTATATTGGAAGGTCGCCGTAGGCCCCATGGTAAGCGATCCCAGCCGCCAGTCGTAGCCTGTGCCGAAGAGAACGTTCAGATCGCCGCCATCGGTGCTTCCTCGGGCATCACCCTGGAGGGCCACACGCTTTGTATCATAGCTATTGTATCCGCCATTGACAGCGGCATCGACATAGAATCCGCCTGTGAAATAAGTCGTGTAGAGACCGAGTTTGCCACCGTTGACCCATAGTTGGCCGCCATTAGCTAGATCCGCACCGGAGTTTGCGTAACCGGCATTCACGCCGACCACGAAGTTGGGCGTGACCTTGTAATCAACACCAAGAGTGAAGCCAGCCGTAGTGATGTCGTAGCCTGCTGCATTGCTGTTCCCGTCCACATTGACCCACTCGCCGATACCCGTGACGAAAATGCCCCAGCGGTTATCCGGTGAGGGCACAAAGGCAGCCTTCGATTCCTTGTCGTCCTTGAGCTTGCCATCGAGTGCCGATTCGGTGCCATTGATCGACCATCCCTCCGCGCTAAAACCGCTCGCGCCATTGCGCAGATCGCTCATGCGTTGCTGAAGATTGAGCGCCTGCACATTCGCCAGCGAAACGGAGATTTGAAAGATGGCCGTCAATTCCTCCGGCGCAATGAGGTCGAAGTCCCCTGGCAATTCCGGCAACGATCTGCCATCGAGATACGCGATCAGCCCTTCCGCGCGTGGATCATCCACAATACTGTCCAATACCTTGGCCACGACGCTTTCGTCGGGTGTCAATTCGCGTTTCTCCCCAGGAAACTCCTTTCCGATCAGATCCTCCACGTCTTCGAAGGATTCCTGCACCGCTTCCAATGCCGCGTCGTCGGCTCCGTAAACCACGCGGCCGGAAACCATTGTTCCTGTCGAGAAATCGTTTTCCTCCCTCGCAAACGTCCCCGTCACTCCGTCAGATGCCGTGAGAAAAACGATGCGGTCGCCAGCTTCAAGTTGAAAGCCGTTAAGCCGATTGAGCCGCACGGCACCTTTGAGCGCTGCAGCGCCGCGGATATCCAACAGATCGAATTCCCCAGGCATTCGCCCTCCCACATCAATGTGGAGCGCACCGCCGGAACTCTGCACGAAATCGCCTCTCACCGTCAATTTGCCGGGCGTTCCTACCGGGTCGCCTGGACTGACGATGCCGCTGTTAACCAGCCGCCCGCCGATAGTGCCAATGCCGCCGAGCAACCCCGCGGAATGGACCACCGTCTCTACGCTGGCAATGGAGCCATTCAAGATGAGATTGCCCTCCTCAATGCTCGTGTCGCCCGTATATGTGTGGTCGCCAGGCAGACGCAGCGTGCCCGTGCCGGATTTCGTGAGACCTCCGCTGCCTGAGAAAACGCCCGAGAAAGTCGCATTGAAGCCGTTGGTGTCGATCGTGGAAGTCGTGCCGCTGAGAGTGGCGTCGATCGAGCTGGTGAGATCGGAGCCGGCCACTTGCAGGGTGCCGCCGGCGAAATGGAATGCCGATGCGCCCGCGCCGGCCGAGAGGCCGTTATTGCCACCGACCCGGAGAACTCCATCGTCATTGAGGTTCAGCGTCCCGGTCGAAGAATTCCGGAATGCGATGACGAGGCCGGCCGTTGCGGAGACCGTGCCGCCATCTTCGATATTCAGGACAGCCGCGCCGGATTCGCCCACATAGAGAGTGCGGCTATTCATCCACAGCGAATCTGCGCCCGAAACCGTGGCCGTGCCTTTGGAACCGGGGCTGGAACCCAGGGAGCCAATGGTATTTGAGACCATGCCGCCATCCAGGATATTCAGCGTGCCGGTGCCGCCGTTACCGACGCGTAGAACGTTGCTGTTCGTCCAGCGAGAGTTTGGCCCTTCCACCGTAACCGTGCCGTCGGAGCCACTGTTGTAGGCGATATAGCCGCTCGTATTCGAAACTGCCCCTCCATTTTGAATGCGCAGCGTGCCGGAACCTTAACTCCCCACGTCGAGATTGCCGTTGTTTATCCAGTGCGACCCTTCGCCATCCACGGTGACCCTGCCCATCGAACTGAAGCCCACGTAGCCTGCGGCATTCGAGACCGTGCCACCGTTCAAGATGTTCAGTTCGCCTGTTCCTCCCCTGGCTACGACAAGATCCTTGGTGTTCGTCCATCGCGAGCCTTCGCCATCCACGGTGGCCGTGCCGTTGGAACCAATGTTGAAGCCGATATAGCCGAAGGGGCTCGAAACGACTCCACCATCCCGAACATTCAACGTCCCGGTGCCGAAATTGCCGACACGCAGGGAATCGGTGTTTGCCCATTGCGAGCCGTTGCCAGTAACCGTGGCGGTGCCAGTGGAGCCGGTATTGTTGCCAATGTATCCTATCATCGACGAAAGAGTCCCTCCGGAGGAAATTTCAACGGCACCGGAACTGCCTGCGCTATAGCCAAGATAAAGATACTGCGCGGTTCCTCCGGGCCCGGTGATCGCGGCAGTGCCGCCATTATTGATTTGCGCGCCCGTGGACGAAGTCGGCAGCCCGGTGCTCCAATTGCCACCGCCAAACCAATCACCGCCGCCGGAAATCCAGATCGTATCAGCTCCACGGGCCAATGGGCTGCCCCATGCCAGCATGACAACGAGAGCCATAAACGCAAACCGTTGGAGCATCCAACGGGCGGGGAGAGCAGCAATATCCATAAAAAGGAGGCGCTGATAGATGGCGATACCGAGACTCGCCAATTCATTTGGCTTTACTTGCCGCGATCCTCCTTTGGCAAGTTTAATGCAAAATATTTTATTTTATATTCTACAAATCTCCCATGGAGTGGTCCCGATTTCGAACTGCTCCCCTATGCTGGCCTTTAGCTGGTGATAGCATCAAACATTGCCTGAAGCTCCGAGTATTGTAGAGCATCCTCATTGAACACGGCGCAGTCTCCAGTTTTGAGAAAATTCGCCGCAAGGTTGGCGACGTGTTTATAGGCGACCTGTGCAGGTGTCTCGGTTGATGCCTTCGACAGGGTTTCAACGGCAGATTGAATTTGATCGTAGCCCATGTTCGTCGATTCCGTGGTCTTGAATCTCTTGGCCGGTTTCCGAATTGAACAAGGCAATTCGGCGACGCCACTCTCTCCCATTTGGCGGCTTGATCGTCGGCGAGTCGGACAAGTAGCTCAGGTTCCCGCTTGATCCCGCGATTCAAGCGCTACCATCGGAATGCTCCGAATCAACAGCAGGACGGGCAATCCCGCCAGTGTGAGCGTGAAGAAGAGCGCGGGATAGCCCATCGCCTTTTGCAAAAATCCACTGATGGTCCCGGGCAAAGTCCAGCCGAGATTCATCACGCCCGACGCGAAGGCGAAGAGCGATGCGCGATGCGGTCCCTGCGCACAGACGATGAGCAGGTAGATCGAGGGTGCGAGCGCCACGGAATTCGCCACGCCCTCGGCGACGAGACACGCGATCACCTCCCACGAAAGATGCATGCCGAGCACTGTGCCGGCAACCAGTGGCGGATGCACGGCGAGCCAGAAGAAGACAGCATTCGGGAGATTCAGCAGCAGCACCGCAGCAACGAGCGTCCCCTTGAGGCCCTTGCGCTGCACCCAGAGACCACCCGCGATTCCTCCCAGGAGCGAGATGCCGAAGACGAGCACGCCGTTGAGGAATCCGACGTCCTGCAGGCTCAGGCCGAGGCCGCCTTTCGCGACGGGGTCGAGCAGGAACGGCGCCTTCATCGCGGTGAGCACGGACTCGGCGACGCGGAAAAGCGCGATGAACGCGAGAGTCCATCCCATGCCCGGCGTCCGCACGAAAGCGATGATCATGCGCAGCCAGCGTGTGAAGGTCGTCGTCTCTCTCTGGCGATCCGATTCGCCTGCGACGTGCCGCGGAAAGCTTAGGGCATTCCAAAGCAGCAGCGCGGCGAGCACGATAGCGTGGAGCAGGAAGACGCGGCCCCAGGCCTCGGAGGGCGTGTGGTGATCGAGAATCAGCCGCCCGGCCAGCATCACGTAGAGCCCCTGCCCGATGAGGATGCCGATGCGATAGAGCTGGACCTTGAGATTGCAGTAGAAAGCTTTCTCGCTGGGCCACAGCGCGAAGAGGAAGAAGCCGTCCGTCGCCACGTCCTGGAACGCCGCAATCAATCCGACCAGCGCGAAAAGGCCGAGCGTCACGCCCAGCGGCGCGCCAGCCAGCAGCGACAGCGCCGCGGCCACGGCGGTCGCGGTCGATAGCAGCTGCGTAACGAGCGACCAGGTGCGGATGTTGCCGCCACGGTCCACCGCGATGCCTGCCAGAAATCGAAATGCGATCGGCAGCGCGAAGATCGAGGCGAGGCCGACCAACTCGTTGCCCGCGCCGAGGCTCTTGAGGAACAGCCCGGGAAGGATGCTCACGAAGCAGAAGACAAGCGACTGGAAGAGCGCCATCGTCGGCACGTAGCTCCACGGCTGCTGGATGGCATCGATCGCGCGGCGAGACATCCCCCTGCTTATTGCGAGCGCGGCGGCTTTCTGCAAGGGTGGCGTGACGCCCGTTCCCGTGAAATCCGCTTCGATGCCACTCGTGTATGAATTATGGGACGAACTCGGCGCCTTTCCCGCCAGCCGCACGGACGACGCCCTCGTGCACCTCATGCAATGGTTCCGCCGGCATCTCGACGCGGACAACGTCATCTGGCTCGGCAGCCTGCGCCTGCTCGATGACGCAGCCGCGAAAAAGGACCCGCTCCTCGGCTGGCGGCTGCGCGTGCGGAAATCTTTCGTGCTCGAGAAAAAGAGTTACCGCCAGCTCGTGGCTTCGTATTTTTCCGACGAACACTACGGCCGGCTGACGTCCGCTTTCTACCGCAAGGGCAACCGCCCCAACGCGGATGTGCATATCGGCATGGCGAGCTGGCAAACCGTCCGCGAGGCCGGCATCTTCCGCGCGCACCGGCTGCGCGACGGTTGGATCGACTACGCGAAATTCCGCCGCACCGAGCACTACCGGCTCTACTACACGGAGAACGACATTGCCGATCGCATCTGGACGGTCTTTCCCGCGAGCCCGACGGTGGAGTCCATCGTCCTGCTCGATCGCCACACATCAGGCACACGCCAGCGCCGCCATTTTACCAAGGCTGAAGCCGACCTCGCTGGTGCCGCGCTGCGCGGAGCGGGGGAATTCCACCGCCGCCTGCTGCTTCTCCACGGCGTGTTCCGCAACGTGAAAGCGCTCAGTCCACTCAAGCTGCGCATCGTGCAGGAACTTCTGTCCGAGAAGTCCGAGAAGGAAATCGCGATCGCGACCGGACAACGACCGCTGACGCTGCGCAAATACATCAAGGGGATCTACGCCGAGTTCGGTGTGCGGTCGCGGCCCGCCTTTATGTCGCTCTGGCTCGGCGAATCCTGAGCACCCCCTTTTTTAGGGCGTATTACTTTGTCCGGAGGCTCCGTATTTTCCGGGCGCGTGAACGGAAATCGACTTCTCATTTCTCATCGGCGCTGCTCGCGAGCTGCGCGAAAACAAACGCTTACCCGCCTACTGGCCGCGAGCTCGTCTGCTTTTCTGATCCTGTGCTCCGCCCAGGCCGCGACCTACACGGTCACCAGCACCGCGGATACCGGCGCTGTCGGCACGCTGCGCTGGGCGATCACGCAGGCCAACGCCGATCCCGGCAGCACGATCAACATCCAGGATAATCTCGGCACGATCACCCTCACGAGCCCGTCGCCGCAGGTCACGGCGGCGATGATGATCAACGGTGGCACGGGCAACACCGTGAACGGCGGCCTTACGAAACTCGGCAGTGGCGAGCTCATCCTCTCCGGCGACAATTCCTTTACCGGAGCGTTTTCGCCTTCCGAAGGCACCCTGACCATCAACGGCGGCGTCACCACTGCCCAGACCACCGGTATCGCCGCGGACGGCGGCACCGCCACCCTCGCCGTCACCGGCAGCGGAGCGAATTGGACCAGCCAGTCCGACATCTACCTCGGCCTCAACGGCGGCACAGGCATGCTCATCATCAGCGATGGCGCCACGGCCAGCGACACCTTCGCCTTGGTCGGCCGCCACACCGCGAGCGACACGGGCCACGTCACCGTCACCGGCTCGGGCACCACGTGGACGCATAGCGCCGGCCTGGTCATCGGCACCGGCGGCACCGGCACGATGCTGGTGAGCGACGGTGGTCACGTGTCGAACACCGACGGCACGATCGGCGGCGACGCCGGCTCCAACGGCACCGTCACCGTCACCGGGGCAAACTCGCTTTGGACCTCGACCGACTATCTCCTCGTCGGTGGCAACGGCGCGGGAACATTGACCGTCACCGACGGCGGCACGGTGAAGGTCGGCGCGACCGGCGCGGGCACGCTCACTCTCGCGAATTCCGGCTCCGCCGCCGGCACGCTGAATATCGGCGCGGCTGCCAACCAGGCTCCGGCGGCGCCCGGCACCATCCTGGCCGCGACCATTACAGCCGGCAGCGGCAGCGGCGCGAAGCTCGTGAACTTCAACCATACCGACACGGCCTACACCTTCGCCCCGCAGCTCACCGGCGGTCTGGCCGTCCAGTTAATCGCGGGCACCACGATCCTCACCGGCGCGAACACCTACACCGGCGGCACCACGCTCGCGGGCGGCACGCTCAATCTTGGCAGCGCGAATGCGATTGGCACGACGGGCACGATCAGCTTTCTCGGTGGCTTGCTGCAATATTCCGCGGCGAACACGACCGACTATTCGTCGCATTTCAGCACCGCCCCCGAGCAGCAATACCGCATCGACACGGGTGGTCAGGATGTGACGTTTGCCACGGGTCTCGTCGGCGCGGATGGCTCTCTATCGAAACAGGGCGCGGGCACGCTCACGCTCACCGGAGCGAACACCTTCGATCAAGGCGCGACCATCTTCCAAGGCACGCTCTCGATCGGTAACGGCGGCACGACCGGTTCGATCACAGGCGACATCTGGAACCGCGCGGCGCTCGTTTTCAACCGCTCCGACTCCACGACATGGAGCGGCTTCCTCAGCGGCGGGGGCTCGGTGACGAAGCTCGGTGCCGGCGAGCTCAGCCTCACCGGCGGCGCCAGCTCCATGGGGTTGTTCGCCATCCGGCAGGGATCGGCCGTCTCCACGGCGTCCTCGCTGGATTTCGATACCATGGAAGTGGGCAGCTCCGCCGGCGACAGCGGCTCGTTCACCCTGCAAAGCGGCTCCTCCGTCATGAACAGCGCGACGATCGGCCGCGACACGGGCAGCTCCGGCACGGTCACCGCCTCCGGCGGCAGCTGGCTCGTGGACAACCTCACCGTCGGTGTCGGCGGCGCGGGCGGGCTCACGGTCGGCGGCGGCTACGTGACGACCCATCACCTCGTGCTCGGCCAGGACGCGGACTCCGCGGGCACGATCACGGTGACGAACGGCGCGTTGACGGCCTACGACGATTTGTCCGTCGGGCAATCCGGCGGCGGCACGCTGAACCTGAGCGGCGGCAACGTGCAGGCGGGCACCCTCGTCGTCGCGGAAAACGCGGGCAGCGTCGGCGTCGTCAATTTCTCGGGAGGCTCGTGGAGCACCGGCTCCGGAAATCCCGTCTCCACCGTCATCGGCTCCCGCGGCGACGGCACGTTCACCCTCGACACGGCCACTTATTCCGCCTCCGGCACCTCGCTCGGAAGGTATGACGGCGGCTCGGGGACGCTCACGCTCAACACCGGCGGCCAATACACCGAAAACTACGAATTCAAGGTCGGCCACGAGGGAACGGGCGTCCTGAACGTGAACGGCGGCACGTATTCCGGCGCGTCCGCGGCGAACTACATCGGTTACCTGGGCGACGGGACGGTGAATCTCACCAGAGGCACCTTCGACGTGGGCGGCGGCACCGTCTACCTCGGTTACTACGCCGGCTCCAGCGGCACGCTCAACATCGGCAACGGCACCACCGTCGGCACCCTGACCGCCGGCGAGGTGAATGGCGGTGCCGGCTCGGCCGTCGTGAATTTCAACCACACCGGCAACGTGATCTTCGGCACGCCCCTGACCGGCTCGCTCTCCGTCAACAAGCTCGGCACCGGCATGCTCACCCTCTCCGGCCCCAACACCTACACCGGCGGCACCACGATCAATGACGGCACGCTCTCCCTGGGCTCCACCGGCACGCTCGCCACCACGGGAAACGTGACGACCGCCGGCGGCACCCTCGACCTCGGCGCAAACCGCTCCCACACCTTCGGCGCGCTCTCCCTGACCGGCGGCACCGTGGTCGGCACCGACACCGCCCTCACCGTTTCGAGCTTTTCCGGTTCGGGCGGCCAGGTCGCGGGCCTGACTTCGCTGACCTCGACCCAAACCGGCGACACCACCTTCTCGGGTGTCCTCTCGGCCACGCGCCTGATCCTCGACGGCCCCGGCACGCTCACCCTCGACGGCTCCGATGACAACGTGGGCGCCACCGCTACCGTCAACGCCGGCACCCTCGTCCTCGCCAAAGCCGGCACACCCGGCGTCACCCATGCCATCGGCAACAATCTCATCATTAACAGCGGCGGCACCGTGAAAATCGCCGGCTCCACCGGTGACCAGATCTATAAGGATGCTCCGGTGGTCGTGAACACCGGCGGCACCCTCGACCTCAACGGCCGCGACGAAAGCCTCGGCTCCCTCACCGGCGCCGGCACCGTCACCAACTCCGTCTCCGCCACCACCTCCACGCTCACCCTCGGCGAAAATGTCGGCGGCGCGTTCACTTTTTCCGGCGCTCTCACGGATGGGGCCGGCACGCTCGCGCTGACCAAGATCGGCTCCGGCACCCTCACACTCGCCGGCGCCAACACCTACAGCGGCTCCACCACCGTGAATGCCGGCACCCTCCAGTTCGCCAACCGCGATGCCTTCAACGTCGCCTCCGCCGGGACTCTCTCCGTCGCCTCCGCCGCGACCGCCGCCTTCAATGTCGGCGGCGCCAACGAATTCACCACCTCCGACCTCGGCACGATCTCCACCCAAGGCACGTTCAGCACCGGCTCCCTTCTCGGACTGGACACGACCCGCGCGTCCGGTGGCACTTTTTCCGTCGACGCCGCCCAACTCGGATCCGTCGATCTCGCCAAGCTCGGCACCGGCACCCTCGCTCTCGGCAGCGCCAACGCCTTCGCCGGCAACATCCAGATCGCCGCCGGCACCGTCGACACGGGAGCTTCCGCGATCGACCTCGCGCACTTCAGCGGCACCGGCACGCTCACCGGCACGGGGAATTTCGGTTACGATTCCGCCTCCGACTATTCCCTCGGCGTCGCCCTCGACGGCTCCGCCTCCCTCGCCAAACTCGGCACCGGCACGCTCACGCTCTCCAGCGCCAACACCTACACCGGTCCCACCACCGTCAACGCCGGCACGCTCCAATTCGACACCCGCTCCTCGCTTTACAACGGCGACACCGCGAGCTGGACCGCCGCGAACTTCACTGTCGCCTCCGGCGCGACCGCCTTCTTCAACATCGGCGGTGACGGCGCGTTCACCGCCGCCGACATCACCACGCTCAGCTCGCTCGGCACCGCCTCGGGCGGCTTCCGCGATGGCTCATCCATCGGCCTTGATTTGAGAAACTTTATCGAATACGACGGCATCCTCTCGAATCCGAACTCCGGGGCCAACCACCTCGGCCTCGTCGTCAAAGGCGAAGGCTGGCTCATTCTGAACAACGCCAACACCTACACCGGCGGCACCACGATCAATGACGCCGTCATTTATCTAAATGACAACGGCGCCCTGCCCACGGGCGGAGACCTCACCCTGATGAACAACGGAGTGTTCGATCTCGGCGTCAATCACAACCAAACGATCGGCGCGCTCACGGTAAATGGCGGCACCATCTTCGGCAACGATTCGACCACACTCACCGTCTCGAGCTTCTCCGGTTCTGACGGTCTCGTCAACCCGGGTTCGCTGATCTCGACGCAGACCGGCGACACGACTTTTTCAGGCGCCCTCTGGAACACCCTCTTGACTCTGGATGGCTCCGGCACCCTCACCCTCGACGGCCCCGGCTCCGGCAACCACGTGGGGGTATCCGCCATTGTCAATGCCGGCACCCTCGTCCTCGCCAAAACCGACACGCCCACCATCGACGTCGGTCTCACGATCAACAGCGGCGGCACCGTGAGAATCGCCGGCTCCACCGGAGACCAAATCTACAAGGCCGCGCCCGTCGTTGTGAACGCCGGCGGCACGCTCGATCTCAACGGCCGCGACGAAAGCCTCGGTTCGTTCACCGGCGGCGGCACCGTCACCAACACCGCCACCGGCACCGCCTCGACGCTCACGGTTGGCGAAGACACCAATGCCGACCTCGCCTTTTCCGGCGCGATGCAGGACGGCGCGGGCACGCTTGCTCTCACCAAGATCGGCACCGGCACGTTCACGCTCACCGGCGAAAACACGTTCACCGGCGGCACGACCATCAGCACTGGCACGCTCTCCATCGGTGACGGCGGCACGACCGGCTCGATCTCGGGCGACATCGCCAACAACGCCGCGCTCACCTTCAACCGTTCCGACGCCTCGGCCTACGCCGGAGTGATCTCCGGCACCGGCACGCTCACCAAGCTCGGCTCCGGCACGCTTGTTCTCACCGGCGACAGCACCTACACCGGCACCACCACGATCAATGGCGGCAAACTCGTCGTGGACGGCTCCATCGCCAGCAGTTCGCTCACCAGAATCAACAACGGCGGCACGCTTGGCGGCAGCGGCACGGTCGGAGCGGTCACGATCAACAGCGGCGGCACGATCTCCCCGGGGAACAGTCCCGGCACGATGAACACGAACGGCGAGACCTGGAATGGCGGAGGGAGCTACGCGTGGGAGCTCAACGACGCCACCGGCACCGCCGGCACGAACTGGGATATCCTCTCCATCGGCGGCTCGCTCGACATCGCCGCCACGGGCCTCGGCGGCGCAAACAAATTCACGATCTACGTGACGAGTCTCGACGGCTCGAACGTCGGCGGCCACCCCGCGCTGAATTTCAACTCCCTGGTCGATCAATCCTGGGTCATCGCGACCACCACCGGCGCCATCACCGGCTACAGCGACGGTAAGTTTGCCATCGACACCTCGGCGTTCTTCAATGCCACCGACCCGAATAGCTCCTGGCATCTCAGCGTCGTGCCGAATGGCGGCGGAAACAACCTCGTGCTCACCTACACCGCCGTCCCCGAACCCTCGACCTACGCGATCGGCATCGTCGCTCTGCTCGGCGGAGCGATTCTGATGCGCCGCCGCCGCACGATTTTGCGAAAGTAAATGCGGGGTCGCTTCAAGGCCTGCTTGTGGACTTTGAGGTGATGCAACAACCTACTTCACTTCGAAGTGAAGCAGGAGCAGGAAACGGGACAAAGCTTCAGTTCATCTGAGACAGGGCCAAATTGCGTGTCATTCCGCAAGGTGTCTTCTGCGGCGTCTCGAAACCCTCCGCGGTATCGAAGGCGGTCAGGCTCTTGTTTTGCATCCTACCGTGGCGTGGAAAGATTTGCTGGCGCGGCTTCACCGCCTGAATCGTGCAATCGATGCCGTCGAGGAACACGCATTCGCCATTCGGCTTGTCGATGAGCGCCAGGCCGTCCCGCTTCGGCCGCAAGCGCGTGTAGCGCTGGACGAACTCGTATTCGCCGATCTTGAGAAAGACGGAGATCGCGGCAATGTCCGGATTGGTCAAGCGCACAAATCCCGGCCACCGGCAGCAGTTCGCGCAACGCTGGCAATCATACCAGACAGTTGCAGGCGCTTTCGCCTCTCTGCTAGAACCTGCGCCATGCGTCTTCTCATCACCGGTGGCTGCGGCTTCATCGGCAGTAATTTTGTTCGTTTCGTCCTGGAGCATTATCAGCCGGAATTCGTCACCAACGTGGATGCCCTCACCTATGCGGGCAATCCTGAAAACCTGGCCGGCATCGCGGAAAAATACGCGGGCCGCTACGAATTTCATCGCGTGGACATCGCCGATCCCGCGGCGATGGATGCCATCCTGGCCCGGCACAAATATTTCGCGGTCGTGAATTTCGCCGCCGAGTCGCACGTGGACCGCAGCATCGATTCGCCGGAAAATTTCATCCACACGAACATCGCCGGCACCGGCGTGCTGCTCTCGCTCGCGCGCAAACATGGGGTGAAGCGATTCGTGCAGATCTCGACCGACGAGGTTTACGGCTCGCTCGGGCCGGAAGGCCGCTTCACCGAGACCTCGCCAATCGAGCCCAGCTCGCCCTACTCCGCGAGCAAAGCGTCTGCCGACCTGCTCGCGCTCGCCGCGCACAAAACCTACGGGCAGGAAATCGTCATCACCCGCTGCTCGAACAACTACGGCCCGTATCAGTTCCCCGAGAAGCTCATCCCGCTCATGATCACCCGCGCCCTCCGCGACGAGAAGCTGCCCGTGTATGGCGACGGGCTGAACGTGCGCGACTGGATCCACGTCGATGACCATTGCCGCGGCATCACAGCCGCGATGCTCGAGGGCCGCGCGGGCGAGGTTTACAACATCGGCGCCGACTCCGAGATGCGAAACATCGATGTCGTCGAGCTCATCCTGGAGACTCTCGGCAAGCCGCGCACTCTCATCGAATATGTCGCCGATCGCCCAGGCCACGACCGCCGCTACGCCATCGACTCCTCGAAGCTTCGCAACGAACTCGACTGGAAACCGATCCATGCGGCACGCGATGGCATTCGGAAAACGATCCAATGGTATCTTGAAAATCGCGCCTGGTGGGAGCCGCTGTTGACCCGATGAAAATCGCCATCCTCGGCTCGCGCGGCCGTCTCGGCGCCGCGCTGGTTCGCAAATGGGGCGCCGCGCCCGACGGGAGCGGCGAAAAGCCGGCTCACGAAGTGCGCGGCTTCGCACGCCCCGAGCTCGACCTGCTCGATCCCGCCACCATCGATCATTGCATCGATGAATCATTCGAATGGGTCGTCAATTGCGCCGCGCAGACGAACGTCGACGCCTGCGAGCGCCAGCCGGAGGAAGCGCGGCTCGCCAATACCATCGCAGCCCGCCGCGCGGCCGAGCGTTGCGCGAAAACGGGCGCGCGATTCATTCATCTCAGCACGGACTACGTGTTCGACGGCCGTCAGCGGGAGCCCTACGACGAGGAGGCCTCGCCGAGTCCGCTCAGCGTCTACGGACAATCGAAGGCCGACGGGGAATTCGCCGTGCTCGCCGCCTTGCCCGAGGCCGTCGTCGCACGAGTGGCGTGGGTTTTCGGCCCGGAGAAGCCGAGCTTCATCGACATGCTGCTGAGCCGCGCGCTGGCGCAAAAAAAAGTCTCCGCCATCGCCGACAAGTGGTCCACGCCGACCTATACCGAGGACCTTGCCGATTGGCTCGGCATGCTCGTCGCCGCGGAGGCGCCGGGCGGCGTTTATCACCTGTGCAATTCCGGCTCCTGCTCCTGGCGCGATTACGGCGAGCATGCCCTCGCATGCGCCGCAGCAATGGGCCTCCCCGTAAAGACAACGAAGGTTTCCCCGCTGAAATTGAGGGACATGGAGGCGTTCGTCGCGGAGCGCCCGGTCAACACGGTGATGTCCACGAGACGATTCACGCAGCTGACAAAAATCACGCCCCGCCCGTGGCAGGATGCCGTGCGCGATTACATCCGCGATTTTCCGCCCTGCTGATCAGACGAAATAACTGATCGCAAGGACCGCCAGCACAATCGCCGCGATGCAGGTATAGAGCCGGTCCCTTGCCGCCGCGTAGCCAGTCGCCGCTATCGCGACACGCACCAGGGGATTGAAGAGCAGCAGCAAGACGCCCGCCTGGATCAGGCAATCATCGTTGCCCTGGAGCGCGGCATTGATGATCGCCACGGGATGCCGCAGGTCGCCGGGCTCTCCGGTAAACTTGTGATCGCCCGGCTTGTCACCCGCGTGATGCAATAGAAAAATCACGCCACCGGCGATCATCACGATCGCAGCAAGATAGACGCCCCAAAGCATGATGCGAGCAAGCAACAGGCGCAGACGGTCCTCGTTCATGCGGCGGCGATATTGAATCCCCTGAGGATCATTTGAATCCCGATTACGGCAATGGCGGCGAGGAAAATGAATTTGAGCAAGGCCACCGGGACGACGGGTAAAAGGCGCGCCCCGAAAAAGGCCCCCACCAGGACGCCCAGCGCCACCGGGAAAACCAGGACCGGATCAAGATAGCCGTTCTTCAAATAAATGCCGATGCTCGCCGCCGCGGTGACTCCGATCATGAAGTTGCTCGTCGTCGTCGTGACCTTGAACGGGATGCGCATGATCTGATCCATCCCGAGCACCTTGAACGCGCCGGATCCAATTCCCAGCAGTCCGGAAAGCATCCCCGCCACGACCATCACGAGAAACCCCCAGCCGACATGCTGCACGTGATAAGACTGCGGGCCAGCGGATGTCGGCAGCGCGTCGTCGAGGCGAAGCTTTGCGGCCACGGGATCGATGGGCAACTCCAGTCCGACGGAATCTTTGTTTTTCCGCAGCGAAAGCCCCGCCGTCACGAGCAACGCAAATCCAAAAATGAGCGAAAGAACCGCAGGATTCGTCTCCTTCATCATCAACGCTCCGCCCACCGCGCCCATCGTGGTTGCGATGGAAAGAAACAGCCCGATCCGCATGTTGCTCACGCCATCGCGGAGATACGCCGCCGCCGCTCCGGACGACGTGGCGATCACCGACGCGAGCGCCGCCCCCATCGCATAGCGAATATCGACGTGGAAAAAGAGCACCAAAGCCGGCGTAATGATGATCCCTCCCCCCAGCCCGATAAGCGAACCCAGCAACCCCGCACCGATCGCAGTCGCAAACATCGCGAGATCGAAGCTGAGCTCGTTCACGCCATATTTGAAGCACACCGGACGCAAAGCGGACAGGGACTTTTTGGATCATTTTCATCCAAGCTTCCCCGCTAAGAGATTTCCTTCTGGCACAAAATGGGTTTCCAAACTATATGAGCGACATGAAACGCTTCACGCTTTCCCTGCTTACACTTTTCTCAGCGCTTGCGCTTATTTCGGATGCGAAAGCGGTCGCCTGCTACGCACTCACTGACACGAATCATCTGCTGACCTTCGACTCCGCCACCCCCGGCACGGTAACGGACGTCGACCTCACTCCGAATATCCCCGCCGGCAGTGAGCTGGTCGGAATAGCCATGCGCATCACGACAAAAACCACGGGCGCTGCAAATCCCGGTGTCGGTTCCCTGTGGGCATTATGCCACGACGGCGGCACATACAAATTGTTCGTCGTTAAGCCGTCCGGTGCAGTGACTCAGATTGGAAGCGCGCTCACCGCCCTCTCTGCCGCCACAGTCGGAGATTCCGCCTGGGGCTTTGCTTTCGATCCCGCAACCGACAGTTTTCAAGCCGTCGGCGTCAATTTCAACTTCTGGATCGATCCAAATACGGCGACTGCCGTGCGGCGGCCGGACGTCCATACCGTGGGCTCCGTGACTCCCGCCTTCAGCGGCGCCAGCTTCACCACGGCTTCCTATGGCGGCACGAGCCGCTTCTACATCGTAAACACGGGAGAAAATCACAATCTCTGCACGTCTGCGAATATCGACGCCGGCGGCTTGATCAGCGAAGCCGGTGCGACGCAATTCGGAACGGCAACCATGTTTTCCCAGCCTAATGGGTTGGCTATCAATCAATCCCTCGCCTTTTTGGGCGCAAGCAACGGAAACTTTTATCGCATTTCGCTTTCCACAGGCATTGCCACATTGATTGGCGCCTTTCCGCCAGGGACAGGCACGAGAAGCGTGATCATCAAGCCCTCCAGTTTCCCTCCGATTCTGACGGCGACCGTCACCATCAAGGGCAAAAAGAAAATCGTCACCACCAAACCCAAGCTCCTTATCAAGGGCACCGCGGCCAGCGAGGCGGGAATCAAAGCCGTTCAATATAAAGTCGGCAAGGACGGCTTCAAAACCGCGACGGGAACGACCCGCTGGAAATTCAAGGCCAAGCTCAAGCCCGGAAAGAACAAGATTCTCGTACAGGCGGTCGGTGGCAACGGCGTAACTTCCGCGCCCCGGAAAGTCACCGTGACGCTCCAGTAACAGCCGGCCACGAATTCAAGAAAACTCCGGCGGCCGCATAGCGCTCTCCGGAGTTTTTCTTTTCCCCCGATCTACCAGCTCAATGCCTTGAAGCGACGCGCGACCTCCTCGACGTTCGTCCGGCTGTTGAAAGCCGAGATGCGAAAATATCCCTCGCCCGCAAGGCCGAAGCCGCTGCCTGGAGTGATCACCACGTTTGCTTCGGCAAGAACCTTGTCGAACATCTCCCAGCTCGTATAGCCCTGCGGGCCGCGCACCCAGATGTAAGGCGCATTTTTGCCCCCATACACCGCGAGCCCGCACTCCATTGCCGCCGCGCAAAGCAGCGCCGCGTTGCCCATGTAGAGTTCGACGAGCGCCGCGACCTGCGCCTTGCCCTCCTTGGAATACAGTGCTTCCGCGCCGCGCTGCGTCACGTAGCTCACTCCGTTGAACTTCGTGCTGAACCGGCGGTTCCAGAGCGGATGCAGCGGCTTCTTCCCGCCGGTATCCGTGCGGCATTCGAGTTCCTTCGGCACGATCGTGAAGGCGCAGCGCGTGCCGGTGAAGCCGCCGTTCTTGGAAAAGCTGCGAAACTCGATCGCGCACTTCCGCGCCCCGGGAATTTCGTAGATCGAATGAGGGACGTCCGCATCCTGGATGTAGGCCTCGTAGGCCGCGTCGAAAAGGATCACAGCGTCATGGTCGAGCGCATAGGCCACCCACTTCTCGAGCTGCGCGCGCGTGGCGGTCGCGCCGGTCGGGTTGTTCGGGTAGCAGAGATAGATCAAGTCGACCGGCTCGCCCGGAAGCTCCGGCACGAAGCCGTTTTCCGCCGTGCAATCGAGATAGACGAGCCCGCCGTAGCGGCTGGATTCATCGGCCTCGCCGGTGTGCCCGGCCATCACGTTCGTATCGACATACACGGGATAAACCGGATCCGTCACCGCGATGCGATTGCCGTCGCCGAAGATGTCGAGAATGTTGCCGCAATCGCATTTCGAGCCATCCGACACGAAGACTTCGTCATCCGCGACTTCCAGCCCCTTCGCGCGATAATCGTTCTCCGCGATCGCGTGCCGCAGGAATTCATACCCCTGCTCCGGCCCGTAGCCATGGAACCCCTCGCGCGTGCCCATCTCGTCGATCGCGCGGTGCATCGCCTCGCGCACGGCCAGCGGCAGCGGCTCGGTCACGTCGCCGATCCCGCAGCGAATCAGCCGCTTCGCGGCGTCGGGATTCGCGTCGCAGAAAGCCTTCACGCGCCGCCCGATCTCGGGAAAGAGATAGCCGGTCTTGAGTTTGAGATAGTTGGAATTGAGCTGTGCCATGATGGAAAAGAAAGGGACGGGCCGAAGCCCGTCCCTCCCAGGATGAATGCGGGACGCTTGGCGCGTCAATCGCGGCTTACAGCGCCGCTTCGTAGAGCTCGCCGACCTTTGCCCAGTCGACCACGTTCCAGAACGCCTTGAGGTAATCGGGGCGACGGTTCTGGTAGTTCAGATAATAGGCATGCTCCCAGACATCGACGCCGAGGATCGCCGTGCCTTCGACGCCCGCGACCGCCTTGCCCATGATCGGAGTGTCCTGGTTCGGCGTGGAGCCGATTTCCAGCCCGCCACCCGTCACGAGCAGCCAGGCCCAGCCGCTGCCGAAACGCCCAACGCCGGCTGCTTCGAACTTCGTTTTGAAATCCGCGAAGCTGCCGAATTTCGCCGCGATCGCTTCGGCGAGTTTGCCGGCCGGCTCGCCGCCGCCGTTCGGGCTCATGATCGACCAGAAAAATGTGTGGTTGCTATGGCCGCCGCCATTGTTGCGCACCGGTCCGCGAATCGCCTCGGGCACGGCGCCGAGATCGGCGATGAGCTCGTCCACGGGCTTCTCAGCCAGCTCTGGAGCGGCTTCGAGGGCTTTGTTCAAATTCGTCACGTAAGCCTGGTGATGCTTGCCGTGGTGGATTTCCATCGTCTTCGTGTCGATATGCGGCTCGAGGGCGTTGGTCGGATACGGCAGGGAAGGAAGTTCGTAGGCCATGATGTTTTATTGGATTGGTGAATTATTACGCTAAGCCGCGATGCGGTGCGATCAAGCGCGGAGTTGTCGCCTCGTCGGGAAAGTTCGATGGCCTCCTGCCGGCGAAGATTCGCATTTGGCGCGCCGGAGCGCTTCCATGGACCGCCTAGCGCCAGCTCCGTTCCTTGCGAACATCGCCGACCATCTGGAACTTCACGTCGCGCGAAGAGGTGGCGATCTCGATGCGATAGCGTCCGGCCGGCGTGCGCCAATCGCCCGTCTTTTCCGACCAATGCGCAAAGTCGCGCGGCGAAAGCGTGAACGTGACCGCCTGCGACATGCCGGGTTTGAGATGCAACTTCTGGAACGCCTTCAACTCCCGCACCGGCGCGTCAGCCAGCTTGTCCGCCGGGCCGGTATAAAGCTGCACGACTTCGCTGCCCGCGCGGGAACCGATATTTTTCACCGTCGCCTTCGCCGTCCAGCCGTCCTTCGACGCCGCAACCGCAAAATTGGAAAATTCGAACTTCGTGTAGGACAGGCCGAACCCGAAGGGATAGCGCGGCTCCGTGCCCGCGTGGTCGAACCAGCGGTAGCCGACCCAGATGCCATCGTCGTATTTTTCGTCGCCGCCTTTTCCGGTGCCGGGGAAGACCTCGGCGCCGAGCTGATGCACGCGCCAGTCGGTCAAATTTTTTCCGAAAGTCACCGGCAGCCGCCCGCCCGGATCCGCCGCGCCGAGCAGCACCTCCGCGATCGCGTTGCCCCCTTCCATGCCGGGATACCATGCCTCCACGATGGCTCCGACCTTGTCCTGCCAATCCTCCATCCGCACCGGCGCGCCATTGATCAGCACGACGATCGTGCGCGGATTCACGGCGGCGACACGCCGGATGAGCTCCCCCTGCGGTCCCGGAAGTTCGAGATCTTTTTTATCGACGTCGGGGTCATGCAGCTTGAGCGCTTCGTGGTCGATGGAATGGTTCGTGCCCGCGAAAACGATCGCGATCTCCGCGGACTTCGCGGCGGCGACGGCGGCCTCGATGGCTGCGGGTCCGTTTTTGAAATCCGCCGGGGCCACTCCGGTCGGCGGAGCGAAGACATAGCCGGGGGCGTAATCGATGCGCTGCTCGCCGAGCGCTTTGGCCAGCCCTTGCAGCGGCGTGATTTCGTAGGGCGGCCTCACGGCGCCGCTTCCGCCTTTTTGCAGCATCGTTCCACTGATGATCGTGTGCTCGGCGGCGGCATTTGGCCCGATCACGGCCACGCGTCTGACCTTGGTCGCGTCGAGCGGCAGGGCACTGCCCGCGTTCTTCAACAACACGATGCTTTCCACCGAGAGTCGCCGGGCCAGCGCCTGGTGCTCGGGCGTATTCGCCGCGCCTTTCGATCCTTTCACACGGAAGGCGAGCCGAAGATTCCGGCGCACGGCCTCGGTGACGAGCTTTTCCGAAATCTCACCCGCCCGGACGCGGGCGGCGATTTTCCGGTCCCGCTCCAAGTCGCCGGACGAAGGCATCTCGATCGTGCAGCCGCCTTCGATGGCTTTTTTGTCGTCGTGCCACGCGCCCCAGTCGGAGACATTCGCGCCGTCGAAACCGAAGACGCCATAAAGAATGTCGCGATTGAGATGCGCGTTCGCGGTGCACCATTCGCCGCGAATCCGATTATAGGCATTCATCACCGCCCACGGTTTTCCTTCCTCGATCGCGATCCGAAACGATTCGAGATAGACCTCGCGCAACGCCCGCTCGCCGATCTCCACGCTCACGGAATCCCGCCACGATTCCTGATTGTTCAGGGCGAAATGCTTCAGGCACGAGGACGCGCCGGTGCTTTGCAATCCGCGAATGTAGGCGGCGGCCATCCTGCCGGCGAGCCGCGGGTCCTCGCCCATATATTCGTAGGTGCGGCCGCCGAGCGGCGTGCGCATCAGATTGATCGCCGGTCCGAGCAGCATCTTCGCGCCCGACGCGAGCGTCTCCTCCCCGAGCGCCTGACCGATTTTTTCCAAAAGCGGAACGTCCCAGGTCGCCGCCATGGCGATCGCGGAAGGAAAGGCGGTAAACGCTCCCGCGCGCACGCCTTGCGGGCCGTCATTCGCGCTCACGCCCGGAATGAGCGAGGTTTCTCTGAAAAGTTCCATCGTCCCCGCGCCATGCAGCAGCGCGATTTTTTCCTCGAGACTCAGCTTCGCCAGCGCGGCATCGACTTTGCTTTCCAGCGCCAGATCCACCGCTCCGCGGGCGGACGGTTTCCAAAGAAAAAGAAAGACGGAAAGAAGCGAAAGAAAGCGGCGCATAAAAGGGGAACGGGAGCTCAAAGGAATGCCCGCGCGCACGGGAGGCTGTCAACTCCCGCAGCCGGGGGAAACGGCTCCGGCGCACCGCCTCGATTTTATTTTCGGCAGGGCTTTCCTCCCGCCCCAGCTCCTGAAAGGCTGCGCGCCATGCGATTGATCGTTTCGTTGATTATGTTCTGGGTCCTGGAACTCGGGCTCATCGGCGCCCTTCTCGCACTGGGCCGCCGCACCGACCGTCTGATTTCCGCGCCCGGCCTCGATCTCGTGGTCAGCGCGCTCACCTGGGTTCCGTGGCTCCTCGCCTTCTGGCTCTGCGGCTGGACCGGCTTGATCGGCTGCATGCTTGGCCAGCTCGCCGCGATGGAGACCTTCTGCTTCTGGCACGAAAAACAAAACGCCCACCGCAGCGGATCGATCATGCGCACGCTCAACGGCCTCACCAGCCCCGTCGCCAACAATGTCGCGCTCCTCGCCACGCTGCCGGCGCTGCCCGCTTTTATCCTCATCCGTTTTTCCCAGCTCACGACCTATCCGATCCTCGTGAAGACGATCCGGCTTCCGCCCTATGACCACGCCGAATGGGTGAGCGTCTCGCGGCAGAAATTCGGCGGACTCGTCGGCCACGATCTCGTGTGGTGCCTCTACTGCGACTGGATGACCGGCATCTATGCGCTCGGCGGCGAGATGTTGCGCAACCTCGAGAGCTTCTGGTGTCCGATCCGTTTTTATCCCGGCAAGAAATGCGAGAACTGCAAACTCGACTTCCCGGACATTCCAAGCTGGGGGCCGCCGGACGGCACGATGGCCGATGTCGAAGCAAAACTCGTGGAAAAATACGCGGGCCGGAAATGGAACAGCTGGTGGGGGCACGCGGAGCGGAAAACAGACGGCGATTTCAAAAATGTGAACTAACCAGGATTGACTGGATTTGCAGGATTAACGGGATGAAAGAGTTGTTCCCCTGAATTTTCCTGTAAATCCAGTCAATCCTGTTAATCCGGTTTAGTTTTCACTTTGACCGGCATGGCCACCTCGACGCGAAACATTCTCCTGCTGCTCCTGAGCGTCGCGGCGGGCTGTGTCGACGCCATCGCCTTCGTGAATGCCGGCGTCTTCCCGGCAAACATGACCGGCAACTCCGTGGTGCTCGCCGCCTCGCTGCTTCATCCCGGCACCGGCGGCGCCACGCTCAGCGCCCTCGCGCTGCTGGGCTTCTGCATCGGAGCCGCGTCCGGCGCTTGGATCGTGCATTCGCCCGATCACGATTGGTCCCGGCGCGTGAGCCTCGCGCTGCTCGGCGCGGGATCACTGGTGTTCGGCTGCGCGATCTCAATGGCGCTCACCGGCGATCACTTTCTTTCCTTCATCGTTATCGTGGCCGCGGCGGCAATGGGCCTGCAAAGCGCGGCCGTGCAGCAACTCGGCATCGCCGGCGTCGCCACCGTCTTCGTGACAGGCACGCTGACCACCGCCATCACGCGCCTCGTCGGCGCAGCCCGCGAGGCCGGCGATCACGCGCCCCGCGTCGAAAAAAGCCCGTGGCTTCCCGCTTCGAGCTGGCTGTCGTATTTTGCGGGCGCTTTCATCGGCGGACTCCAGCCCGCTTTGCATACCGGCATTCCGGCCGCGCTGCCCGGCGTGCTCCTCGTCGCGGCCGCGCTCATCGGCGCCCGGCGACCTTAACCGGGACGCGGCCGGAGAAGGCTTTCGCGGCGATTCCTTTCGGACATGCGCATTTTTCGATGAAACAAGTTTCCGAGAATCTCTGGATGCTCACCTACCCTCTTCGACTCTTCGGCGCGGATCTCCGCCGCAACGTCAGCGTCATCCGCCTGGACTCGGGAAAATTGATCATCCACTCGATGGGGCCATTCAACCGCAAGGATGTCGCCACGATCTCCGCCCTGGGCCAGCCGGCCTGGCTCGTCGAGGCGATGCTGTCCCACGACACGTTTTCGCAGGAAGGACGCGACCTTTTTCCCGGCCTCCCCTTCCTGGCGCCCGATGGATTTTCCGAGCGGGTGAAATTTCCCGTCGAGCCGCTGTTTCCGCCTCCGCCCGCCTGGAGCCACGAATTCCAGGTGCTCGAGATTTTGGGAAATGATACCTACCGCGAGCACGTCTTTTTCCATGCGCAATCCCACACCTTGATCGTCGCGGATCTCGTCTTCAACTTCGGCGCCGACGAGCCTTTCTGGACCGAGCTCCTGCTCAAGGCCGCCGTGGGCAGCGAGCATCACCCCGGAATGTCGCGGCCTTTTCGCGCGGCGATCACCGACGAGGGCGCCTTCCGCCGGTCCATGGATGAAATGCTCGAATGGGATTTCGACCGCGTGATCGTCGGTCACGGCGATCTCGTCGAGACCGGCGGCCGCAAGAAAGTCGCCACCATGCTCGAGCGCGCAGGGCTGTAGCCGACGCCGCTTTTATCAACGCTCACCAAAAAAAAGCCCTGCATGGACAATCCAGGCCATATGCCCGACTGTGCAGGCGACTTTGAAAGAAACATCTCTGCGGACCGGAAAGGAACTCATCCTCGCCACGAAAGAATACGCGATCGACCACACTGTGAAAAGCTGGTGGGTCATTCTTTCCACGACCTTTCTCTTCCTGCTTTCCCTCGCCGGCACGCTCGGTCATTTCCATTTGCCCGGGCAGATCGGATGTAGCGTCCTGGCCGGTTTTTTGCTCCTGCGGCTTTTCGTGATTTATCACGACCAGCAGCACCGCGCCATCCTCCCCAAATCCCGGCTCGCCGCGGGTTTCATGAAAATTTTCGGCATCATCGGCCTCAGCCCGACGAGTATTTGGACCGCGTCCCACAACCACCATCACAATCACAACTCGAAGCTCCGCGGCTCGCACATCGGCTCGTTTCCCGTGATGACGAAGGCGAATTTCTTGAAGTGCTCGAAAGGCGACCGCGCGAAATATCTCTTCATGCGCCATCCGCTCACGATCCTTTTCGGATATTTCTCCGTCTTTCTTTACGGCATGTGCGTCTATCCCTTCCTCGACAAGCCGCGGGAGCATTGGGACTGCCTCATCGCCTTTACCCTTCACCTCGCGGTCGGCCTGGCGCTTTTTCTTTTCCTCGGATGGCAGGCCTGCCTGCTGACCTTGCTGGTTCCCTGGTTCATCTCGAGCGCGATCGGCTCCTACCTTTTCTACGCGCAGCATAATTTCCCCGAAGTCTCGTTCTACGACAAAGCCGGCTGGACATACGAAAAAGCCGCGTTGGAATCGTCGAGTTACATGCGCACCAGCCGCCTCATGGCGTGGTTCAGCGGGAACATCGGCTATCACCACATCCATCATCTGAACGCCCGCATTCCATTTTACCGCCTGCCGGAAGTGCTCGCGAAAATGCCCGAGCTGCAATTCGCCAAGACCACGTCCTTGCATCCGCGCGACATCGTCCATTGCCTGCGCCTGAAAGTCTGGGACGTGGAATCCCAGCGCATGGTCGGTCTCGACGCGAGTTGAACCGGATTGCCTCGCCCGCATCGAGCATGGCGCGAAGCCGAGGTGCTCGATCGATTGACCGGTCACCAAAACGGTTGCGTCGCATTTCCGCCGCCTTCATCGTGCACCGATGCCCACCGTCCTCGAGGTCATCAAATCCACGACCGCCTATTTCGAGAAGCACGGTGTGGAAAGCCCCCGGCTCAATGCCGAGCACCTCGCCGCGCACGCCCTCGGCAAAAAAAAGCGGCTCGATCTCTACCTGGAATTCGACCGCGCGCTCACCGAGCAGGAGCTCGCCCCCCTCCGCGGACTCGTCCGCGATCGCGCGCGGGGAAAACCGCTCCAGCACTTGCTCGGCACGGTGGAATTCCACGGCCGCGAATTTCGCAGCGACGCCCGCGCACTCGTTCCTCGACCGGAAACCGAGCAGCTCGTGGAACTCGTCCTCCAATCGAAAGTCGAAAGCCGGGAATTCAAAATCCTCGATGTCGGCACCGGCAGCGGAGTGATCGCGATCACCCTCGCCCTCGAGCTTCCGCAAGCCGTCGTCACGGCCATCGATATTTCCGCCGACGCGCTGGCACTCGCGCAAAGCAACGCCGCCTCACTCGGCGCGAACGTCACCTTCGTCGGCAGCGATCTTCTGCCCGGCGAACCCGCCGCGTTCGATCTCATCGTCGCGAATCTCCCCTACATTCCGAGTGGCGACATTCCGGGACTCTCCCGCGAAGTGCGGCACGATCCGCTCGCGGCTCTCGACGGCGGCGGCGACGGCCTCGATCTCCTCCGCCGATTGATCGAGAGCGGAGTCACCCGCCTCGTGCCGGGCGGCAAAATGTTTCTGGAGCTCGGCCACGATCAGGCCGGCCGAGTGGCGGAGCTTTTCTCGGCCCACGGCTATCGCGATGTCTGCGCCCACAAGGACTACGCGGGCATCGAGCGCTTCGTAAGCGCGAGCCGCTAAGCCCGCAGCGAGCGAACGTGCGCGGTAAATTCGCGCGCCTTTCCGGCATCCACCGCACCATCCCACTTGCCGCCGCTTTTGAAATACGAGCCGACGATCAACGCGCTCGCATGAGGAAAGAGTGAGGACACATTATCGAGCGTCGCCCCCGAGCCCACCAGCACAGGCAGCCGCGCCGCGGCCGCCACGGCGGCCAGATCATCGAGATCGACCGGCTCACCCGTCGCCGTGCCGGTGACGATGACGCCGTCGCTGCAGAAAAAATCCGCCGCCTTCGCGGTCTCGGCCAGACTCACGTCGGAAGTGATCGCATGCGAGCTGTGCTTCTTTTTGATGTCGGTGAAAATTTTCACGGACTCCGCGCCCCACGATTTTCGCGCCCGCAACAGAGCCCCCGCGCAGCCTTCGATGACGCCCTCGTCCGCGACATGCGCGAAGACAAATCCCTCCGCGCGAATGAAGTCGAGCCCCGCGCCGAGCGCCACGGCGAGCGCTTCCTCGTTCGCGGCGGCGAGCACCTGCACCCCGCATGGCAGCGAAAAATTTCGCCGCACCGCGCAGGCCGCGGCGGTCATGATGGCGACGATTTCCGGCCCGGCCTTCGCGCGCAGATACGGCCGGTCGCGCATGTTCTCGATGAGCAGCGCATCCACGCCCGCTTCCGCGAGCAATTCCGCTTCGCGGGTGGCGGCGGCGACGATTTCCGCGACGCTCGATCGATGGTGCGGAGCGCCAGGCAACGCCGGGAGATGAATCATCCCCACCACCGCGCACCGCTTTCCAAAAAGATGACCTGTCACGGCGGTGAGCCTATCGCTTTTTGCAAACGCCCGCCAAGCAAAGCCGAGCCGCGCCCTGACCGCAAATCTCATGACCCGTGATCGCGAGGCCTGCCGTGCCGCCGGCATGGACGACTTCCCCGGCAAACCGCTGCGTCTTGACGATCCGCGCGCCGCGCTGGACCGAAGGAACGGAAATCAGGCGATTTCCTGAATCGACGAACGTCCCTTTCCCCGGTAATCAGGCGGCGACGGTGGCATCACACGCACCGTCACCACAGACATGGATAAAATTCTCGTTCACGGCGGCTCCGCATTGAAGGGCAACGTCCGCATCAGCGGTTCGAAAAATTCCGCCCTCCCCATCCTCGCCGCCACGCTCCTCACGAAGGAGCCGTGCATCGTCCATCGCGTGCCGGATTTGAGCGACATCCACTACATGCTCACGATCCTCAGCGAGCTCGGCGCCGAAGTGGAGCGCGCCAGCGGCACCGTCCAGATCAAGGCCGAAACCGTGGGCACCGACGCGCCTTACGACATCGTGCGCAAGATGCGCGCCTCGGTCTGCGTGCTCGGCCCGCTCCTCGGCCGCATGCAGGAAGCGACGGTTTCCCTTCCCGGCGGCTGCGTGATCGGCGATCGCCCGGTGGACCTGCATTTGCGCGGCTTCGAGGCGCTCGGCGCCGCCGTGAAAGTGCATTCCGGAAATGTCAAGGTGCTCGCGCCGGAGCTGAAGGGCGCCACGATCAACATGCGCGGCAAATTCGGCTCCACCGTGCTCGGCACCGACAATATCATGATGGCCGCGGTGCTGGCCGAAGGCACCACCGTGATCGACGGCGCGGCCGAGGAGCCGGAAGTCGTCGACCTTGCGAATTTCCTCATCGCCATGGGCGCGAAAATCGAAGGCGCCGGCACCCGCCGCATTATCATCGAGGGCGTGAAAGAGCTGCATGGCGCGGAACACACCGTCATTCCCGATCGCATCGAGGCCGGCACATTCCTCGTCGCCGGAGCCATCGCCGGAGAAAAAGTCACCCTCCAAAAAGTCGATCCGCTGCACCTCGTTTCCGTGACCGACCCGCTGGCCAAAGCCGGCTATGTCATCGAAACCGGCAAGGATAGCGTCACGATCAGCCGCAACGGCTCAAATCACCCGCTCGAGCTGGAAACCGAACCATTCCCCGGCTTTCCAACCGACATGCAAGCCCAGATGTGCGCGCTGCTTGCGACCTCGGAAGGCATCAGCGTCATCACCGAGCATGTCTTTCCGCAGCGGTTCATGCACATCGCGGAGCTCAAGCGCATGGGCGCGAATATCGAGCTCCAGGGCGCGACCGCCGTCATCAACGGCGTCGAGCAGCTCAGCGGCGCGCCGGTCATGGCCAGCGATCTTCGAGCTTCCGCCGCGCTTGTGCTCGCCGGCCTCACCGCCGAGGGCACGACCGAGATCAACCGCGTCTACCACATCGACCGCGGCTACGAGAGCATCGACGAAAAGCTGAACCAGCTCGGCGCGAATATCGAGCGGGTCAAAGGCTCGAAGTAGAACCCGAGCCCGCTCAATCCCGACGCCCGATCTCCCGAAAAGAGATTAATTTTTCTTTCCGCGCAGGAGTTTCCAGAGCCACCCGAGGGGGTCGTAGAACTCGTCCACGACACGCTCCTTGAGCGGGATGATGGCGTTGT